>NZ_JBKHKJ010000006.1:0-189522 GCF_046546515.1 Parasediminibacterium schistidii | reverse complement strand
CATAGCTTCAATTACAGGGAATTTTACCAACTATTTTGTCCATATTACATAACGCTTAATAAAATGCATTTATACGGTTAGTATTATGCATTTATACAGAGCACCCTACTCCAACTATTTGGTAAGATTAGTATAGTTTTTTCTTTTCTTTTTGTTCCTTTAAAACTTTGTGCCTCATTGTGTTTTCGTGCCTTCGTGGCAGATTAACCAAATTTGCACTTTACTAATAACAAAATTTTTTTAATTAAATGAACGAATGTTCATTATATTTGCACCGTGAAACAGAAAAATGACAGCAAGGAAAGCGTTATATTTTCTGCAACTTTAAAGCTGGTAGTAGAAATAGGGGTTGCAGGTATAACCATGCGGCACATTGCCAAAGAGGCAAATATGGCCACGGGTACCCTGTATATCTATTTCAAGGACAAGGAAACGCTTATCAATAGCTTGTACCAAAGTTGCCGGGAGGCATCTGTAAAAACTTATTTTGAAGGCTATGACCCACAAGCCCCTTTTAAGAAAGGTTTTTTTGTAATCTGGCACAACATCCTTACTTACCGCACCAACAATTTCAAGGAGTCTGTATTCATGGAACAGTGTTACCACTCACCATTTATATCAGAATCTACTAAGAAAATGATGCTGCACACCCTTAATCCGTTGATACAATTGATTGAACGGGGCAAAGAAGAGGGTCTGCTGAAAAACATGGACACATTTTTGTTGCTCATTTTTATGATGGGCAGCATCACAGAGGTGATTAAGTACAGCAAATACAGCAACCACGTAATTACCCCCCAAATGGCAGAAGAAGCGTTTACCATTTGCTGGGATGGGTTGAAAGCGTAAGAAGGTCTGAACCATGATTGTTGGGATTAAATGGATTTTTTGGATTTGGATGTGAGCAATAGATACTTCCCTTTAATCCTTAAAATCCCAACAATCATGCTTCAGAGAAAATCCCCAGCTCAGACACAATTGATGAACAAAAGTTCACGATTAATTAATATAGAAAGGCTATGGCAACAGTTATCTTACTTACAGACTTTTCCGATTCCTCTAGGAATGCCCTTAGCTATGCCTGCCATTTATTGCCACCAGATAGTATTGACTTGTTGCTGCTAAACATTTACCCAACACCTTTTTCTTTTGCTGGCGATGGCGTAGCCCTTGTTGCACTAAAAGAAGCGTTGGAAACCAACCAGATAGACCTAGAAAATGAATTGGAGTGGGCCGCCGAAAACTTCCCCACACACAGCATCCGCTACAAAGAGGTCATGGGAGAATTTGTTTCAACCCTAGACCAACAATTCAGGGAAGAGAGCGCCGTAATCGTAATATTAGGCATTCCCGTAAATAGCAATGGTATACCCTTATGGGAAACAGATATGCTAGGTGTATTAACAGGCTTGGCAGTACCTGTATTAACCATACCTCACAATGCAACCTACAAACCTTTGCTCAATATTGGTTTTGCCTGCAAACCAGAAAATATAAAGGACTATACCCCAATTGAAAAAATTGAAAAGCTGGTCAATTTCACAAAGGCAAAACTGCATGTAGTAAGGGTAATTCCTATTGGTTCAGACCCCATTACAACTGCAGAAGGCGAGGTATTATTAAAAGAAAAGCTCAAGAATGTAGCTGCTGATTATTACACCATTGAAGGCGGCAATCTACTTGAACATATCAGCAGTTTTATACAGGAACACGCTATAGATATGCTTGTTATCAGACCTAGGAAATACGGAATATGGTACAAATTATTCCACAAAGACCATTCCCGCCAACTGGCAACCCTTGGCATGATACCTGTATTGGCATTGCACGAAGCAGATAAATAAATCACTTAAAACTCAAAACATAAAACGTAAAACAAAATATGAATCACACACTAAAAACGATATTTACAGGGCTGGTGATGGTAGCACTTGTAAATAGCACACAAACCATCAGGGCGCAAGGGAAAGACAATCCAGCCCCATTAAAAATCACTATAGCAGATGCCATAAGTATGGCTTTGAAAAACAGCAAACAAGTAAAAGTAAACCTAGCTAAGATTGACGAAGCAAAGGCAGACTTGCAAGTTGCAAAAGACCGAAAACTTCCTGATGTTACTATCAGCGGCTCTTACCTGCGGTTAAATAACCCCAATATAAATTTGGCAAAATCAAGTAGTTCTAGTTCATCTGGTAGTTCTAGCGGTGGTGGGGTAGATGTTTCACAAGCTGTTTATGGGCTAGCGAATGTTTCATACCCTATCTATTCTGGTTTGCGCATACGCAATGGCATCACCGCCTCCGAATATTTGGAAAAAGCAGTGGAATTAGATGCAGATAACGACAAAGAAGGCATTGCCCTGAATGTAATTAGTGCCTATATCAGCTTGTACAAATCGAGGGCGGCTGTTGACTTGGTAAATGAAAACTTAAAGCAATCTAAGCAAAGGGATTCCGATTTTTCTAACTTAGAAAAAAACGGCTTGTTGGCAAGAAACGACCTGTTAAAAGCAAACCTGCAAACCTCCAATTTTGAATTATCATTGTTGGATGCCGAGTCCAATGCTAAACTGGCTAATGTAGGATTAGCTTTACTATTAGGTGTTCCAGAACAAACCGAAATTCAAATTGATAGCACAAGCTTACAATTCCCTCAAGAGGTAAAAGTATTGTCAGACTATGAGCAAATGGCTTTCGATAATCGTAAGGATGTACAGGCTTTAACGTACAGGGGCAAAGCCGCAGCCACTGGCATTCAAGCTGTCAAAGGCGAAATGTACCCTTCCGTTGCATTGGGTGGCGGGTATGTTGCTGCCGACATCCCTGGATTTTTAAGTATTACCAATGCGGTAAATGTAAGTGTTGGTGTACAATACAGCCTATCTTCCCTATGGAAAACAAAGGCAAAAATCCAACAAGTTACTGCTAAGCAACAGCAATTGATGGCTTCGCAAGAAGGGCTTACAGATAATATTCGCTACCAAGTAAACCAAGCCTACCAAGGCTGGCTACTAAGCAATAAAAAGATAGAAGTGTATGCCAAAGCCATAGACCAGGCAACGGAAAATTACAGGATTACAAAAAATAAATACAACAATAGCCTAGCCACCACCACGGATTTGTTGGATGCAGATGTAGCCCAATTGCAAGCAAAGCTCAATTACTCTTTTGCAAAATCAGACGCAATTGTAGCCTACAACAAATTGATGGAAGTAACTGGCATGATAAATACAAAATAGTTTTAGGTTGTAAGTTTTATGTAAAACATACAATGTTTAACTTATAAACTCCAACGTAAAACTCAAAACATAAAACTTAAAATAATAACTCAATGGAAGCAAATACACCAACAAAAGCCGCAACAACAGAAGCACCGAAAAAAAGCAGCAAAACCTTCGTCATCGTACTAATACTATTAGTAGTGGTAGGTGGCTGGTTCGGCATTAGTAAATACACGTACGCCCAGCACCATGTAGAAACAGACGATGCACAGGTAGAAGCAAACATCAGCCCAGTTATACCACGTATATCTGGCTATGTAACCAAGGTATTGGTAAAAGACAACCAACGTGTGAAAAAAGGCGATACACTATTGGTGTTGGATGATAGGGAACTAAAAATTAAAGTGGAACAAGCCAAGTCTGCCCTTGCAACTGCACAGGCAAATATTGGTGCTGCCGAAGCATCTGTTTCTACTGCGAATGCAAACACTACTTCATCAAGGGCTAGCGTAGGCACTATTGATGCCCAAATAGAAACGGCGAAGGTAAATGTCTGGCGTACAACGCAGGATTATGACCGTTATGCAAACCTGATTAAGGACCATACTATTACCCAACAACAATACGAACAACAACTGGCTGCCAAGCAAACCGCAGAAAGGCAATTGCAAGTATTGGTAGAGCAAAGGAAGCAAGCCCTTAGCCAAACAGAAGCAGTGGCCACGCAAAGCCATGGTAGCACACAGCAGGTATCTATTGCCAATGCGGCCATCAAACAACGCCAAGTAGATGTGGAAGATGCTCAGTTACAGCTTTCCTATACAGTAGTTACTGCACCTGCAAATGGTATGGTGAGTAAAGTAAATGTAGAAGCTGGACAATACTTAAATGCTGGTCAATCCTTATTTAGTGTGGTTTTGAATAATGATGTATGGATAGTAGCCAACTTTAAAGAAACACAGTTTGAAAAAATGAGGGTAGGCCAAAAAGTAGAGATACAGATAGACGCATTCCCCGGCCATAAGTTCGAAGCGCAACTGTCATCATTCGCAGCAGCAACAGGTGCCAGGTTTGCTTTATTACCTCCCGATAATTCAAGTGGCAACTTTGTAAAAGTGGTTCAACGCCTACCCATCAAAATAGAATTCAAGGAAACAAGCGATACATTGATAAAACAACTAAGGGCTGGCATGAACGCAACAGTGGATGTGCATTTGGACTAAAATAGTTATGAATTATGAGTTATGAGTTACAAAAAGGGAAAGCATTGCGCTTCGCTTCCACTTTAAAAACTCATAACTCATCATTTATAATTCATAACTCTTCTTGCCTCTTTGCCTAAAACACTAAATTATGGAACAACAAAATTCATTGGTCACATACGGCGCTACTAGGGTAATCATTACCCTCACGGCCATTATGTGTGCCTTGTTAGAGATAGTAGATACCACCATTGTAAACGTAGCCCTTAGCGACATGAAAGGCAACCTCGGTGCTAGCACGTCGGAAGTAGGCTGGGTGGTAACCTCATACGCAATTGGCAATGTTATTATCATACCTATGACCAGTTGGCTATCCAGGCAATTCGGCCGCCGCAACTATTTTGCGGCATCTATCATACTATTTACCATATGTTCATTCGCTTGTGGCAATGCAAACAGCATTTGGGAACTGGTGCTATTCCGCTTTATACAAGGCGCAGGAGGTGGGGCTTTACTAGTAACTTCACAAACCATCATTACCGAAAGCTACCCCCCCGAAAAGCGTGGAATGGCACAGGCTATTTATGGTTTAGGAGTAATTATTGGCCCTACATTAGGACCACCATTGGGGGGCTACATTGTAGATCATTTCTCGTGGCCCTATATTTTCTATATCAATATTCCTATTGGCGTAATAGCGGCACTACTTACACTGCAATTTGTAAAAAACCCTAACTATGGCGAAAAAAGCAAGGTTAGCGATATTGATTTCCTGGGTATTGGGCTTTTGACACTCTTTATAGGCTCGTTGCAGTATGTATTGGAAAAAGGGCAAGACGATGACTGGTTCAACGACAAAACAATCCTTACCCTTGCCGTAACTGCCGGACTTGGTTTCTTCTTTTTCTTGTGGAGGGAACTCACGTTCCGAAACCCAATTGTGGAACTGCGTGTATTAAAAAATGGCAACCTCCGGGTAGGCACCATACTCTCCTTTATTATGGGGTTTGGGTTGTATGGGTCTACATTTATCATCCCACTCTATACACAAACCACCCTTGGGTGGACGGCGCAACAAGCGGGCATGTTAATGATACCTGCCGCCATTACCACAGCCATAATGATGCCCATGATAGGTATCTTGTTGCAAAAAGGCGTCCCACAACAATACCTGGTAGCTTTCGGTATGCTCCTGTTTTTTGTGTATTCGCTATGGGGATATAAAATATTAAGCCCCGATACTGGCTCAGAAAACTTTTTCTGGATGTTGATTGTTCGGGGTGTAGGCTTAGGCATGTTGTTTATCCCTATTTCCACACTCTCGCTCTCTACCCTCAAAGGGCAGCAAATTGGTCAAGGGGCAGCGTTTACAGGCATGATGCGGCAGCTTGGGGGCTCCGTTGGGGTCGCTTCTGTAACCACTTTCATGGCACGCCAAAACATGGTACACCGCAGCGACTTGGTAAGCAAACTAAACGTAAACGACTACAATGTGCAGCAGCGCATTTCGGGATTGCAACACAGCTTTATGGCAAAGGGTAGCCCATCAAACGAAGCCCTAAGCCGGGCATATCAAATTTTAGACTTTGGCATCTCCAAACAAGCAGCGGTACTGTCTTACATGGATGTATTTATGCTAATAGGCATTATGTTTATCTGCTGCGTTCCTTTTGTTTTAGTGGTAAAAGGCAACAAACAGAAAAAGCTAGATTTGAGGGAAGCGATGCACTAATTGGGGCAGGCAAGAAAGGCACAAAAAACCAAAGAAGCACAAAGGTTTTGTATTTTTTTTTGTACTCAATATTTTATAACTTCGGTATAAATAGATATTATGGCAACCAATTGGCACAATAGATAAATCTTCTTCTAAGAAAATGCTATTGGAAAAACTAAATATAGAAGGCGGTTTGCCCGCTAACAGGAAGGCTCTGCAAGCGTTGCAAACCCTTTTTATGAAAGAGATACCTAAGCCAGATATTGAGGAATTAAGAAAAGCGGCATGGAGAACGAAATAATCTTGTTGAATACAGATTTCCTAATTGAATAACTTTACAACAATACCGAAGCGGTGAATATTATCAATAACAAAGTGTCGGCGTTTTTTGTTGTTGGGTTTACCAGCATTGCCGATATTGTTAAAGGCAGTTTGAATAAACAGCAGCAACAAAAAATTTCAAAACAAATTAAATTTTTTCATATCATACATATAGATGAAGAAATTTCTGAAATTGCTTTGCAGCTTATTTCTACTTATCATTTAAGCTATGATGCGGCTATTAATGACTCCTTGCTTCCAGCAACTGCCCTTAAATACAATTGTTTATTAGCTACCTGCAATACAAAACAATATGCGTATATCCCTTCTTTGCAGTTATTCCAGCATACTGTAAAGCCACAGCGTAAAAGGCTTTCAGGCGGATAGAAAAGCATTCCGTGTTGGGATTATTTGTTTCAAGTTGCTCTGCTTCCACACGCTAAAATTTCGCAAAGCTGGCGCAATAGTGCCGCTTGTGCCTTGCAGGAAAGTTATTTTGAAAATATTATTCACCTCATTTTTATTCTATTTTTGTATAGTGCATATTACAAAAAGCATTTCAGGAAAAACAATAAGGCTACCAGACGAGCGTTGGGTGCATATTGTAAAGGGGCATCCTGAAATGGCTCGCTATTTGCACGATGTGTTGCTAACGGTAGCTGTACCTGACATGATAGTAGAAGGCGGGGCGGGAGAATTACTAGCCGCAGCATACCAACGGAGCGACAAGGTACTGGTTGTAGTGTATAAAGAAATAGAAACGGAAGGCTTTATACTAACAGCCTATTTTACAAAAAAAATGAAGGCACTTTTAAAAAGAAATATACTATGGCAGCGATAGCAATACCTGAAATGATGCTTGCATTAAAAGCCGTGAGACAAAGCAATGCGGTTGACCTGCAAATACGCTATGATGAACTAGGCGATGTAATGTATGTAAACTTTGGCACACCCAAGCCCGCAGATGACAGTGAGCTGGGCGATGACGGTATACTGTACCGCTATGCAAATGGGGAAGTTATTGGGCTTACCATCACGCATTTTAGTGATAGGTAATGGTGTTTAGGCTATGCTTTTTTTGCCACAAAGGCACAAAAACACGAAGAAGCACAAAGAAAAAAAGGTTAAAAAGGTATTGACAATATAAATCTTATTCTTTTTCTTTTTTTCTTCCCTCAAAACTTTGTGCCGATTTGTGTCTTCTTGCCTTCGTGGCATATTAACCAAACTTGCACCTGAGTAGTAGCAGTTATTTTAAAAGTATTCCTTAGCGGCGAAAACTATTATTTCTTTGAAAAATCATAGCCTACGCCAATGGATACTGGATGAATATAGTTTTCGTATCGGTATTCTATTTTAGCCCTTAGCCCTTTGTATATGTCTGCCTCTATCCCAGCTCCGTATAAAAGGGCAATGCCATACGTTTTTTGGAATCCTTTTTCGTAAATAGCCAAATCATGGTCGTTTGTTTCATTGATATAGCTAAAATTCAATCCCGAAAAGAAATAAGGCCTGATATTTTTATTTAAAATATTTTGCTGAACTTGAAATGGAATAGATATTAAACTACGTGAATAATTAACTAGGTAGCTATAAAAAATGCCAGGATAACGATTGGAATAATTATTTTTAAAATAGCTGATTCCTGTATTAATAGATGTGCTTTTGCTGTATTTAGGTACATACATCCTATAAATGGCTTGGGCAAATATCTCTTTTTCACCTGCTTGCCAACTAGCTATTCCAATATCCAAGATGAGGAAACTAATTTTGCTTTGTTTTGCAATAATTGGATTGTTATAGGATGATTGCGATTTGTTGTATTGAGAAACGATGCTTACAATGCTTTCTTCATCAAAACTCATTTTACTAATTTCTACTGAAAACCTATCCTCTAAAGCCATTTTTAAATAGTCTTTGAAATAATGAGGGGTAATTTCTGTTGCCCCAGTTTCTAATTTGTCATCTTGCAAGGCATAAGTGCTACCTGCATTGTACACAATAAAAAACTGTGTGCTTTTATAAAAAGCCTCATACAAACTGGCTTTGCCTTTCAGCATTAAACTGCCCAAAACAGAGATGCTATCTGCGTTTTGGGACAACTCAAACCTTAATCTGTCAAAAACCTCACCTGATTCCAAGGTATATCCACTTAGCGAAAGCGTATCGTACTTTACAGGCTTTTTTTGATTTTCCGTTTCTTTGAAATAGATGCAATAATTCATGCTTTCTAAGTTGTCCCTTTGTATATACCCCTCTTTTTGCTGGTGGTTTTGAAGTGTTATTTTTCCTTTAACATAAACTTCGTGCAATTGTGCCTTAACAGGTGGGCATTGCGATATAAAAAAGATAAGCAGGGTAACAAAAACTAGTAAGTATTTGGGCATAAGGTTATTTTTAGGCAGTGTACGAACAATAGGCATACACATTCAAGCATCAAGCTTTATAAATCGATTTAGTGTAATTGATGTGTTTTTCAAAAAGTTAAACATGTTCATTAGCTAAATAAATTAAGCAGTTTCCAAACGAAAATAAGGGTGCTGCATTAATTTTCCAAAAAAGTGATTTTTATGTTTTCCCGGATTTTGTAGTTGAAATCTATTGCAAAATCCGGGTTAAAATATTTCTGCATACCCTAGTTCCTCGCATTTGTAGGTATTTTAAGACAAGACTAAAAGCAAAGTTTTGAAATGCACCCCATCAGAGTCGTATCCTATTTTTAAGAAGGATATGCTATTTTAATATTGTTAAAAAAAAGTTTAACGTATGGCTATCGCTAACCCAATATGCCACGTGATTTTTAAAATGCTGATGCAGAACAATCGGCTGACAAGGTTGTTCATAGAACCCTTGCTGAGCGAGGGCATGAAACCCCAACTATTCGAGGGTTGGGGCCTAGCTACCATATTGCTTGTGGCAATATATTTCCCCGTCAGCCAACAGGGGGGTTGCCTGTGGTTTTTGCCCGATGCAATTATAATAACCTTCAAACTTCTTTTCCTTTGTACCTTTTTTCTGTTTTATGACCTAGTGGCAAAAAAACTACAACTTGCCAGTGACTTGCTTGTCAACCACCATAAAACCCCCATAAAACTCGTCTGTTACAGGTACTTTATTGCCATATTTATCCATATATCCATTGCATATATAGGCAACATGCTTTTTTTTCCATGCCACGACACCACAGATGTTGCTAAAATCAGGATTCTGGCCAAGCATAACTACATTATTTTCTAAGCCTAAATCATAAAAAATCTTTTTTCCATGTCCCCCTCTTGCCAACTTGTTGATTGATTCTTCGTAAGTAGGCACATTTTCCAAGTCTTGTTTTACTTTACCCATTACTGCAAAACACCTAGTAGCATATTGCATTACTTCTGGTATGCCCTCTTTGCCTTTCCTTATGTGCATGATAGTATCGGCCATATAAAACTCATTTAGGCTTACAGAATATTTCTTGCCATTTCTAAGGGTAATTTCGGTTAAAGTATCATTAATAGGCTTTTCGCTGAATACATTGTACATGCCAAATACGCTAATGGCAGCTTTTATCATACCAATAGAAACACAGTCGCCATGGTTACCTTGCTTAAAGCAGGTAAATATTTGGTCGCCATCTACTTTTGTAGCTTTTTTTTCCTGAGCTTGGGTTATGCTAGTAGCTAACATAAAAATAAAAAATAACTTTTTTGCCATTACTGTTTTTTTGCCATATGTTATTGAAAAAGATTTCATTTTTATAGTGCGCTAGAAGGCATACTTGTAACAGGTAAAACCCAGATTTTGCAATTGAAATCTGGGTTAAAATGCAAAAATCACTATTGCCAAAAGCAAGGAGCCACCCGACTTTCGTGGGGTGGCTCAAGTTATTTATAAGTATAGGAAATTCTTAATTCTTATTGGCCGGTTTAGGCTTAGGCGTAGTACCTGCTGGTGCGCTAGCAGGGCTGCTGCCCAAAAGGCCTTGTGCCCTCAGTTGGTCTTCTACGTCTTTAGGGAATTTCAATTTCAAATCTAAGGCTACTTTAATCACCAAGTTGTCCTGTGGTGGAGCTACTAAGAGCATGTCACTTTTAAAAACATGGGTATATTTTTGCTCTTTAATAATTTTTTCTAAAGAAGCATAAATTTTTTGCTTGTAAGGATATAGCAATTCTTCTTGCTTTTGCTCTAATTGTTGGTTTTGGTACTGCTGCCAGTTTACTATTTTGTATTTGTGCTGGTTTATTTCTTTTTGCACTATCGAGCGTGTGCTAGGCTGCATACCAGCAGAATCTTTCTTAAAACTGCTATCCAAACGCATTAATTCACTCAGTTCATAGTCGTATTCCGGCTTTAAAGAATCAGCTACATATTTTTGCAATAGGGTATCTACTTTTTGGATGCCTGGCATTAAACCCAAAACACTTTGCTCGTCAAAAGTGCCTATTTTCATTTGTGCATTGGATTGAAGGCAGCACAATAAACTTGCTGCTATTACCACACACCCTACTAAAACTTTTTTCATTTGTTCTTTTTTATGTAATTGTTGTTGTTAAAACTATTTTTTAAGGTAAAAACTTCTTATGCCTATTCTTAATTGTTAATTAACTTCCTGGTTTAATGCCTAGCTGTGCTAGTATATCATCGCTTTTATCAAGCTTAGGGTCGGCAAATATAACAGTTATACCTTCGCTTTTATCCAATATAAAATCGTAGCTACGAGAAATTGCTATTTTTTGCACTGCGTTGTAAACTTTATCCTGTATAGGTTTTACTATTCTTTGGCGTTCTTTAAAAAGGTCGCCTTCGTAGCCAAAACGTTTTTTCTGCAAGTCCCTTACTTCCTTTTCCTTATTGAATAATTCGGTTTCCCGTTTCTTTTTTAGCTCGTCCGTAAGCATGAATTGTTCAATATCATAATCTTTATACATTTTGTCAAGCACAGCTTGCTTATCGTCTATTTCTTTTTGCCATTGCTCGCTTATTGCTTTTATTTTTTTGTCTGCGTCTTTATACTCAGGCATTTTGTCTAAAATGTACTTTGTATCTATAATGGCATACCGCTGTGCATTGGCCTCAGATGAAACCAATAAAGCAATAAAAGCAATAAAAAATATTTTTTTCATATACCGGTATGATTAAAAGAATTTTATAACACGAGTTACACAAAATTTACAAATACAATGTCCCAAACTGACAACCTACTACTCACCACTTACTACTCACTTCTTACCACTTACTACTAAGGCCTATTCCGGTTCAAACCCAAGCATAAACGTAAACTTAGATGCGTCTTTTATGCTTCCGCCATTCTGTATCCTGTCTATACCAATACCATAGTCGAAACCTAGCAAACCAAACATAGGCAAAAAGAAGCGCATACCCACACCCACAGACCTACGCAATTGGAATGGATTATAGTCTTGCAGGCTGTACCAACCATTGGCTGCTTCAAAAAAACCTTCGGCATAAATAGTGCTGCTGGGGTTAAGGCTCAAAGGATACCTAAGTTCCATTGTATATTTGTTAAATATAGTAAAATACTGGCTTGCCCCAGACTGGTCTGGGTTTATTTTGGGGTTTGAAGTTTGGTAAACTGGGTATCCTCTTTGCGATATAATATCGTAGCCTAGCAAAGCAAACTGGTTTGCCAAACCCGCATCTCCTACTTGGAAACGCTCGAAAGGAGATATGTTCAAATCCCTATTATACCTGCCGAGGAAGCCATATTTAGCAGCAACTTTCAATACCATCATTTTGTTCCTGTCCTCGCCTGTTGGCTTGGTTAGCGGCACATAGTACTCACTAGTAAAACGCCATTTATTGTATTCAACCCATTTGTATGGGTTTGCTTCCTTTGTAATATTTGGGTCTATTAAAGAATAGGGTGGCGTAAGCGCCAGGCTCAACAAGAAATTCGACCCATTGCTTGGGAAAGTAGGATTGTTTATAGAATTTCGCTGCAGAGCTATTTTAAAGTTCAGGTTGTGCGAGAATCCATTATTAAAGCCAGGCAGGTTTACTTGGTCTATATAATAGTTCACCAACTTATAGCGGGCAAAATTGATACCCATTGACAAAGAAAAATAATCATCCGGCCATTTCAATTGCTTGCCAAGGTTTACGCCAACACCTGTTGTGCGGATATAAGAAGAATTTGCTGCAGAACTAGTATAGGTGCCTGTTGCCGGGTTATAGGCATTGGCATATTTGGTATCGTAAATAGAGAATGTAAAAGAATTGCGCTTTGTGCCCCCCAGCCATGGTTCTGTGAATGAGAAGTTGTAAGAACGAAACGCACGACCATTGCTCTGCACACGCATACTTAGCTTTTGGCCATCGCCCATTGGCAATGGATCCCATGCTTTTTTATGGAATATATTATTGAGCGAAAAGTTATTGAAGGTAACACCCAAGGTACCTGTAAGGCCAATATTTCCACCCCATCCGGCACTCAGCTCTAGCTGGTCGCTCGATTTTTCTTCAACGGTATAATTAATGTCCACCGTGCCATCATCTGGATTGGGTACCGGGTTAATACCAATTTTTTCTGCGTTAAAAAAGTTTAGCTGGGCAATTTCCCTTTGTGAACGGATTAAATCTGTCTTGCTAAATTTATTGCCTGGTATTGTCCTCAGTTCCCTTCGGATAACGTATTCCTTCGTTTTTTCATTGCCCGATATACGGATATTCTTAATAGTGGCCTGTGGCCCTTCTAATATGCGTATTTCATAGTCTATCGTGTCGTTGTAAACAGCTACCTCTACAGGGTCTGTCCTAAAAAACAAATACCCATCGTCTTGGTATAGAGTACTTACATCTGCACCTTCTGGTGCCCCCTTGCCCAGTTTCTTGTTCAAGTTGTCTAGGTTGTAGGTATCGCCCTTTTTTATGCCTAATATTACTGTAAGCAAAGAGTCGGTGTATTTTGTATTACCTCTCCAAGTAATGTTGCCAAAATAGTATTTATGGCCCTCGCTTACTTTTATGTCAATGTTTAGCGATCCTTTAGCGTTTTTAAATACCGTGTCCCTTGGTATTGCAGCGTCTCTGAAGCCAAGGCTATTGTAATATTCTATCAGCTTGTCTTTGTCGTCTGTATATTTTTTCTGGTTAAATTTTGCAGAGGTGAAAAACTTAAAGCGCACGTAAGGGTCTAGTAAACGTTTGGTAAGTGAAAAAGTCAGGAAACCCTTATCGGCCAAGTAGTTATGAAATGTATAGTGTTTCGGAGTAATAAACCCTCCCTCATTATCTGGGGGGTAAAGCGTTAAACGAGATTGCTCTTTTGTATCTTTAAATTGCTTTTTCAGCGTTCCGGCAACGATGGTATTGCCGTCAAAGTTGATGTTATTGATACGCGTTTTAAACCCTTTGTTTACAATAAAATTTATTTGCAAGGAATTTTGAAGTGTATTGTCTTTTTTCTCCTCTACCCTTGTCTTGGCATCCTGAAAACCCTTTTCTGCATAGTATTTTGTAATGGCTTCTATTGCAGACCTTTTCATGTTTTCGGTAACAACCCTCCCTACAACCAAACCCGTCTTGGTGTTCAAGTCGTCTGCCTCGCCTTTTTTAATTCCGATGAACCCAAATTTTGCTAGCCTTGGCCTTTCAGTTACTGCTATTTCTAGGCTTATGTTCTTTCCCTCAAGCTTGGTAAGGTATATTTCCACATTGCTGAAATAGTTTTGCCCCCATAGTTTGTTGATGGCTTTTGCAAAATTGTCGCCGCCGGGTATGGTTACTTCATCGCCAATATTCAAGGTAGAAATAGATACCAGCAGGTTTTCGTCAAAAAAGTGATTGCCTACTACTTTTATCCCAGCAATTTTATATTTCTTGGGTGTTTTCTGTGTGAAAATGGTGCTTAAATCAACATCAATTGAGGTAATAGCAGTGTCGCTGCTATTGTCCTGGGCATTAACGGTATACGAAAAAAGAGAGGTAAAAAAAGCCAGTAATAAAAATTTGTATACTTGTTGCTGCATCCGGTAGTGAGTTTGCTGTTGGCTTGAAGGCTATTGAACAATGAAGCTTTCAAATTTTTTAATGTGCTAAGAAAGGTGGCAAATTAACGGCATAATTTAAAAGTCTTTGTTAAATAACCAAACAAAGTATATTATGCTCTATAAAGCGACTGTTTCCACTGCTTCTGTTTGCTGTATTTGGCTGCCTGTTTTGCCAAAACGCCGCTCTCTGTTTTGAAAATCAATGATGGCTTCGTACAGGTTTTCTTTCCTGAAATCGGGCCAGCGTGTGTTTGTAAAATAGAGTTCTGCATAAGCAAGCTGATAAAGCAGGAAATTGCTAATCCTAAACTCGCCACTGGTGCGTATCATCAGCTCAGGGTCTGGGAACTGGCTGGTGGTAAGGTATTGTTGCAAAGTGTCTTGGTTTATGTCAAGAGGGTTTATTTTGCCTGCTGCCACGTCTATGCCTATTTTCTTTACTGCATTTACCAATTCCCATCGGCTGCTATAGCTAAGTGCCATAATCAAGTTCAGTCCAGTATTGTGGCTAGTCATGTCCAATGCTTCCTGCAAAGCGTTAATGGCAAAAGGTGGCAGCATTTCCATGTCGCCAATTACATGCAGCTTGATGTTGTTTTTGTTTAGTATAGGCACTTCTTTGCGCAAGGTGTCTGCCAGCAGGGTCATTAACCCATCAACCTCTAGCCTTGGCCTATCCCAGTTTTCTGTGCTAAACGCATATAGGGTAAGGTAACCAACCCCTAGCTCGGCACAGCCCTCCACAATGTTGCGCACGCTTTCCACCCCATGAAAATGGCCATACAAGCGTTCCTGCCCTTTTTCTTCGGCCCACCTGCCATTGCCGTCCATGATAATGGCTATATGCGATGGCAACCTACTGGTATCTACCTGATCAATTAATTGTGTCATGTTGTAAACGTACTCATTTTAAAAAAGAAGGGCAAAAGTAGTAAAATGGCATGGGACAAATTTTAAATTTTGGATTTTGGATTTTAGATAGGGGGATTGGATGATTCGTAACTACTCAGGTGCAAGTTTGGGTGATCTGCCACTAAGGCAAGAAGACGCAAAGCGGCACAAAGTTTTAAGGGAAGAAGAAAAAAAGAAAAAGAAAAATGATGTTATCAATACCTTTTAACCTTTTTTTCTTTGTCTTTCTTCGGCTCATAAAAGTTTTCCGCTTTTTAGTAAAAAAATCACCCTAGCACAACCCTGCTACCATCTGCCCTTAGTTATCCCGAAAGACCGGACCAAACTCTCCCGAGGAAGAGGGAGCAAGAAGATGGTGTGCAAAACGAGAACACGGATACAATTTTTATACTATTACTTTTGTCGGGTTTTTTATTAAAATAGTTTCGGTTTTGCCATTTTTTGGTCTTTTTTTGTTGCTTCGGAATTTTTTTAAATCCTCATTTACTTTGTAAACTATTGATTATCAATAATATTAGTAATATTTTTAGAAGAAAAAAACTATAATTTATGATAATTTTACTATCATAAAGTGATACCAAAGTGATAGTGGAATAATAGTTTTATGATAGTAAAGTGATAATTTAGTGATAAGGAATTATAATGCCCAAATTTTTAAAAACTACTATTTTAATATTAGTAAAAAAAGAACTAGGAAACTGTTGCCTGAAAACTAGCTTTGTAAAAGCTTTGTATCAGGTGCATTTATAGCACAAAGATAAGTTTTTTTTAATTAGCCCTTGTTTTTTGACAAATCAAAAAAGGCAGCCCAAGCGAAAAACTCCTATGCAACAATTAGCCACTAATGCACGAATAGCACTAATTTTTTATATTAATTGGTTGTTTTTAGCTAAACACCAGTTGCTTGGAGGGAGACGTTTATGCGCCCTACTTCTTAGTGTTATTGTGCCTTTGTGGCTAAAAAGTATATGCTATGTGGCGAGTATTAATAAAACAAAAAAGGCAACCGCTAGCAGTTGCCTTTTTCTTACAAATAATATGTGGCTGCAATTTTTTGGGCTTGAGATAAACTAAAACTTTATTTCCTCTTCGTGTTCGTCGTAAAACCTAAACTCTACTAGGTGGAAATTATTGTTTTGCTTGATGACAAGCTTGGTTTTGTATTTCCTTTTCCATTGCCTGCCTATGGAGTTGAAAATGCCTTTTGTAAGGTGCGAGTAAACAATGGGATGCACAAACAAGGTTAGGTTTTTGTGGGCATGGCTTACCAAATAGTTCAATCTTTTTTCTATTTCATCTTCCAGCAGCAGGCTGGCAGTTACTTTGCCGGTACCGTGGCAAACTGGGCAAACCTCCGATGTGTTGATATTCATTTCCGGCTTCATCCGTTGCCGGGTTATTTGCATCAGCCCAAACTTAGAAATAGGTAAAACAGCGTGTTTTGCACGGTCGTTGGCCATCAAGACTTCCGTAGCGTCCTGTAGTTTCTTTCTATTGTCTGGCAGCTTCATGTCTATAAAGTCCACCACTATGATGCCACCTATGTCCCTAAGCCTTAGCTGCCTAGCTATTTCCTCGGCAGCCTCTAGGTTTGTTTGCAACGCATTTTCTTCTTGGCTATTGCTAACACTTTTGTACCCACTATTCACGTCTATTACATGCAGGGCTTCTGTATGCTCTATTACCAAATAGGCACCGCTAGGCAGGTTTACTGTTTTGCCAAAGGCACTTTTTACCTGCTTTGTAATATTGTAGGTATCGAACAATGGCACGCCATTGGCATAGTGGCTTACAATCTCGGCTTTGTCTGGGGCTATGCGTTGAATATAGTTTTTGGTTTCTGTATAAATATTTTTATCGTTAATAACGATCTTGTTAAAATCGGCACTTAACAAATCACGCAGTATGCTGGTGGTCTTGTTTTCCTCGCTCAGTATTTTAATAGGGGCTTCGGCATTCCTTAGGCTTTGCTGAATCTGTTTCCAAGTTTCTTCTAGCGCCAGCAGGTCCTGGTGCAGCTCGGCTGTACTTTTACCTTCGGCAGCGGTACGCACTATTACACCAAAGCCCTTTGGTTTTATCGCTTCTATTATCTTGTGCAGCCTTTTCCTTTCCTCGCCAGAATGTATTTTTTTAGATACCGCAACAATCTCGTTAAACGGGGTAATTACTACAAAACGACCCGGCAGGCTTATTTCGCAACTTAACCTTGGGCCTTTTGCAGCTATGGGCTCTTTCAAAATCTGTACCAGCACATTGGGCTTGCCATTTAGTACTTCATTTATTTTACCAGTTTTTACAATTTCCGGCTCTATCTGAAAATTAGACAGGGCAAAACCACTGCCGTCTTTGTCGTTTATCGCTGTTTGTGTAAATTTAAGCAAAGACTTGGCATAAGGGGAAAGGTCTGTATAGTGCAAAAAAGCATCTTTTTCAAAGCCAACATCCACAAACGCTGCGTTTAACCCTGGTATCAATTTCTTTACCTTGCCCAAATACAAGTCGCCCACAGCAAAACTAGCATTGGTGCCTTCGTTGTGCAGTTCTACTAGCTTCTTGTCTTCCAACAAGGCTATTTCCACGCCATTTGGCGTAGCATTTATAATTAATTCTTTGTTCACAAAATTCGCAACTTTAAATAAACAACTAAAGCATCCTTTGTGAGGGATGTATTATCAAAATCAACATCAGTAATCTTGCCGCCCTCTGGCAAATGGCAGGAGGAAGTAGGAGGTAAAGTTGCAATAATGGGTGAAATATCGGTAGGCAACAAGGAATGATGTGTATTAAATGCTGCAACTGCCGATAGTTTTTTAGCAGTTGCAGCATTTTTTATAAAACCTAGTATAAACTATTTCTTTTTATGACGGTTTTTTCTTAATCGCTTTTTACGTTTGTGTGTAGCAATTTTATGACGTTTTCTTTTTTTACCACAAGGCATACCCGAGTTCTTTTCTTTTGTTAAAAAATAATTGTTTGTCTATCAAAATAGCTTTTTGCTATTGTTTCAATATATTTATCCTTTCTGCCAATTCTTTTTGGGCATTCGGATTTTTTATTTTAGCCATTACTACTTTGTACCATTTTATGGCATCTTGCTTGTTGCCTTTTAGGTCGTAACATTCTGCCAAATGCAAATCTACCTCTACATTTCCTAGGTCTTTATTGGCAATAATGGTAAAATGCTCAATTGCTTTATCAAACTGCCCACTTTTTTTGCCACCCAAGCCCAAAATATATTGGGCATATAGGTTATCAGGGTTTTTCTGTGCTATTTCCCGCACAGGCAGTATGCCTTGCATGGGGTTGTCAGAAATATTGCCCAAAATGTAGCAGGCACCCAAGCCAATTTTGCTGCTGTCATTTGCTGGATTTATTGCTAAAGCCTGCTCTAAAAGAACTTTTGCATTGGATGCCAACCAGTTTTGCATGGCTGGATCCCCCTCAACCATTAGCTTATCTAAAAATTGATGGGCGGCGAAGGTGAGGTTTTTTTCTGAACTTTCCAACTTTGCTGCTTCGGCATTGTAATATGCGTATGGTTCAAACAGGTGCATACTGTCTTTCCAGAAATTGGCAAGCTGTTTATATACTTGTAATTGCTGCTGTTTTATGTCGCCACGGGAAATACTATTTTCTAACCGGGAAAGTTTTTCAGCCTGCCCAGCAGTTAGCCGCTGCTTTGCTTTTGCCAGCAAATCGGCAAACTGTATCGTTGGCTTTGTATTGGCAGCAGCCATGGCGGTGGCTGGGGTATTTTTTTTGGGCGGTATAGTATTGCCATAGAAAAATAATACTGCCACCACTAGCAGCCCTGCTAAAGATAAAATAACTTGTTCACGCTTCACTAACTACTAATTTTTGGCAAAGTTAGCCTTTTGCTTTTTTGCATTTGGTTTTTACATCGCTCAAAAATTCTTTTGCTGGCCTAAAGTCGGGCAGGTACTGTTCGGGTATCACCACTGCAACATTCCTTTTGATGTCCCTGCCTACTTTGGCAGCTCGCTTCCTAGGGTAAAAAGTGCCAAAACCACGCAGGAAAACGCTTTCGCCCCCTATCATGGCCACTTTTAGTTCTTTTACTAACGTTTCTATAGTAAGCAGCACATCAATTTTTGGGATGCCTGTTTTATCAGCTATTTCAGAAACAAGGTCGGATTTAGTCATATTATTTTTTTTAAAAGAAATTATTCATAAGAACACTCAAGTTGAGTTTTGCAAAACAGTTTTGCTGCAAAGAAAGCCATAATAAAATTAATTTACAAAAAATACTCATTTGATTTATTGTTGCTATTTGCCAAAAAGGTTGTTTTATTGCCACAAAGGCGCAAAAACACAAAGAAGCACAAAGGAAAAGAAGTTTAAATGATATTTTTAACAGAACGCTTAGTTACCACTAAGTTTTTTTTACCACATAGTACATATAGGCACTCAGGGCAAAAAAAGCGTAAGCATTGTTTTCTAAATACATTTGATGGCGATGGTATCAGCCCAAACAAACAAATATTTTTATCCTAACAGTTAGCCTGAAACTAGTAAAGTTAAAACCTTTATGCAACCTCTTTTCTTGGGTGCATAAAAGTTTTTCGCTTTGTGGCGATATTCCTTAATCTTTAAAAACCTTATCTTTGTGCCAGAAATGCCCTTGCTAAAAACTAGGTTAAACACATTTTACAAGCTATCAACTAGTATTTGCATCAATATTCTTTTTTTATAATATTAAGATAGTTTTAGCTTAAAAAATTAGCCTTGTATTGATGGCTGTAAAATACGCAAAAATTACGCACAAAATGAGCATAAAATACGCAAAAAGTATGCAGGAATCACTCACAAAATATGCACAAAATAGGCACAAAATACGCATTAAAATTTGCCTTTATTGTTGATAATCAATGATTTAAAGGCGAGGGGACGTTTTTTCAAAAAATCGCAAATAGGAAAAAAAACCGAAAATTGTCAAAACTGAAACTATTTTAATAAAAAACCCAGAAAAAGTAATAGTATAGAAATTGTATAAGTGTCCTCGTTTTGCATCCCATCTTCTTGCTCCTGGGGGTTTTTGTTCCGGCTTTTTGGGATAAGTGGCGGCAGGGTTATAGTAGGGTATTTTTTCACCAAAAAGCGAAAAACTTTTATGCACCCTCTTTTCTTCCTCATTATTTCCTTTTAGTTACTTTGTGTTACTTTGTGCCTTTGTGGCGAAAATAATAGCTGAGTAGATACAAAATTTTTAATGGAAGAAATAACCACATCATTGCTCATGGGCTGGCATAGCCTGCACAATACAAGGCAAATGCCTTGGAAGGGCGAGAAAGACCCCTATAAAATATGGCTGAGCGAAATAATACTGCAACAAACTAGGGTAGAACAGGGCTTGGCGTACTATGAAAAATTTGTGAGCCTCTACCCTACTATACAAAACCTAGCAGCAGCCAAAGACGAGGTTGTTTTTAAGCTATGGGAGGGCTTGGGGTATTACAACCGTTGCAAAAACCTGCTTGCTACCGCCCGGTATATTACGGATGAACTAGGTGGCCTGTTCCCTAGCGAATATAAGGACATTGTTGCCCTTAAAGGCATTGGCCCATACACTGCAGCCGCTATTGCTTCTTTTGCGTTCAACAAGCCTTATGCAGTATTGGATGGCAATGTGTTCAGGGTACTATCCCGCTTGTTTGCCATCGACTCTCCTATTGACAGCACCATTGGTAAACATCAGTTTGCCACGCTGGCTCAAGAAGTATTGGACAAAGAACAGCCTGCTTTGTACAACCAGGCCATCATGGACTTTGGGGCAACCGTTTGCAAGCCTGTGAACCCCCAATGCCATGCCTGTTATTTGCAAAATGCCTGTGCCGCCTATAGCAAGGTTTTGGTGAATAAGCTGCCTGTAAAAGAAAAAGTGCTGTTGAAAAAAAACAGGTGGTTTTATTATTTTATCATCCAGCATCAGGGCACGGTTTGGGTACAAAAACGCACCACGAAAGATATATGGCAAAACCTATACGAGTTTTATTTGCTAGAAGCCAACGAGCAGCAAACCTGGACTGATGCGGCAGTGCAAGCATGGCTTTACCAGCAGCTTGGTATTTCAAATGCGCAACTGCTACAAGTATCGCCATTGCAAAAGCAGCAACTTACCCACCAGCAAATCAGGGGGCAGTTTATACGGGTAAATATTGAAGCTGTACCAGCGAATATGCTAGAGCATCAATGGCAACCGATTGACTCCCTCTCTCAATTGGCGCTCCCTAGGTTTATTAACCAGTATTTGGAGGCGAGTGTTTGGCAGGGGGATTTGTTTTAATTTCTGTTGCTTCTCAATATTTTGCCACAACGGCACGAAAACAAGAAGAAGCACAAATAAGGTGGGTTGCGAAAATTAATACTATAAAAGGCTTTTAAGCCAATGGCAAGAAAGGCACATAAAAGATTTTTCGCATTTTTTAGTTAATCCCAACCCCGACCTCACCCCAGCCCTCTCCGAAAGGAGAGGGAGCAAGAACAAAGGCGAGGGGCAAAGCGAAAAGCCTTTATCAACCTGCAATAATCATCAAAATCAGGCAAATCATTTAATCAGTGGCATAAATATGGATAAATATGTTTCTATAGTAATGTGTACTTACAACGGCAGCAAGTACCTGGCCGAGCAGCTGGAAAGCATTGTAAACCAAGATTATCGGCCCATTGAAATGGTAGTTGTAGACGATTGCTCTACAGACAATACTTGGCAAATACTGCAAGGCTGGCAAAGCAAGTACCCATTCTTTAGGATTTTTCAGAATGAATCAAACTTGGGTTACAATAAGAATTTTGAAAAAGCCATCCAACTAGCTACTGGTGAGTATATTGCCCTGAGCGACCAAGACGATATTTGGATGCCCGACAAAATAAGTTTGCTTGTTGCTGCAATGCAGGCTAAGCCTGATGCAGTTTTGGCACACAGCAAAAACGTGGCAATGGAAAATGGCATACTAAAATATAACCATGCCAATTTGAGGAATTTTTTCGAGGGCACTGACCTTCGGAAGCTATTTTTGCATAGCCAGTTCTCGGGCCACGCCATATTGTTTAAAACAAGCTTGGTGCCAAGCCTTGTGCCTTTCCCCGAAGGGATTATTTACGACTGGTGGATCTCGGTAAATGCATGTGCTGCTGGCAGTATTGTGTTTGTAGATAAAATATTGGTACACCATAGGGTACATGATTCAAATGCCACGAAACAGCTTTCTAAAACCAATTTAACCAGTTCGCTGGATATTGACCAAATTTTAGCATTGTTCCTCACTATAAATGATATGCAACCAACGCACAAGCTATTTTTGGAACAATTGATTGCGGTATTTAAAGCCCATGAACTTAAAAGTGTAGGCACCATAGATTGGGATTTTTTCTTTTTTTTCTTGAAAAACAGAAAAATTATTTATGCACACAAAAAAAGGAAATTGCCCATTATTTCGCAAGTAAAACATGCTTGCCGTTTGGCAAAGAAAAATTTTAGAGGGGCGGGCGGGGAAATTTAGGGCTATGCATTCTCTGTTGAGCAGGTCTCTTGGCTTGTTCCAAAGCTTTACTTGATTTAACCCGGATTTTGCAGTTGAAATCTATTGCAATATCCAACTACTTCAAACACAAGCATTTGCTTGATTTTTTGGCATTGCCATAGTACACTATGTTTTCGACCAAAAATTCGGCTCAAATACTTGTCTTTATTGCATTTAAGCCTTTCATAACGAAGTCAACTGCAAGATCCGGGTTTAAGTGCTTACAACCAAAAGCGAATGTCTAGTATTTCCAAAATTGGAACAGGACATGAGCCAGCTCTAGTGGCTTCATTGAAATAACAGATTGTTTTACCTTTTTCAATAAGGCTGAACTATTATATTTGTTATTTCATGTTATAACTAATTTAAAATAGAAGCAAGATTTATTTAACCATAAATGCAAAAATGAATCAAGAAATTAACTTCAGCGTCTGTTTGTTCGATCACCATAATAATCCATATCCAATTGCAGGTTATGGAGGTGTAGAAAGGTTTAATCAATTACTTTTTAATAAATTAGGATTTCTTGGAATAAAGGTAACTTTAATTTGTGTTGATACTTCAACTATAGAGCCTTCTTTTCCGAATCAATCAATTATAAAATTGTCGCACAGAGGCTTAAAACGAATAAGGTTTGGTAAAACACCCGTATCTAAATATACAAATGCAGAAATATTTCATTCGCATACTTCTTCCGAAAGACACAGCAATTTTAATTTTAAAAAATTTTATGGAAAATGGGTAGCCACATGCCATGGCGACCTAGAAAGAGCAGGCGCACCTTTTTTATGTTTTGTGAGTAGGCAACAAATGGAGCGGCATTTTGAGTTGGATTTGTTGGATGAAGCAATGATAAAAAAAACATTTATTACCCATGGGTGCGTAGAATCCACGCACTTAAAGTATGATGAAACGGGTATTCGCAATAAGATAGTTTGGTTTGCAAGGATTTGCAAAGCAAAAGGCATAAATAGGCTTATAGAGATTTCCAAACGGATAAACGAACCAATTTTGGTAGCAGGCACAATAGACGAAAAAGAGGTGTTTGATGAATTAATAAAACGTGGGAACATAGACTATTATGGCCCAATAAATACAGAGGAGGACAAAGGTATTTTTTTTGCTAAAGCAAAATTGGCATTACACACTAGTGAATTCTTCGATCCATTTCCCCTATCTATCATAGAAGCACAACAATGTGGCGTACCTGTTGCCACATGGGCAAACGGGAGCGTGCTTGAGTCAAATTTTGATACTTCAAACGTATTCCAAAATATTGAAGAAATTGTAGATTACATAAATGAAAAAAGGTTTATGAAATTTAATAACAAAGAAATTGAAAATTGGGCAAAAAATAAATTTTCTGGAGATAGCTTAGTAAATGATTACCTAGGAGTTTATCAATTCGCAAATAATTTCCCTAAAGATGAATATAAAAACCCAATTCATAGTGGCGTTTTTGGAAACATCATCAAAAAATCACTTCATTTGGTAAAAACAATTGATAACTAAATCAATAATATTCAAATGGTAAACATTATTTTTAGGACTTGCGATGTTGTCTTATCTGTGCATCAAGTACCACGGCCATTTGGGCTGGACAAGAAACAAACAATAGAAGTTTCGTTTAAAAGCCTAGTGGCCGCCCTTATCGGCATCCCACACACCATAACGGTATTGGGCGACAAATTATCAGAAGATATGCGGGCTTTTTTCTCAAAATATCCTGTTCTAATGGTTGAGGGTGATTTTGGGAACGATGCTTCTATCAGGAAATCAATAGAATTGGCTTGTGCCTTCCCCCCAGATGAATGGGTATATTTTTGCGAGGACGATTACCTGCACAGAAAAGAAACATTCCGCTACATTTTTAATTTCACGGACAATCTTTCAACCATTATCGCCCCCCCAACTCGAAAAAAACTTTTCAGGAAAGGAAATGAAGAAATAGCCAATGCCGATATTGTGGTTTTCCCACCGGATTATCCAGACAGGTATTCACCCGACAGGAGAAAACAGTCATATATCTTTGTTTCTAAGGATTGCCATTGGCGACAAGTAAACAGCACTACTTTTACTTTCCTGGCAAAATCAGGCTTCATAAACAAGAACAAAAGCGTATTTTTAACAGCATCAAAAAATGCCGATGATGGATATATGAGCCGTAAGTTGTTTGGGAAAAAAAGGTTCGGGAGTAAGTCTCTTTGTGTTTCGCCCATCCCTTCCTTGGCTTGCCACCTTCACACTACCAGCATGTCGGCACTAATTGATTGGGAACAAATAGCATTGGATTGCCTTAAATGAAGTATAAAATATTTGCTAGATCAGGCCTCTTTATTAGGCAGCTTATATTCAAACATCCTTGCAGCAGCCATCGCCTTTCTCAAATCAAATCCCTTCTGCCTTGCACAATATGCCCAATGCTGGCTCATCAACTGGTGGCTCAGGTATTCTTGTTCTGTTTGCCCGGGCGTTGGTATCAGTATCATTTTTTTTTGCAATGCCAGAAGCTCCATTACCGATGTGTAGCCGCTGCGCGCAATAATGTATTCAGAAGCCTCTATAGCCTCCTGTAGTTCTTGCCCATGCAAGTGGTTGTGTACAACAACATTGGGGAGGTTTATCCCTATTGGTGCTGCATTCGGCTTGCCCCTTACCAACAAGCAATCTTGGGTTATAATGGCAAGTTGGCCAAGTATTATATTTTCTAAAACCGTCCGCTGTGGCTCTGGGCCAGACAGAATGATACAGTACGAATAGTAGGTGGGCTTTGGCTCTATGCTTTTTTTAAACCTTGCCAATGGACCAATATACTGCACGGACACCTTAGGCATTTGCCTTGGGTGCGATAATAGGCCAGCAATGTTTTTTTCGCCAGCATAGTCTGGTACCCAACATTCGGTAAACTTGTTTATATAACTGTAATTGATGCGTTGCAGCAGGTATTCCAACCATGCAAACGGGGCTTTTATTGTAAGCTGGTGCGTTATAAAGATACTGGGAACTTTGGTGGAACAAAGCCCATACCGGTTATCGCTTATAACGACATCTATTTGGTGTTTTTCAATTGTTTTTTGCAGCCAATAATGCTCTTTTGCAATGGCAATGGCTATTTTGGGAAATTGTGCCATTAACTTAAAAGGGAGCAGCCATTGCGCTTCACTATACCTAATATTATAGCCTTCCAAAGGCAAAAACTTAATACCAGGAAATTCATTTGTTAATATTGACTTTTGGGCATTGTTACATGCAACTATTACAGAACACTCATTGTCTAATAAATGCCGTATGATTGAAATACACCTTGTCGTGTGTCCCAATCCCCAATCAAGCGGGGCAATCAATATTCTTTTTTTGTTAAATTTTTGCATAAACATTTTGTTCTAAATATAGTGGGCATGTTTGGTTGTAGCTTTATCACCCAATTTTTATTATGGACAAGCAAGTAAACCGTTTGGTTTTTATTTTGTTGATTATAATGGTTACTTCGGTTTCATGTAATGTTTTTTCAAAGTCGCAGGAAAAAAAACAATGTATGTGCCCCACAAGAAAGGTTATTGATTGAAAAAATGAAAATATAGTCTTAAACAATTTAAACAAAGTTACCCCCCTTTGTTATGAAAACAGGAAATCGCGATTTGCTTGTGCTTACCAAATATGAAGTACCAGACCCCATTGCCATGGAACATGAAGTAACGTTGCTGAACAACTTACTTTTTACAGTAGAAAACCTACATACCTTTTGCATCGTAAATGAAATTATAGATGTAAATAGGTATAAGATTATACAAAAGCCTTACCGCATCCAGCAAATGATCCGTGAAAGGAGCATTAAGCCTTTTGTTTTTATTTTTAATAAAAACTAAGACCAGCGTATTTTGCTAACCGATTTGCTTTGCATCCTAATTTTATGCCTCCCTATTTATAAAATAAACCACCACCACAATACATTGCTTGCCACGGAATGAACCCGTGGTTAATATTATTCAACGCATTGCAAGGTTTTTTGAAAAACCTTAATGGGGTGATGTATTCAAAGTGCGTATTGCATAAGCCCCTAGATGCAATTTTCCATTGCTGTATATTCCTTTGGGGGATGCAAAAAAGTATCCCTATAAGCAACTGATATTTTAACTAATAGCAACCTGTTTATATAAACCATTAATGCTATTAGTGCATAAATGGGATGCTTTTTTCGAAGGGCTATACCCATCGCTAGTTATATTCCACCCCTTCGGGGCTTTACTAACCCATTTACCATGAATATTGTTTGGCAGGAGTTTTTCAATAAACAATAGGCTTCTGTTAACGGTGAACGGTCAACTGTCAGCTTCCATCACCTTCTTCCACAATGCAGGTATTCTTTTTACCCATACATTTTCTTTTTGCTTGTCTTTGGCATTCATTACCGGCGTGCCCCAGTAGGTTTTATTGCCTTCTATGGTTTTGTTTACCCCAGCCTGTGCCAGCACCACTGCATTTTCGCCAATAGTAAGGGTTTTGCTTACGCCTACTTGGCCCCAGAGTGTTACGCCGTCTTCCAACGTAGTTACGCCTGCTATGCCCACCTGCGAGCCAATCAAACAGTTTTTACCTATCACTACTTCGTGGCCTAGCTGCACCATATTGTCTATAATAGTGCCTTTGCCCACAATGGTAGATGCGCTCACACCCCGGTCAATGGTGCAGCTGCAGCCTATTTCTACATTGTCTTCTATTATCACATTGCCACAGCTATTCATGCGTTTAAACCAAGCCTCCCTGTTCTTTTTGGTGTTGTAGTAAAAAGCATCGCCGCCTATTACCGTACCTGCCTGTATTACCACGTTGTTGCCAATGATGGTATAGTCTAATATGGTAACATTTGGGTAGATAACACAGTTTTTGCCAATATTTACATGGTTGCCAATATACACATGGGGCATAATGGTGGTGCCTTCGCCAATAATGGCACTATCGCTAATACTTTTGTTGGATGGCTGAAACGGCCGGAAATGATTGGTAATTGTTTGGTATGCCTCAAAAGGGGAATCAACCACTAGCAATGCCTTCCCTTCTGGAACAGTAACATCTTTTGTGTTGATAATAATAAAACTGGCTGCACTTTCTAGGCAGGTGATGTAATATTTAGGATGATCCACAAAAACAAGATCGCCTGCTTCTACTTTGTGTATTTCGTTGATGCCCGTTGCAGGTTTGTCTGTAGTGCCAACTAGCTCGGCGTTGATAAGTGTTGCAACCCATGACAAGGATACCGGTGCAGGAAATTTCATTGTACTTTTTTAGGATGCCAAAGTTGGAGGAAATTTTGAATTTTGAATTTTAAATTTTCCTTTTGCTCAACAAATAGGCACAATAGGTATATAGTTTTGAGAGAAGAAAAGAAAAAAACATAGCCTTTACTACAAATGGTATTGTTCTTTTATCTGCTGCATCGCTTTGGTAAGCACGGCCGCTACTTTTTCAACTATGGCAGGTGTTTCTTCCAGCTCAATTTGGTATTTACCATTTGCTTCAATTGTCCTGATGTCTGCCTTAATACTGGCTATCTGCAAGGTCTCAATATTGCTTTTGAGGCTGTGCGCTTCATCGCCCATGGTTTTCCAGTCTTTATTTTTGCAGGCTTCTACCATCGATTCCACAACAGGAGGTACGGAGGAAATGAAAGTTTCTGCCAGTTCTTTCATAAATGCCTCGTCGCCCATTGCCATGTCTTCAATCATCGAAAGGTCATACAAGCGTTCTTCTCCAGTGTTCATAGCATTTTTTTTCTTTTTTCTATTACAGTGGTAATCAAATTGTATAAATCTTCTTCCTTAAAAGGCTTGCTAAGGTAACCATCCATGCCCAATTCTAAATATTTATCATTAATACCCATTTGTGTATTGGCCGTTAGGGCAATTATAGGAAGGTTATTTTTGGCTTGGCTAGGCATTGCCCTTATGTCTTTAGTAGCAGTTATGCCATCCTTATTAGGCATTTGTATATCCATCAATACCAAGTCAAAATCATTGTTTTCCACTGCTATTACGGCTTCCGCACCGTCTGGGGCAAGCGTAGTGGTGAACCCCCAGCGCTTAAGCACAGTTTTAGCAATGAGCTTGTTAATCTCATTATCTTCAGCGATAAGCACTTTTAAAGGACCAAGTGTATTGTTTACCATAATCTTACTGATGCAATAGAGCATTTATAATAACGAAAAAACAGGCGTAGTATTGTGTAAATCATCAAAATTATACAGTTAATATTTATTTAATGCCCTTTTTTATAAAAAATGTTGGCTGCATAGTGTTTCTTGTAGTTGCATGTTTTTCAAAATTAGTTAATTTGTAAGAACATATCAGCAACGATTAATATTTTATTGTGTTTCTAAACATTTATAAAAGGCTTATTTTTCATTTAGCCATGAAAGCAAGTGGCTAGTAAACGCTGCAAATGGGTGCATTTCAAATCTTCGCTTTTTATTCCCCTTTTTTGTTTATCAACAACATACATAATTGATGGTAATAGCCGCATTTAAATCTCAACCTCTCCCCAGTTATCTCCGAAAGGAGATGGGGCAAGAACAAAAGATGGAATAATAAGAACTAAGCGAATATTTGAAATGGATTTTTTTCCTTTTTTCCGTGATTTATTTTTTTTAGAATCTATCTTTTTGCCTATAACTCATTGATATTCAATTGTTTATATTTTTTAAGCCTCTTTTTTTATTATAATTTAAGTGAATTTTATGATAGTTTATTGATAGTAAAATGATAGTTTATTGATAATGGAATGATAATTTATTGATAGTAAACTGATAAGATTTTGATGGCGGATTATCATTTTCCCTAGTGATATACCAGCTGGTGAAGGAGCTAAAGCTAATGTGGCTAGTTGCTGTTTTAATGTAAAGTTGGCATGGAAAAATATATAGCCCAAAATAAAAATCCTATATGGGGGAAATATGCCCCCATATAGGGGGAAATTTGGGATGCTCATGGGGGCATATTTCCCCATATAGGATTGCGCTTTTCAATATCCCGTAAATTATTCCCAGTTTTACAGTACATGGCGCTCTTTGTCACAGTCAGGCCCCCCCAAACGAACAAGTTGTGCTTGCATACGTCCTTAGCCTTGTGGCACTATTTTTAACATCAAAATAAAAAAGTTATAATATGTACATTTCCCATTCAAAAAAACACGAAAAACACTCACTTTTCACTCACAAAACACTCACAAATCACCCACAAATCACTCATTTTTCACTCATAAAACACTCACCAAACACTCACTTATAAAAAACATAAAATACTGTATTTCAATGAGTTATGTTCGCGAAAGGTCTAAAATTTAAAATCAGGGGCAAAATACCCTGCCAAACAAATGGTGGCAATGCCTCCAATAAGGGTAAAAAAAGATGCATCAGCTCCGTAGCTCTTCTAAGGGGGGGAAAGTAGGTATAGCTATTTTAGGATAAACAATTAGCGAAGTTTTGAAATGCACCCCTGCAAATAAATAATCACCCATTCTTCCAAAGGTTCATTTATTTTTGTTTGCATGGAAGTAACAATTGCACTAGTAGAAAAGCTTGCCAATTTGGCAAGACTGCATTTTACCGATGAGGAAATGAAAAGTTATACTGCCGACTTGCAAAACATGGTTTCATTTGTTGACCAGTTGAACAAGGTAAACACAACAGGCGTAGAACCCGTTTTGCACATGGGCGATGCCGTGAATGCCTTGAGGGACGATGTGGTGAAAGGCAGCGTAACTAGGGAAGAAGCGTTGCTAAATTCGCCTGTGCATGACGCACAGTTTTTTAAAGTGCCGAAAGTGATTAAAAAATAAGTAATTTATAGCCACAAAGGCACGAAAGCTCTAATTATCACTAAGAACGAAGAAAACAGTATTGCACCCTTTGTGTTTTTTCTTTCCCTTAAAAACTTTGTGCCACTTTGTGTTTTTGTGCCTTTATGGCTATGTATAAAACCCTATCAAAAGGCTTTAAAACAATTTGTTATGGCATCTGTTATCTTGTTGGAAAGCATAATGAAATCTTATTTCATGGGTTCGCAGGCTATACCTGTGCTGAAAGGTATATCCCTGAATATTGAAAAGAACGAATACGTGGCTTTGATGGGACCAAGTGGCAGTGGCAAAAGCACTTTGATGAATATTCTGGGATGCCTAGATTCGCCAACTGGGGGGACTTATATCCTCAATGGCAAAGATGTAAGCAAAATGCCTGATGACGACCTTGCAGAAGTACGGAACACAGAAATAGGGTTTGTGTTCCAACAATTTAATTTGTTGCCACGCCTATCTGCCGCCGAAAACGTGGCTTTACCCCTTATATATGCTGGGGTAAACAAGAAAGAACGCATGGAACGTGCCATGGAGGCCCTGAACAAAGTAGGGCTGGCCGACCGTAGCCACCACAAGAGCAACGAACTAAGTGGTGGGCAGATACAGCGTGTGGCCATTGCTAGGGCATTGGTCAACAACCCTTCCTTATTATTGGCGGATGAGCCGACCGGTAACTTGGATAGTAAAACCTCTATAGAAGTAATGGAAATATTTGGCAAAATACAAGAAGCAGGCAACACGGTAGTGCTAGTAACGCATGAAGAAGATATTGCTTCTTATGCCCATAGGGTTGTGAGGCTAAAAGATGGCTTGCTAGAAAGCGACAAGACACAAAAGGAATTTTTGGCAGGGAGGATGTGAGGAGTGAGTGGTGAGGAGTGAATACTAGAATTACTACAAAAGTTTTATTTCACCACACAGAAGCAAAGCAAGATAGTTTTAAGCAGAGGAAACATAGGGATTGGTACGCTTTAAAATTGCTCTACAAACAAGAAAATGTAAAAAATTAGAAACATCATATATTCTCTCCCTTTTTCCCGCTTATTTGGCTAAGTGCCTACTGTACCTGTGTGGTGAAAATTAATAAAAATAAATTATAATGGCTTTTAAGATATATACCAAAACAGGGGATCTTGGCAAAACCGCGCTGATAGGCGGTACCAAAGTGCCTAAAAGCCATATTAGGATAGATGCTTATGGCACTGTTGACGAATTAAACTCATATATAGGACTTGTAAGCGACTGCTGCGAAGACGCACTAAGCCGTAATACTTTGAAAGAAGTACAAGACAGGCTTTTCACCATAGGCTCGTCTCTCGCTTGCGACCCAGACAAAGAGCCGAAAATGAAAATACCAGATTTGCTGGAAACGGACATTGTGTTTCTGGAAAATGAAATAGACAGGATGGAATCAATATTGCCCGTAATGCAAAACTTTATTCTTCCGGGTGGGCATGTGGCTGTTTCCACGGCACATATAGCTCGCTGCATCTGCCGCCGGGCAGAGCGGTGCTGCGTGAACATGCAGGAACATCAGTTATTTGTAGATCCTTTGGTTATTAAATATATCAACCGCCTGAGCGATTATTTATTTGTATTGGCTAGGTACATTGGCCACCAACTGCAAGTACTTGAAGTAAAATGGCAGCCAAGGATTACGGTACAGCAAGGTGCGCAGCAGCAATAAGTTATCAGCCATCAATGGTATGTGGTCAGTAAGTAGTAAGTAAATAAAAGTGTTGCTTGTGTACGCCTGTTGCGAGTATGCTTCGCTTCGTCCTAAAACAGCCAGCCATCCAAACTTTGTTTTACCTTTCAGGCTTTATATTATTTTACTCTTGGGCAAGGAATCATATACTTATTTTATAAAACAAACAGCACAACGCTTGGGTTTTGACTATTGTGGCATAGCACGGGCAGGGATACTGGAGAATGATGCCCGCAGGCTGGAGCAATGGCTAAGCAATGGCATGAACGGCAGTATGGCGTACATGGCCAATCATTTTGATATGCGGATAGACCCCACCAAGCTGCTGCCTGGTGCCAAAAGCGTGATTACCCTGCTAAAAAATTATTCCCCATCTACCATTCAAAACCCAAGTGCTACTAAAATTGCCAAATATGCTTATGGCAAAGACTACCATGAAGTAATACGTGCACAATTAAAAAATTTGCTCTACGAACTAAACCAACACATTGGGGAAGTGGAAGGCAGGGGCTTTGTTGACTCTGCGCCTGTGCTAGAAAGAAGCTGGGCAGTAAAAAGCGGATTGGGCTGGGTTGGCAAAAATGGCAACTTGATAACCAAGCAGCAAGGCTCTTTCTTTTTTATTGCTACACTTATTGTGGATGTGGAACTGGTTTATGACGATGTATATGCAAAAGATTTCTGCGGCACCTGCACCAAATGTATTGATGCCTGCCCAACAGATGCCATCCTTCCAAACAAAGTGGTGGACGGCAGCAAATGCATTAGCTATTTTACCATTGAGCTGAAAGAGCAATTAATACCCGAAAAAATGAAAGGTCAGTTTGACGGATGGATGTTTGGCTGCGACACCTGCCAAGATGTTTGCCCTTGGAACCGCTTTAGCAAACCCCATCAGGAACCTGCATTCACGCCCCTTAACGAAGTATTGAACTACACCGCCACTGACTGGGAAATGCTTACTGAAGAAAGTTTTAAAAGCATATTTAAACACTCGCCGCTAAAGCGATCTAAGTTTCAGGGCATTATGCGGAACGTAAAGTTTATTGAGGGATGATGGGTATGAATTTTAATAATTAGCCACGCATACTTTTTTTATACATTTTATTTAAAACAAAAGAGCCATGGCAATTTAAATTGCCATGGCTCTTTTATATTATCAATCAATTTTTCTTATGCCATCTTTTCTACTTGTATATAGTTCAATTCTACTGGCGTACTTCTGCCAAATATTTTCACGCTTACTTTCAGTTTCTTTTTCTCGTCGTTTACTTCTTCTATCACACCATTAAAATCGTTGAAAGGGCCTTCTATAATCTTGATAATTTCACCAATTATAAACGGCTCATTAATGGTTACCCCTTGGTCGTTCATTTCATCTACCTTGCCCAGCATTTTGTTCACTTCGCTTTTCCTAAGCGAGATAATATTGCCCTTGCTGCCTTTGCCATCTGTGAGAAAGTGCATTACATTGGTTACATTGCTAATGTGCTGAACCAAGTCGTCCTGTAGCTTGCCATCAAATACCTCTAAGAAAATATAGCCAGGATAAAGGTTTTTTTCCCTCATCTGCTTTTTTCCGTTTAGTACTTTGTATATTTTTTCGGTTGGCAGGAATACTTGTTTTACAATAGTAGTCCATCCATTACGGCTAATATCCTTGTCTAAATATTCCTTTACGCTTCTTTCTTTGCCGCTTACAACCCTAAGTGCATAATATTTAGTATTATCAATGGGTGCTTCTACTACTGCTGTATTTGCTACTGGTGTTTCTGCCATTGTTATTACTTAAATAATGAGTAAATCAGTTTTAATAATTGATTACTACTAAAATCCATTACCCATACGATACCTGTGATTAATACGGTGGCAACCAATACAATAACTGTGCTTTGGCTTAGTTGAGCCGTTGTAGGCCAAGTTACTTTTTCTACCAACTCCTGGTAGCTATCTTTGAAATATGCCGAAATTTTGTTCATGGTAATCAATTTAATAAACCCAAACGAAAATGGATGAATCCATGTTTCAAAAAATTAGTTAGTGCAAACTAACCTGTTTGCACGGGCACTAGGATTCGAACCCAGATCAAAGGTTTTGGAGACCCGTATGCTACCATTGCACCATGCCCGTGTAAAGCTATAACCTTTGCAAAGAAAGGCATTAGAAGCTGAAAATGTAAAAAGAACTTTAAAAAGCAAAGTACCCAAGCTTTTCGCCTAAGGTACTTTGCAATGTATATAAACTTTTTCCTATTATTATTTCTCTATTCTTTTCCAATTCTCCTTTAGGAAATATTGGGGTGGGAATTTAGGGGTAGGGTTATTTGATAACTTCAGTAACCTGACCAGCACCAACTGTACGGCCACCTTCGCGGATAGCGAATTTAAGACCCTTTTCCATCGCAATTGGTTGGATTAGTTTAACAGTTAAGTTGATGTTATCACCAGGCATTACCATTTCAGTTCCTTCTGGAAGCGTACACTCACCAGTTACGTCTGTAGTACGGAAATAGAACTGAGGGCGGTATTTATTAAAGAATGGAGTATGACGGCCACCTTCATCTTTCGATAGAACGTAAACTTCACCTTTAAATTCAGTATGTGGTGTAATAGATTTTGGTTTGCAAATAACCATACCACGACGGATTTGGCTTTTTTCAATACCACGCAACAACAAACCTGCATTATCACCTGCTTGGCCTTCGTCCAACAATTTCTTGAACATTTCAACACCAGTTACAGTAGAGGTAAGTGCAGATTCCATTAAACCTACAATTTCAACACCTTCACCAACTTTGATAATACCACGCTCAATACGGCCAGTAGCAACTGTACCACGACCAGTGATAGAGAATACATCCTCAACACTCATCAGGAACGGTAAATCTACCGGGCGAGGAGGCAAAGGGATATAGCTATCTACCGCAGCCATCAATTCCTCAATTTTAGCAACCCATTGTGGGTCTTCAGCCATAGCACCTGTTGCAGAACCTTGTATGATTGGTGTGTTATCACCATCAAAACCATTTTTGGTAAGCAATTCGCGGATTTCCATTTCAACTAGTTCCAACAACTCAACGTCGTCAACCAAGTCAACTTTATTCATGAAAACAACCATGCTAGGCACACCTACCTGACGAGCCAACAAGATATGCTCACGGGTTTGTGGCATAGGGCCGTCTGTAGAAGCAACTACTAAAATTGCACCATCCATTTGTGCAGCACCCGTAATCATGTTTTTCACATAGTCAGCGTGACCTGGACAGTCAACGTGCGCATAGTGACGGTTAGCAGTTTGATATTCAACGTGTGCAGTATTGATGGTGATACCACGTTCCCTTTCTTCTGGGGCACCGTCAATTTCATCATATTTTTTAGCAACATTACCCATGCCTTTTTTAGACAAGATCATTGTAATGGCTGCTGTTAAAGTAGTTTTACCGTGATCCACGTGGCCAATAGTGCCGATGTTAACGTGAGGTTTATCCCTGTTGAAACTTTCTTTTGCCATTTTATTTGTTTTTTTATTTTGTTATTGTTTATTGATTAGTTTATCGGTTAATAAGGCCGGCAAACTGTTTTTTTATGCTTAACTATCCATGATAAACTCATGTATAACAAGTAATTTTTCTTAGGGTTTAAGTAGATATTATCTTCTAAACCAAAGAGCCGTTAGTGAGAATCGAACTCACGACCTCTTCCCTACCAAGGAAGTGCTCTACCCCTGAGCTACAACGGCTTAGAAACCGTTAACAGGTGATAGTGCAAAAATGGCAGGTAATCCATTTTAATATATTACCTGCCAGATATTGCTAATGAGCGAGAGACCAGGCTCGAACTGGCCACCTGAAGCTTGGAAGGCTACCGCTCTACCAAATGAGCTACTCTCGCAAAACAACCACACTAATGTGCCAATAAAAATATTAGCAGAACTAAAAAGCATAGCTATTGCTATGCACTGAACAAAGAACCTAATTGGCTATCTACAATCTAAATAAAACCAAAAACTGTGGGCAGAGTAGGGTTCGAACCTACGTACTCGTGAGAGAACAGATTTACAGTCTGTCGCCTTTAACCACTCGGCCATCTACCCGTACAAAAAGAGCCGAAAACTGGAGTCGAACCAGCGACCTACTGATTACAAATCAGTTGCTCTACCAACTGAGCTATTTCGGCTTTTATAATCCCTATCAATGACCTTCCCTTATTTTGGGATGGCAAAGGTAGTAGATTTTTTTATTTTACAAAATTTAAAAGCTTTTTTTCCAAAACTTTTTTTTCAAACCCTGCCTATTCTATAGTCCTGCAATTTTGTAAAACGCAACCCTGATTATTTTTTCTATCAGAAAATTTCTCGGTGGGTTGCAAATGTAATGGGTGTTTAGTTAAGGAAAGTCAAAGATTTAAAAAAAATCGCTTTTAAAATATTAATTTAAAAATCTTAGTGCTGCTTTGAGCCTTTGTTTCTTAGTGGCAAAATAAAAAAGCCCCCAATTGGGGGCTTCGCAATGTTTTAAGCGGCAAGCTTTTCTTTTTTTCGTTTTATTTGGTTAATGATCGATTCTAAGGCCTGATCGAAAGACTCCTCGAAAGATTTTGATGACGTTTTCACAAAAAACTCGTGCCGGGGTACTTTTACCTTAATTTCTACAATCTTGTCTTTTATCTTATGCACCACATTGTCTAGCTTTAAAAAAACATCTGCTTTCACTATATGGTCGTGAAACGTGTTTAGTTTAGAAACTTTGCGGGATACATACTCAACTAATTTTTCGTCCGCATCAAAATGCACTGTTTGAAGGTTAACATTCATAAAACTTAGTTTTAATTAAAAAAAATGAATAATAAAAAATCCAAGTATTAATGCTACATAGGCACCTGCTTTTATTTCAGAGTACTAATGTAAACCATATTTTTTATGAAAAAATCATTTTTTCTTTTTTTCTAAAAATTTTATGCTTTTGGGTGTGCTTTTTTAAAAACGTTTTTCAGGTTTTCGATGGTGTTGTGCGTATATACCTGTGTAGAGGCTAGGCTACTATGGCCCAGTAGCTCTTTTACTGCATTCAAATCTGCCCCATTATTCAATAAATGCGTGGCAAAACTGTGCCTAAGTATGTGCGGGCTGCGTTTTTGTATAGTGGTAACGGAGGACAGGTGTTTATGCACAAAAGTATAAACGTTTCTCGGTTGCAAGGCTGCGCCTTTTTCTGTGGTAAACAGGTTGTTAAACCCTTCTTTCCTTAGTGGCTTCTCGGCTATGTATATTTTCAACCCTGCAAGCAACTCGACCGATATAGGTATTATCCTTTCCTTGTTGCCCTTGCCCAATACTTTTACTTGGGCATTGTATGTGTCAATGTCATTTTCTTTTAGCCCAATCAGTTCGCTAAGCCTCATGCCTGTGCCATAAAACAAAGCCAGTACCAGCCGCTCGGTTTTACCTTGCCAATCATTGGTAAATTCCACATGGTTAAAAAGCGTGGCTATATGGTTTTCTTGTATAAATTCTGGCAGGCGCTTGCTAATCTTGGGGGTAGAAACGGTGGCCATAGGGTTTACCTCTATTGCTTCCAGCTTCAATTGGTACTTGAAAAATGACTGCAAGGTAGAGGCTTTCCTGTTGATGCTTTTGGCAGTGTTGCCAACGCTTTTTATTCCTGCCAGCCAAGTGCGTATAAATGTGGGAAGGATGGAAGGGATAGAAGGAGCTTCGTAATCCGATGCTAAAAAATTGAAAAACTGCTCCAAGTCGGTTTGGTATGCCGCAACGGTATGGTGCGAATACCTTTTTTCAAATTGAAGGTAATCAAGAAAAGGTTGTATTTGCGGGTATTGCTCGTAGATTGTAGGCATAAAAAAGTAGCCTAAGGTATTGCACCAAGGCTACTTGAATATATTTTGGGAATAAATACCAACGGCTTAGTCTAGTTTTCCACTAGCTAGTTGCTGCTTGTAGATTGCTTTCAACACTTGGCCACGGCGCACAACGCTGGGCTTGGTGAACGTTTGGCGTTCCCTAAGTTGCAACAAGGTTTTGCTTTTTTCGAATTTCTTCTTGTACTTCTTTAAAGCCTTGTCTATGTTTTCGCAATCTTTTGAGTCAATAATAAGCATGATATATATACCTCCTTTGGTGAAAAATGGAATGCAAATGTAGGGGAATAATTTAGATTACCAAAGGTGAATTATTTTTTGTTGTGAATAGTTTAAAATGACAATAAGGAGCAACCACAATTATGTACACATCTAATAAATTTTCTTTTGCCCTTTCCTTAATACCCATCTCCGCTTGCGGCAGCGCCTTTTACTATGGCTACGCCTGCACTGCAACCAAGGCGAGTAGCTCCTGCATCTACTAATTCTTTGGCAAAAGCATAGTCCCTGATACCGCCCGATGCTTTTATTTGCACATCCGCTGGCAGGTGCTTCCTGAATAGCTGCACGGCTGCTACGCTTGCCCCTTTCTCGGCATAACCTGTAGATGTTTTTAAATAATCAATGCCTGCAGCACCATATAGCTGGCAACATTTAATGATTTCGTCATCGGTAAGTATGCCGCTCTCGATGATAATTTTTACCGTTTTCAGGTTTTGCTTGATAACAGGCATCAAATGGTTTATTTCATTAGCCAGATAAGCCCAGTCGTTGTTTTTGATGGCAGAAATATTAATTACAATATCTAGTTCGTCAACGCCATCTACCAATGCAAGCACTATCTCAGCTAGTTTTGCCTCCACGGCACTATAGCCAAATGGGAAGCCAATAACCGTGGCTACTTTTACAGTGCTGCCAGCGGTATATTCCTTGGCTTTTTTAATAAAGTTTGGCGGTATGCACACTGCGGCAAACTGGTATTCTATTGCCTCGGCACAAACTTTTTCTATATCGCTGATAAGCACGGTTGGCTTTAGGATAGTATGGTCTATATATTGGTTAAGCTGCATGAAAAATATTTTTTTTAATAAATAATAAGCAAAAGTATTCGCTTTCGGCAAATGACTGCACTTGGTGCATAAATACTGTTTGCTAGGAAGTAAATTGAATTGGGTACATTAAAAATCTTCGCTTTTATTGCCCTTATTTTTATGAGCAACAAAATTGATCTTGATAGCCCCATACAAACCCTTCAACCTCACCCCAACCCTCACCTTTTGGAGAGGGAGCAAGACCAAAGGAGGAAAATTGAAGAACTAAACGAAGATTTGAAATAGGGTCATTTTTCTTCTTTTTCCGTGATTTATTTTTTTTGCTATTTCTCCTTTTTGCCTATAATTCATTGATATTCAGTTGTTTGTGTTTTTTAAGCTTCATTTTTTATTATAATTTGAGTGAATTTTATGATAATTAGTTAATAATGGAATGATAGTTTTTCTATAGTAAATTGATAATTTATTGATAAGAAACTGATAAGATTTTGATAGTGTATTATCATTTTTACCAGCCAACTAACATCAGATGCGAGAGGCAAGGGCAAGATGCCCGTAGTTCCCCCTTTCATGTAAAATTGGCATGAATAGGTATATAGTCCAAAATAAAAATCCTATATGGGGGAATTTTTGGATGCTTATGGGGGAAAAATGCCCCCATATAGGATTGTCCTTTTGAATATCTCGTACATTATTCCCAATTTTACAGTAAATGGCTCCTTTGTCCCCGATAGGCCAACCACTTCGGTTGCCCCAGCCACGAGGCACTATTTTTAATATAAAATAAAACATCTTAATATGTTCATCCCCCACGCAAAAAAACATGAAAAAGCACTTATATTTCACTCATTTACCACCCACAAATCACTCATTAATCACTCAAAAAACACTCACAAATCACTCATAAAACACTCACTCAAAAAAGTATAAAAACACTGTATTTCAATGAGTTATAATTAATGATAGCCTGAAATTTAAAATCATGGGCAAAACGCCCCGACAAACAAGTGTGTAAACACTTGTATTCCTTGCGTGGCAGAGTGAAAGCACAAGTGGCCTTCACCATCAGCGATGTTTCACATGGACTAGCTAGGTCTTGCAGAATGAAATGCCTACTGATTCTTCTAAATAAAAAAAAGACCAATAAAAAGCGAAGATTTGAAATGCAAGCCCCATAACAAAAAATCAATCGTAAAATCCCCTACTTTGCACCTGCATGAAATGGCAGCAACGTTTACAGCAGATACATCAGCAAGATACCAAGGCATTGGCCCGTTGCATTTCCTTGGTTGAAAACGAAGCTGCTGGCTACCAGCAGTTTTTAAGCCAGTTACCCGTTGGTCATGCACCTGTTATTGGCATTACCGGCCCGCCCGGAGCGGGCAAAAGCACATTGGTAGATGCCTTGATTGGCGAAATGGTAGCCAACGGCAAAAAAGTAGCTGTACTGTGTGTTGACCCTTCCTCGCCATTTAACCTAGGGGCATTATTGGGCGACAGGATACGCATGAGCGATTGGTATAGCCACCCCAGTGTGTTTATCCGTTCGCTGGCTACCCGAGGCAGCCTCGGTGGGCTGCACCCGCAAATTATTGCCATTACAAGCCTTTTGCAAGCCGCTTGGTTTGACTATATTATAGTAGAAACCGTGGGCGTTGGGCAAAGCGAAATAGAAATTGTAGGGCTGGCAGACACTACTATTGTTGTATTGGTGCCAGAGGCGGGCGACGAAGTGCAGACCATGAAAGCAGGGCTTATGGAAATTGCCGATATTTTTGTGGTGAACAAAAGCGACCGCCCCGATGCTGATTTATTTGTCCATCATTTAAAACAAATGCTTGCCCCCACCTTTTATACCAAGCAGCAAGAAGTACCAATTATTAAAACCACTGCCTCGCAGAAAAAGGGGATTGCGGAGCTATATACCGCCATTGCCCATTACCAGCCTCTAGCCCATAACCAACGTCATAGCCGCTTGCTTGCAGAAAAAGCCTACCAGCTTATCCAGCAAAAAAGGATGAAGGACATAGACAAGCAAGTGCTGATGGAGGAAATAGAACGGCTTTCTTTGGCGGGGGAGTTTAATTTGTATGGGTTTGTGGAAGGTTTTGGGTGCTAACATATAATGCATCTTTTCCAATGGGTGGAAACTTATCTGAAATATGAATAACAATATTTTACCCAATCATCTCTTTCAACACCCCCCTGAAATCATGTTTCATTTCTTCGGTCATGCTATCCTTGGGAATCAAAAAAAAAGATTTTTCGTCAAAATACAAATGGAAAAAATGCGGGCTTTCAAAATACTTGGTAAAAGCCGCCCAAGGCCATGCGATGCGTCCTTGTTCATTATCAATCTTTACATCTATGCTGCCGATAGTGATGTTGAATTTTTCTTTAAAAGTGCTTGATTTTCGGTAGATGCTATAAGGCAGTATGTACCAAATGCTTAGCATTAGGGTTACCCATATAAAACTACCTAGCAAGAATGGCTCTGGCCTTATCATCTTGGAATAGAATAAAACAGCCGCCACAATGGCAAACACGTTCACCACCACTATCATCACTTTTATTTCCTTGCGGGAAAAAAAGTGGTAGCGCAGTGCCTGGATGGTCTTGTTTTTATCGTAGCTAAAACTGAATTGAATCATAAGGGATAAGTAATAAGTGATAAGTCGTAAGTCAATACACTTTGCATATCAAAAGTAGCATGTAAAAGTAAAATCAGTTGCTGGTAAATTAAAATTGTAGATTTATTTGTTCCTTACTACCCTGCCACTTACGACTTATGACTTACGATTTACCCAACACATATATAACAGAACTGCATCGCTTATTATCTACTAGTGCTTTAAGGTTCGATAACAAACCAATAAACAATGCTTTGGCTAGGTTAGGCTTGCCATTTTTGTATTGCTCGCTTAGCATACTCACATACACACTGTCGAACCACATCGGTTTGTAAGCACTAATGGAAAAACTTTTTTGCTTTGCCAGCAAAGCCATGCTTTCGGGCGAAAAATGGTATAGATGCCTAGGCACATCATAAGCAGCCCAGTATTTACCGTAAGCTTGGGCATCGTGGCTGGTATAGTTAGGCACGGCAATAATGAGCTTACCCCTTGGTTTTAGTATCTTGTGGAATTGCTCCATGTAGCCGTGTAGATTGTGCACATGCTCCAGCACATGCCACATGGTAATGGCATCAAACTGCTCGTCGGGTAAAACAAATAGCTTTTCGGGGTCGCTAAGTACCAATCCAAATTTTTTAAGTGCCACTTGCCGGGCAGTGCTGTCTGGCTCCAGCCCCGTAACATGCCACCCTGCTTTTTCCATTGCGTTGGAAAATGCGCCAGTGCCAGCACCCACGTCAAGCAACATGCCAATGCTTTTGCCGGTGGCCTTTAGAATCAATTTCTTTTTCTGCCCAAGGGTTATGTTGCGAACCCGGTGATAGACTTTGTTTATCAAGCCCTCCTGCGTGTCTGAATGCGACACATAGCTGTCTGCCTGATAATATGGGCCAATACGCTCCTCGTCTGGCACATGCTGCGTAAACCTGAGGGTACAATCGCTGCAATGCCAAACCTCAAATACTTCATGGCTCACGGTGTAGTCTTCCGCTTGTAACTGTGGTGCTATATGTGTGCCGCCGCAAGCAGGGCAATGAGTATAAGTAATAGTTGATGCCATCAATTGAAAGTTTTTGCCTCAAAGGCACAAAAAAGATGATTTTGCCGCAAAGGCACGAAGACTCAAAGTAGTACGAAGGAAAGGAATAAAAGATAATCTGCCATTAAGACACGAAGACTCAAAGCAGCACAAAGGAAGGAAAGAAGAAAAAGAAAGTAAAAAGTAGGTACTTTATATTATACAATAGCTTTTAAGACTTTTTCTTTGTGTTTCTTCATGTTTTTGTGCCTTTGTGGCCACTATTAAATATAATAATACAGCAATGCGCCCACGCCCATCAAGGCAAGTATCAGGGCATATACCCACCAATAGTCTTCCTCTTTATTCCTTACAATCATTTCCAGTTTGTCGTCTTCCGTTTCTTCTGTAAGTATCAGGTTTTCGCCTGTACTGTACAGCTCTACTAGGTTGGCGCGGGAGTCGTTGGTATTGTTTAGCTTAATATCTGGCGATGAAGTAGTAGTGGCATCGCCTTCTGGCACAAAGAAAATATCGCTGTCGTAGCTTTTTTGCAGCTTGCCAATGCCTGGCAATTCCACGGCTTTGTGGTTTTCAATATTTTGTTTTAGCGACTCGGTAAATTCCTGGAACTTTTTGGCTACTTCCCATTCCTCCACCTTCATTTCTTTACCTAAGTAAATAAAAAGGTTTTTGTCAATATTGTTGCTGTACTTGTTGCTAAAACTAATTTTAGCCTGTGGCGCCCTCAAAACACCTTTTACAAAATCGAGGGAGGCGGGTGTTTCCTGCAAGGAAAAATCACCAAGCCCGGGGAGGCTCATTTTTTTATTTACTAGAAAGTACTTATACAATAATGGGTACATAAAAATGATATATTATCTGAACGAATATACAACTCCTGCCAATAATTGAAACCCTAATACTTGATATTGGTTCCAACGCTGGTAATGGTTGTTCAAAAGGTTATTGAATTGTACCCATGCGTTTAGGTGTTTCATCACGGGGAACTCGCCTCCTAAATTCACGTCAAACGCTGGGTTTAGCTTGCCCTTGCCAAGGGTTTGGGTGCGGTAGCTGCCGGCATCAAAAAAAGCAATATCACTTTTCAACGTAAGCTCGTTTAATACTTTCCACCGCAAAGCTCCGTTTATTTCCAACGGCAGCAAGCCGTAGGCTTTCTCATAGCCACTCACTTTGGTAAACTGGGTATAAGTTGCCCCTGCTAAAATAGCAACTTTTTCCTGCACGGCATAGCTTATTTCGCCTTTTATGCGCAATGCTTGTATGGTGGGTGCATTTACTACAAGAAAGTTTTGATTTTTTCCAGTTGTTGTATCGTTTACAAACAATGGCATATCGTCCAGTTGAACAAAGGAAAGCCTTGCATTTGCCGTTAAATGCTTGCCCAAACTACCTTTCAAGCCTATATATTCCTCTATTGTTTTGGTGCTGCCCAAGCTGGTTGGTGGCACAATGTATGGGTTGATACCTGCAAGGGTACGATAAGTGTTTTGCTGAAAACTGCCTACCCATCCTGCTTCTACTATCAATTTTTTGTCTTTTAGCAACCTGCCTTCGGCCGTGAAGTTGGGCAATAAAGAAAAATTGCTATTGGCCCAGCCGGGTACTAACCCTAGGTTCAGCTTAAAGTTGGGGGTATTGAACAACACGCTTGTATTGAAATAGAATAAATTGTTATTGATGTTGGTAGAGTCATTTGCCAAGTGGTAGGTATAATGGTTAAGGCTAACCGTTGGGGCTAGGGCCAATGTAAATAACTTGCCAAACATTTTGCTCAAAGGCAGCTTTAGCAGCAAGTTGGTTTCCTTGGTGTTGCTGGTGTTGCTAAAAACATTGAAATGTACTTGTGGGTGATACACGATGCCATAGCCAGTAGGCAATTTGTTTTCCAAGCCTAGTTCTACGCCTATGGTGTTGAACTTTTGCCTAAGGCTATCCTTGGTAAATTTTAAACTATCAGGCTGGTAGCCATACCTATATACTGTATTGTTGTCCCAAAAAAATTTGCCGGTTATCTCTTGGTTTGTTTTGGTGGTGTAAATGCCCAAAACATCTATGCCCGCTTTGCTGTATTGCTGAAAAGGCAAGCTACCTTTGGCTGCTGTGTATTTGCCATGGGCTGTTATCATGCTTTGCGTGCCATTGCCCAAGGAAGCACCTGCTTCTAAGTAGGGCGAAGCATAGTTGCCATAGCCAAGTTTCACATATTGGTCGTGGTTCCAGGCAAGGGCAGAGTCTGGTGCCAAGGCCAATGGCTTTAAAGGCACAGGCTCGTAAGAAAAGAAAAGGTTTTGAGAAGGGATATTATAGGTCAATTGCAATAAAGTGGTATCTAGCAAAGGTGTTGCAGCCGTGAAATTTATTTTAGCAGCATTCCGCAAGGATGGCTTGAAGGAAGACGTAATAACCACTTCATTTTGAGATGGAGCAGTGTCCACAGGGTTAGCAGTGGTGTCATTTATCAATGTTACTTTTACGGGTTCATCCTTCCCATTTGGGCTTTTTGGCCTTGGCAATAATACTATTGATTTAACCTTGCCATTGTAAGTGCCGCTCAGCGTGTCTTCTACTATCCTGCTGGTTGTAGTGCCTTTTCTATACCTTCCCCTGCTTCTTACTGGCTTTACTGCGGCAGCATGGCTAACAGATGTTTTGGTATGCGTAGCCTTTTTTTTCTTTTTGTGCTGCGCCAATAAAGAAGTTGTGGGCAGAGCCGCTACCAATATAATCAACAATATATTTTTACAATAATTCATTATTATTCAAATTTTTAGCCCTTATCCCGTAAAGGGAGAAGAGAAATTACTATTTCTTTATGCCTTACGACTGACCACTGACAACTCACTGCGGTGTCTCCACTTTATTTGTTTTATTCTTTTCTTCAATTACTTGAGCCAGTTTGCTGGCGGCTTCTTGTTTCAGGTCGGCAATAGTGCTGTTTTCCGACACGCTTTTAAACGTGGCTTCTGCATTAAACAAATCATGCTGCTTTAAATATAGGTCACCTAGCAGAATGTAGCTTTTCGTTACCCAAAACTCATACGACCCCTCTTTTTTAATTACTTCGAATGCGGCTTTTTCTACCAAGTCTAATTTATTTTGAAGGAACAATATTTCTGCTATCCGGTATTGTGCCTCTGCGCTGTATTCACTTTTGCCAAGGCTTGTTACGTTTTTATACGCTGCCGTGGCACTGTCTAGCTGGTTATCGGCCTGGAAGCTTTTTGCCACTATCATGCTGGCCATCATTTTATCGTCTGTGGCAGCACTGCTTTGTGCCAGCAATTCTTTTGCATTGGCAAGGCCTTCTTTAAATTGCTGCAGGCGGTATTGGCAGCGGAGCAGCCCACGCATGGCTTCTAGCTTATTTTCCTGCTGTGTGGCTAGGGCTTTTACCTGCGTGAAATATTTGCCCGCATTGGCATAATCTTTAAGGTTGTAATAATATATCCTGGCACTTTGCAATGCACTGCGTTCTGCATATTTGTTGGGTGCTTTTGCGGCAACGGCATTGTAAAAAGGCAATGCCTTGTTTGCATCTTTGTCCGTGATATACATTTCTGCCGAAAAATAATTGCTTTCTATGGCATTCTTGCCATCTGGGTATTTGCTTATATAATTTGCGAAACCTATTTTGGCACTGGCAAAGTCTTTTGCCTCGTAGCGCAGCAATGCGGCACGGTAGGTAAGCGAGTCTGCTTCCGATGTGCTGATGGGCTTGCCATTTTGCTGCATGAAACTTACAAACTCGTTTGGCTTTTGGTTTTCTACAAAAATGTTGCGTATGTATTCTATTGCCTCGTCGCTTTCTTGGCTATTGGGGTATTGTTTTACCAGTTTTGTAAAGCTGGCAAGTGCCTCGTCATTTTTATCGGTATTGAAATAAGAAACGCCCGTTTTCAACAATGCCCTAGGCCACAATGCGCTTGCATCCTTGTTGTTCAATATTTGCTGCAATGGTGCTAATGCCTCGGCATATTTTTCATCTGCTAAGAAGCTGTTGGCTAATTCTATGTTGGCATCGGCAGCCAACGGCGATTCGGGGTATTCCTTTACCAATGCCTGCATCAGGGTTATTTTGTCTGCCCTTTTATTCATGGCGCCAGCTATCACCGCTTTTTGGTACAAGGCATAGTCTGCGGTTTTTAGTTGGTGGGTGTATATATCGTCATATATTTTAAGTGCTTGTTTGTACTGCTTATTCATAAAATAGCAGTCTGCATTGCGTAGGTATGCATCTTGCCTCAATGGGGTAGCACTTGCGGTAAGGCTATTGGCCACCTGTTCAAAATGCTTTTGTGCTGCTTTGTAATCGCCTTTTTTCAAGTAGCAATACGCCAAGCTGTAACGGGCGTTGGTGCTGTTGATCTCGCCATTGTTCAATGGGTTTATTAGGTAACTGGCAAAGTAAGTAATGGCATCATCCAGCAAATCGGTACGGTAGGCTATCTCCCCTTTCCAAAACCAAGTGTATGCTATTTGCTGGTTGTTGTAGGGTGCTTTGGTAATGCGGGTCAGCAGCACATCGGCTTGTTGTATTTGCTGGTCGTTAATAAGTTCCACGGCCCTGCCATACAGTATTTTGGGGTAAATTTTCTTTACCATCTCGCCTTGCGATTTCAGGCTTTCAAACAAGGCAAGGGCTTCTTTATAATTGCTTGTATTGGATAATACCCCAACCAACAATTCTTTTGCTTCCAGTATATTATTGCTATTGGGATATTTTATGATGAATTTTTGTAGTTCGCTTAATGCAATATCAAGGTAGCCCAGCTCGTAAGAAAGCTTGGCATAGCTAAACGTAGAAATTTCCTGCTGGGTGGCATTGCTGGAATTGCTAGCGCAAAACAAAAACGCATTGCGGGCATTTATTTTTTGGTTGGTTTTTAAATAAGCATCTGCCAACAAATACATGCTGTTTTGTGCCAACGAATCTTCTTTCCCGCCCAATTGCTTAAAGCCTTCAATGGCATTCTCCCAACTACCCGCTTCGTAGTAGCAGTAGCTTAGTTGGTACAAGTCTTCCCGTGCTACTTTGGGTGTCTTGCTCACATATTCCTCCAAATAAGGCAATGCTTCCTTAAACCGCCTTTTGTCAAAATACAGCTTGCCAGCCAATTGCTTCAATTGCAAATCATAGTATTGGTTGTTTGTTTTTAGCAATTGCTCCACATAGCTAAGGGCTTTGTCCCTGTCGTTGTTGAAGTAATAGATTTCTGCAATGTAAAAAGGCACTACTTTGGCATAACTAGGCTCGTTCTCTGCCACTTTAAAAGCGATTAGTGCCTCTTTGTAGTTTTTTTCGCTGAAAGTGATAAAACCGTAATAATAATTTGCATCCACATAGTTAGAATCGGATGGTATTTGCCTGATGGCATTGAAGAGTGGCTTCGCCTCTTGGAATTGCTGCAAGGTGAAATAAGCGTAAGCCTTATGGAATTTTAGCTGGGCTATATCGGCATTGCTAAGATTATCGATGCCTGCTTTGTTGTAATAAGCAATGGCATCTGCAAAATTGTTTGCCCTGAAAAAATATTCTGCTAGGTCAAAGCAAAGCATCTGCACCCGGGGCAAATTGTATTCCAGCTCTATAAACTCAATGGCCTTGCTTTTCATGGTGGCATCGTTCAGCTTTAGGCCGCAGGAGATATAATAATACCTGCCTTCTATGGCAATATTGGCCGGATAGTTTGTTTTTTCAACGCCTGTGGTGTTGATGTTTTTAAAAATTGGGTAAGCAAGGCTATATTCCTCCTTGGCAAAATATTCCTTGGCAAGTTTGTAGTCAGCATCTACATCGGTAGTTATTAAAGTAGCTTGGCTGTATGTATAAGTGAAAGAAAAAAAGGCAACAATGCTGGTAAATATTTTAATACGTGCGTGCATACGGGAGTTTTAAATTTACGTCCGGGACTGTGAACCAAAATCAAACCTAGGGTTTAATAAAATTGCTGAACTTATTTTTAACAGTTTGCTAAAACTGTTTTTGCCAAAAAGACTCTAAGACTCAACGTGGCATGAAGAAAAGAAAGAAAAAAAACCAATCCCCGCCTCTGAGCACTTAAAAATGAAACGCCTTTCCTTGTTTTAGCGTTTCTGCCTTTGCACCTTCTCTGAGTTAATCGCTCTGCGGGTTCTGCGGTTAATTTTCTGTTGATAAATCGAAGTGCCTAAATTTTATAGCAACTACTATGAGATAAACTTATACTTGACTAGTAACTAACCATTTAGAACAGGCGAGCAAAATAATATAAAGGTAAATTTCAATAGTAAAAACAACCTATGTTGCATTTGTTTGTGGATAAACAAACCATAACAATAACTTTACCAACAGCAAAAAAGCAGTTTCATGTACGAGCACATAACAACAACTAGGGTAAGGTATGCCGAGACAGACAAAATGAACGTGGTGTACCATGGCAATTATGCCCAGTATTTTGAGATTGGCAGGACAGAAGCCATACGGGACTTAGGTTATACCTATAAAGACCTGGAAGATGAAGGAGTGATTATGCCTGTGGTAGAAATAAGTTCTAAATTCCTGCGACCAGCACACTATGACGACTTGCTTACCATAAAAACCATGCTAAAGGAATTGCCAACCAACCACAAAATGGAGTTCCTGCATGAAATTTACAATGCACAAGGCAAGCTACTAACCGTAGGCAGGGTAGTTTTGTATTTTATAAATGCAGCCACAAGAGAAAAAACAGCAATGCCTAAAGGATGGAACGAAAAACTGGCTGTTTATTTTGAAAACAAAGGGGATAGTTGAGGCACCTGCTTTTGTTTTAAGTTTTGTGTTTTAAGTTAAGATGGATTTCCTGACTCCCCAAACTTAGAACTTAAAACACAAAACTTAAAACAACTTTAAACCCTATGGTAATCAGCTCTCCAGCTTGCAATGGCGGTTTTGATAGCTTTTGGGACAAGCCCTTCTGCGGCAGCTTTGCTTGCCAATGCTACAAACTCTTCGTCCTCGGCAAACCTAAGTGCAATTATTTGCTGGATAGTTAGTTTGCTGTTTAGCAACTTGCCTGTTAATGCAAGGTGACGTAGGTTTTCTTCAGCCCTTATAGCCCTGTCCTGTGCTTTTAAAGCAAATGCCCGTGCAAACCAAAAAATAAATCCTAAAATAACAGCAATCAAGCAAATAAGGGAAGCAGAGTAAAGGTTTTCTTTAGCTGCGTGCACTAGGTTAATAATAGAGCCTATGAACAAGGCAAGAATGGCCAAGGAAGTAATATAATGCCAGCCAATTACAAACCTTGCGTGATTTTTGAAATGTTGATTTTCCATTTTTACTATAATATTATTTGCTCCTTTAAATTGCACTTATTTTATTAACAAACCAAGCTTTATTCCAAAGGTAAATGATATGCCAGGACTTCTCCCTATGCGGTCGTTGCAATAATTGAAAGCGGAGGTTGTTATATATTCAAAATAAGATGTGCTATAATATGTTTTATTATCTATCCCATAGCCTAGCCCCCAATAAAAATCTATCAGACCTTTGTTGGCTATTACCCATTGTTTGCCAAACTCCATTTGAAGGCATGCAAAAGTGGTATTCGGCTTTTCAAGCTGATATACATTGTTACCTTTAAAAGCTACCCTATTTTCCGAATACCTACCCACATACAGCGTTGGCTTTGCATAAGCGCCCTGCAAGATATGCGTGGGCTGAGTATGGCCAAATAACAGTATAGGCAGCTTGCTGAACTTGTACCCAACAGCTAAAAACAGCCCAATTTGGTTTTTTCGTGTGGTGGAAAACCGGGAACTGGTATCTGAATATTCCATCAGCTTGTCTGTACCAACACCAATCAGGCCTAGTGACAATTCATAGCCCCTCCCCTCTTGGGTAACTACCTCGTAGCTAATTTGCGTATATCCCCGGAAGGGCCCATATAAATCTATTTTTAAACCCCTTTGAGCCTCTTTGCCTGATTTGTCATTGTCGTCATTGTCATTTAAAATACTGGCTGGGGCTTTTACTTCCAGCTTTTGTACCTTGATTTTGCTTTCTACTTTTAGGGGAGGCAACTCACAAATATATGCAGTAGCCTGCTTTTCCAACCTTTGTCCTTTCGCTTGTTCTATAGTTACGTCCAAGTTATTTGCCGAATCATTCTGCATATATATACCTTGTGCGTATGCAGTACATATAGTACCCAAAAGTAGCACCAAGCATATAAATAGTTTAATCATTCATGCGTTTTATGATATGACTAACAATAAGGGTTAAACGTTGCGTACCCTTTTTGTTAAGTTTATGATTTAAACTTGATTGTCATCAAAAAAACTAGCTTTTCCCGACTAGCATTGGAACAAAAGAAAAATTGTGAAATGATTCTTCGGCTAAAGTACCATCAGGCTTTTTGGTAATGCGGAGCATACGTTGGAAGCCAGTTTCCTCATCGTCCAAAGGCAGTACCATCAAGCCGCCCGGCCGCAATTGCTCTATTAGCTTTGGTGGGATAAAAGGAGCTGCTGCCGTGATAAGTATTTTGTCGAAAGGGGCAAAACTAGGCTGTCCCTTGAACCCATCACCATAAAAAAATTTCATATTTAGGTAAACATCCTTAAAGAGATAATTTTCATGCTGCTTGTAGAGGTTCTTTTGCCTTTCTATGGTATAGACTTTGGCCCCCATCTCAGCAAGTATAGTTGACTGGTACATGCTACCAGTGCCAATTTCAAGTACTTTGTCATTTCTTTTTACTTGAAGCAATTCTGTTTGGAATGCAACAGTATAGGGCTGCGAGATGGTTTGCCCTTCGCCAATTGGGAAAGCTTTGTCTTCATAAGCAATTTTGTCAAATGCACTGTCGAGAAAAAAATGCCTAGGCACCGTATTTATGGCATTTAATACCCGCTGATCTGTTATGCCCTTTTCTTTCAATATATTGGTTAATTGAAGCCGCAGCCCCTTGTGCTGGTAGGTATCAATATGTTTTTTTGGCTCATGTTTCATAATCAGTACAAATTTAACAGAAGCAAACTGTTTTAAAATGCTTAGTGGAAAGAAAAAAAAATGTAAAGAATTACCCCCAAAAGAATACAAGAGAGTACAGCATAAATAATATAAGCATCTGAAATACTTGCGTTAATAAAATGTCTTTGCTAAAGGCCATATACCACGCCTGCTTGCTTTAGTATTTCTTCCAACAGCTTGCTCAAGGCAAGCGTTAATTGATGGGGCATTTTTGGGCTTTGTAAAAGCTTTTTATCAAGGCAGCACATTACTTCCTGTATTTCATGTTCAAAGCCATTGCACAAGTGGGGTATGCTAAAAGATTGTGTGTTGCCATCGTTTTTAACAACTGTAAAATTAGTGGCTTTGTACCAGGGGCTTTGGATGTAGATAGTTCCTTTTGTGCCAAAAACATTGGCTACAATTGGGGTTGCTACCGTAATGGCTGAAAATAAATGAGCTGTTGCCCCATTTGAGTACTGGATAATCATGTTTGCATATTCGTCTATCCCATCTTTCGATAATTTGGAAAGGGATTTTATTGCTGAAGGTTCACCTAATAATAAAGTGGCCAAAAAAATGGGGTAGATGCCAACATCCATAATAGAACCGCCACCCAGTGTTTTGTTAAAAAGCCTGCTTTCAGGGCTATAGGGAATAGAGAATCCAAAATCGGCTTGAACCAATTGTAATTCACCAATAATGCCAGCGGCAATTATTTCCTCTATTTTTTGGATAAAGGGCATACAAGTTGTCCACATCCCTTCCATCAGGAAAAGTTCGTTTTCAGTTGCCAGCTTTAGCATTTCATTTGTTTGCTGGTAGCTAAGGCTCATTGGTTTTTCGCAAAGCACATGTTTTTTATGCTGCAAGCACAGCATGGTATGCTCGTAATGAAAAGCATGAGGAGTAGCGATATAAATAATATCAACTTCATTGTCATTTACCAAGTCGAAATAATTGTTATAATAAATAGATGCCTTAAATTTTTCGGCAAAGGCTTTGCCAGTAACAGTATTACGGGATGCTACTGCATATACAGTTGCATTTTTGGTAAATGAAAGGGCGGTACAAAATTCATCAGCAATCTTCCCTGCGCCTAAAATACCCCATTTGTAATTTTTCATGGTTGTGTGTTGAAATGAAATAGGCTATCAAACCATAGATTACTCCTTTTAGAAAGGAATGCAGCCTTGGTTTGATAGCCTATTACTGATGTGCTTATTTCAAGTTCATATCTTCTATTATGCCTGCAATTTTTGCTTGCAGTTCGGCGAATTTCTCCTCAAATCCGTCCCTGCTTTGCAAGATAGTATGAACACTAAAATAAAACTTTATTTTAGGCTCGGTGCCGCTTGGGCGGGCAGATATTTTGCTGCCATCTTCTGTAATAAATTGTAAAACATTGCTTTTAGGCAAGGTGATGGGGTATGTTTCGCCTGTGATAAGGTTTTTGCCAACTTGCAACTGATAGTCTAGCAAAGTAACCACTTTGCTGCCATTGATGGTGGCAGGTGGGTTTTCACGGTAGCCAGTCATCATGTCGTCAATTTCCTTTTTGCCGTTCATGCCTTTTTTGGTAAGGCTAATCAGGTTTTCGTAATAGAAACCGTATTTAATGTATAGGTCTATTAATTTATCGAATAATGTCCTATCATTGGCTTTTTCATAAGCTGCCATCTCGCACATCAATGCTACTGAACTTACTGCGTCTTTATCCCGCACTTGGTTGCCAATCATTAGGCCAAAGCTTTCCTCTCCGCCAATAACATAGTTCTTGGCAGTGCCAAGCTCTTTTATTTTCTCGGCAATCCATTTAAAACCAGTGAGTACATTGTAGCAAGCCACATCGTTTTGGCGGGCTACTTCGTTTATCATTTCTGTAGTAACGATGGTGCTAATCACCATGTCGTTTGGCTGGGCAATGCCCTTGCTTTTGCGGGCTTCAATCATATAGGCAAATGCCAGTACTGCGGTTTGGTTGCCATTCATCAGCACCCACTCGCCTTTGTGGTTTTTCACGCCTACGCCCACCCTGTCTGCATCAGGGTCGGTACCGCAAAGAATATCTGCATCCAATGCTTTGGCTTTGGCTAGGCCAATACTCATGGTTTCTTTTTCTTCGGGGTTGGGGTATGCAACCGTAGGGAAGTTGCCATCTGGCGTGGCTTGTTCTTCTACAATGTTTACATTGGTAAAGCCAAATACTTCCAGCACTTTTGGCACCAGCGTAATGCCTGTGCCATGGATAGGGGTGTAAACAATTTTCAGGTCATGCTCCTTGGCAATCACGTCTGGGTAAACGCTCAAGCTTTTTACCATAGCAATATAGGCATCGTCCATGTCTTTGCCCAAAAGGCTGATATTGCTTTCACCACCTGTAAACTTAATATCGTCAACAGATTTTATGGCCATAACCTCGGTAATCACGTTTTTGTCGTGTGGTGGCACTAGCTGGCCGCCATCGTCCCAATAGGCTTTATAACCATTGTATTCCTTGGGGTTGTGGCTGGCAGTGCATACTACGCCCGCTTTGCAGCCCAAGGTCCTTATGGCAAAACTTAATTCTGGGGTAGGCCTTAGCGATTCAAACAAAAATACCTTGATGCCATTGGCGGCAAAAACACCTGCGGTTGTCTCAGCAAAAAAACGGCTGTTGTTGCGGCTATCGTGCGCAATGGCTACGCTAATTTCGCCAGTAACTTGTTTTTTCAAGTAATTTGAAAAACCTTGCGTAGCCATGCCTACAGTGTATTTGTTCATTCGGTTAGTGCCCACGCCCATAATGCCCCTAAGGCCACCCGTGCCAAACTCTAGGCTGGTATAAAAACTTTCTTCCAGCTCGCTAGGGTTTTCTGCCTCTAACTTTTTTATTGCGGTTTTTGTAGCATCGTCGTAGTTGCCGGCCAACCATTCGTTTACTTTATCTAAAGTAGCTGCGTTCATTCTTTCTTATTTTAAATTTTGTGTTTTAAATTTTAAATTAATGCGAAGATTTATTTTAAATTTTGGATTTTAAATTTTGAATTAGGTAGCATGACCTATATACAGATGAATCATCTTGTAGTACCTATTAATTCAAAATTTAAAATATACAATTCAAAATTAAGCAATGTAGGCACCCATTATCTCGCCATCTTTTACCTCTACAATGATATTATCTTCGTAAGTTGTAGCAATGGTAAGGCCTATATAATCTGATTTTATGGGGAAAAGCTTGTGCATCCGCTCTACCAGCACCAAGGTTTGTATATGCTTGGGTTGAAAATATAGCAATGGCCTTAATGCGTACAAAAGTGTTTTGCCACTGTTTACCACGTCGTCTATCACAATTACGTTCTTGTTGTTGAAATCGACTGTTGGGTCGCTAAAAAAGATGTCTTTGGGCGCATCTTTGTTTAAAATAACAGAAATAATTTTTACAGGCACAGCAAGGTGCTGGCGGAGCAAGCTGCCTATTTTATTAGCAATTGCTTTGCCGCTGTTCCTTACGCCCACTATTATTATTTCTGCTGGGTCGCCATCCAGTTTCTCTGCAATTTCCAAAGCCATGCGCTGCAATTTTTGCTCGGCAACTTCTTTCGTCAAAATATACTTTCTCTCAGCCATTAATAAGGTTTATCTAGTAGGGGTAAAAGTAAAAGAAATGTTGCATTAAGTAGCTATAAGGGCATATAAATATTTTGTTCATGGTTTTCTTGCGTTAGTACTTGGCGTTTCCTCACGGCTTATTGCGTGCGTATTTTTTTGTTGTTGGAGCATAGCGGACATAAATTTATGGTTAAAAAAATTGGCAAAACAGAGCGGTCTTAGTAGTTTTCTTGTAAGTAGGGCATGGAAAATGCTATATGCTATCCATATAAAATAAAATTTTATCTGTCAATATAGAAATTTGGACAACCGGATATAAACAGCTTTTGTTATATTGCACCTGTGCAGCTAAAGTTTTGCTTTTTGTATCTTTGTATATTAAGACAGCATTAAAAGAAAGATTAAAGGATAAAGACTTTTTCTGCATTTTTGCAACAATCACTTACATTCAATTGCATGAAGCAAGCATTGTATCAAACATTTATTGAAAAGAAAAAGCAAGGGAAGAAATCTTTCTCGGTCTTGATAGACCCAGACAAGGTGAATGCCCAAACGATTGATCAATTGGTGCAATTGGCTACTGATGCAATGGTTGATTATTTTTTTGTTGGAGGCAGCCTTGTAATATCTAACCATTTGGATGCGTGTATCCAACAAATAAAAGCCAACTGCGATATACCCGTGGTATTGTTTCCAGGCTCACCATCGCAGGTAAGCAGGTATGCAGATGCGTTGTTGTATTTGTCGCTAATTTCAGGGCGAAACCCTGAATTGCTTATTGGGCAGCATGTTATCTCTGCGCCTTTTGTAAAAAAGAGCGGGTTGGAAATAATGCCAACTGGGTATATGGTAATAGATGGGGGCGCACCAACTACGGTTTCTTATATTTCCAATGCAAGCCCAATACCTGCCGATAAAAATGAAATAGCCATGTGTACTGCCATGGCGGGTGAAATGCTGGGCATGAAACTAATTTACATGGATGCTGGTAGTGGTGCCAAAAAGCCAATAGCCGAAAGCATGATACAAATGGTATCTAGCTATATAGAAAGCCCACTTATTATTGGCGGGGGCATTACTACCCCAGAAAAAGCTTACTTAAACTGCAAAGCTGGTGCTGACGTAATTGTAATAGGCAATGCCATAGAAAAAGATAGTAGCCTGATTAAAGAAATGAGCGATGCTATAAAAAGCGTGCAAAAGGTGGGCGCTATTTAAGTGGTAGCAAACTGGCTTTTAAAATTTAATTGACATTACGCACTAAAGGCAAAAAAGTAACGTGTTTAAGTTTTTGTTACTGTTTATAAAATTCAAGATTGGTACTTTCTTCAAAATATTTATTTGAGATTGGCTAGCAAGCTTCTTCTTTTCGATCATCATTTCACTTATCAAAGTGGCATTTTCATTAACTGCTGTCATTGACTTAGTTTCTAAACAAATTTAAGGAAATTATTGAGTACTTTTTTTCATCCGGCAATCGTTAGGATATCTTTTTATTACTTTTTGCTAATTGCTACTTTGTGCCTTTTGGGACAACAAAGGAAGTTGCATTACATTTGCTTCATGTTTAAACAATCAATTGCAATACTATTCCTGCTTGCTTTTGTGGCACAGACTTTTAGTAAGGCAGTTATTGTTTGTAGTTTTTATGCCAACCAAAGCTATATTGCAAAAAACTTTTGCGAGAACAAGGCAAAACCCCGTAGCTGCTGCGCAGGTAAATGCCAGTTGAAAAAGAAACTGAACAAAGATACCAAAGAAGACAAGCAAAGCAATGAACGCAGAACGGGCAAGGATAGCGAAGTGCTTTCGTCAAAATCTTTTTTTACACACACGTCTCCATGTATCTCGCAAGAAATAGTTATTGCTTATACTAGCCATACTGCTGGCAAACCTATAAGGGTGCCTAGGGCTGTTTTTCACCCGCCAGATATTATCTAATAAACGACTATGTGCATTTGTCGGTAGCGTAAACCTAGAAAGTTATTAAAGCCTTCTAGGTAGGCTGTTCAGAACCGAGGGAGACTTTTTGGTACGATTTTTAGATACTCCATAGGGTTTTAACCCCGTGGAAACAATGGGTTGAAAGCCATTGAAAAGTGAACAAAGACATGCAAGCCTTTTGTGAAGAGTCTACCTTATAGGTTACAATTACCCGTATGCCATTCATTTGCCAGCATAAGGTTTGCCATTGGCAACAAACCATTTATTCCTCACATTTTATCAGTAAACGCATGGTACGCCAACAAGATTGGTACAACCAATCCGTAATTATGCGTGTACGCACCAGTATCTCCATTGTTTTATGGATAATACTCTTGTTTATAGTGTCTATCAATGATGCATAAATTATTGCCCTATTTAAAAAAATATTTTATTAATAATATTATTTATGAAAAAAAACATCCTAATACTTATTTGCATATTCATTTCCTTCAACAATTTCGCCTGCCCTATTTGTGGCTGTGGTGGCGGCAACTTGTATATGGGCTTGATGCCCGATTTCAAAAGCAAATTTTTAGGTTTTAGGTACCATTACGCAGGCTACCATACCCAATTGGCCGACGACCCCACGCAGTTTAGCACCAACCATTATAATATCGTTGAGCTATGGGGTGGATTCAACATCAATAAAAAACTAAGGTTGATGGCATTTGTGCCATATTATATCAACAGGCAAATAGACGATGATGGCATTGCCAATCCACATGGGTTTGGCGATATTACCATTATGGCACAGTATAATGTATGGGGAAGCAGCAAGTTGTTGAAAAACAATAAGGTTTTAAAACAACAATTATGGCTGGGCGGGGGCATCAAACTGCCTACTGGTTGTTTTAAGGTAAATACAGCTGACAGCAACACCACAGTTGCCGACATAAATGCCCAATTAGGCACGGGCAGTACCGATTTTATATTGAATGGATTGTATAGCCTTCAAGTGGGCAAAATAGGTGCAAACATTTCTGCAAACTATAAGTTGAACACGGTGAATAGCGACAATTACAAATATGGCAACAAGTTTACAGGCAATGTGATTACATTTTACCAGTTAAACAAAAAGCACTTGTATATTATACCCAACTTGGGCATAGGCTACGAAACCACGCATTTTAACGAACTGCAAAAAGCAACTGTGGCTTTTACAGGCAGCCGCTTGCTTACCTACATTGCTGGTGTAGAACTAAGTTATAAGTCAGTTGGGTTTGGCATCAATGCCCAGTTGCCTGCCAGCCAAGACTTTGCCGAGGGGCAAACAGATATGCGTTTTAAAGCGATGGCACATATATCTTATTCTTTTTAAAGCTTAAAACAGGCAATAGGCAAAGGTGCAAATAGGGGGATTTCCTCCTTGTTTGCACCTGTATTATTACTATGCAAAACTTTTAAAAAAACTGTTTCTACTAAAATAGCTTGAAACAAGCAAAGGGCAAAAGGAATTATACCTAATTTCATTTTTTGCAATTTCCATTTATAATCCGTACTTTCGCCGCCCATTTCCCAAAAGGTTCAACAAGCCCCCGTCTGTTCGGGGCACCTGTAGGGTATAATCTTCATAATAAAGATTATTTTATGCCTAAAGTTAAAACAAACTCAAGTGCCAAGAAGAGGTTCAAAGTAACCGGCACCGGCGAAATCACGTTTCAAAAGGCGTTCAAACGCCACATTTTAACCAAGAAATCTACCAAGCGCAAACGTGCCATGCGTATTAAAGGCACTGTTGGCGATGCCAACAAAGATTTTGTAATGCGCTTGTTGCGTTTAAAATAAGCCTTGTTTAATTTAAAATTCTAGATTTTGGATTTTAAATTATAAAATAAGCACTTCACAAAAAGAAACAATAAAACAATTTAAAAACATCTGTTAGCTGCTTCAAAGGCACTAACAACAAAATAAGTAATTATGCCACGTTCAGTAAATGCAGTTGCATCAAGAGCAAGGAGGAAAAGGATTCTCGACCAAGCCAAAGGTTATTATGGCAAACGTAAAAACGTATATACCGTAGCCAAGAACATTGTTGAAAAAGGCTTGACTTACAGCTATGTAGGCCGTAAATTGAAAAAAAGGGAATACCGCCAGTTGTGGATTGCCCGTATCAACGCAGGCGTACGTGCGGAAGGCCTTACCTACAGCCAATTTATACACAAATTATCTGAAAAAGGCATTGAATTGAACCGTAAGGTATTGGCAGACTTGGCCATGAACAACCCTGAAAGTTTCAAAACATTGATTGATTCTGTAAAATAGTATTTACCATACATAGAAAAAAAGCTGAAGCCACCATGCTTCAGCTTTTTTTATTCCCCCAATGTATTGCAAACAATTACTTTTGCTTTCTTTTTATTTATATATCACTCATTAAACCAAGTTCTTAGATGAACAATACCTACACCTCCTTGGTGAATCAAACCTTCCATTTCCCGCAGGAAGGTTATAAATTGAATAATGACGGTTATTTAATGTTTAATGATGTTGACGTAAAGGCATTGATTGACAAATATGGTACTCCCTTGAAAATTACCTATCTGCCCAAGATAGGGATGCAAATAAACAAGGCCAAGCAAATGTTTGCCAATGCGTTTAAGAAGCATAAGTACGAAGGCGATTATAACTATTGCTACTGTACCAAAAGCTCGCACTTTTCTTTTATAGTGGAGGAAACCTTGAAGCACCAAATACACTTGGAGACTTCTTATGCGTACGATATAGAAATTATCAACCAGCTTTTCCTGAAAAAGAAGATTAATAAAGAAACCTTTATTATTTGCAATGGCTACAAGCAAAAAGCCTATACCAACCGAATTGCAAAACTGATTAATACAGGTTTTAAAAATGTAATACCGATTTTAGATAATAAGGAGGAACTGGATGCTTATCGCAAGTCTGTAAAAGAACCTTTTAAACTGGGCATCAGGGTGGCTGCGGAAGAAGAACCTTCTTTCCCTTTCTATACTTCCCGTTTAGGCATTAGGCCAAGGGATATTTTGGAATTTTATGTGGATGAGATTGAAGGCTTTGAAGATAAGTTCCAGCTAAAAATGCTGCATATATTCCTGAACAAAGGCATTAAGGATGATATTTATTACTGGAGCGAACTGAACAAAGTAATAAACCTATACTGCCAATTAAAGAAAATTTGCCCAGAACTAGATTCTATCAATATCGGTGGCGGTTTCCCTATCAAGCACTCTTTGGGCTTTGATTATGACTACCAGTTCATGATAAATGAAATTGTTGGCAACATTAAACGTGCCTGCAAAAAAGCCAAAGTGGCCATGCCGCATATCTTTACCGAGTTTGGCAGCTTCACCGTTGGTGAAAGCATGGCGCATATTTACAGCGTGATAGGACAAAAAGTACAGAACGACCGTGAGTGCTGGTACATGATAGATTCTTCATTCATTACTACCCTGCCAGATACTTGGGGTATTGGCGAGAAATTCCTGATGCTGCCTGTGAATAAGTGGGACAATGAATATCACCGGGTGGTTTTGGGGGGCATTACCTGCGACAGCCATGATTATTACGACAGCGAGGAACATATAAATGAAGTATTCCTACCAAAGTTGACCAATAACTACAAAGGCGAGGAAGAAAGCAACAAAGAACCTTTGTATGTAGGTTTCTTCCATACAGGTGCTTACCAAGACCAGATTAGTGGCTATGGTGGCATTAAGCACTGCCTTATCCCTTCGCCCAAGCACATTATTATTGAACGCAACAAAGATGGCGAGCTTGAGGACTGGGTATATGCCAAGGAACAATCTGCTCAAAGTATGTTGAAGATATTGGGGTATATAAAATAAGTACAGTATTCTTCTACATAATAATTCGCTAGTTTTGTAATAAATAATAGCAACAATGAGTACATTGGAACTAAAGGTTTATGAAATATTCAAGTCAAAATTTTCCGAGCAGGAAGCTGCTACGGTTATAGAATATTTTGAAGCAAAATCTAAAGAAAAAATAGACGAAAAAACCCAGGTTTATCAAACACTACAGACAAAAGATTTAGAAAACCTTAGGAAGGAGATGCATACTGTATTTGCAACAAAAGAAGATTTTGCTAAAATGGATTCTAAACTAGAAACTAAGCTTGCGGAAACAAAAGTAGAAATATTGCGTTGGATGTTTGGTATTTTTCTTGCCATGATGATGGCTATAATAGGGTTGTATTTCAAGAAATAAAAACACATCAATACCCATACTTCCCCTTCCACCTGTCTTTTAAAAATTTACGCAGTTCATTTTCCCGTGCATTGTTCCCAGGCTGGTAAAATGGCGTGCCTGCAAGCGGCTGGGGCAGGTATTCCTGTTCTATAAAATTGCCTTCGCCCAAGTGAGAATACTGGTAGTTTTTGCCATACTCCATGTCTTTCATCAGCTTGGTGGGCGCATTGCGTATATGCAGCGGCACTGGCAGGTCCCCAGTTTGCTGCACAGCTCGTAGTGCTTTGCCAATGGCTTCATAAGCCGCATTGCTTTTGGCAGAAGATGCAAGGTAAGTGGCACATTGGGATAGTATAATCCGGCTTTCTGGGTAGCCAATTTTGCTTACTGCATCAAATGTGGCATTGGCCAATAGCAAGGCATTGGGGTTGGCATTGCCAATGTCTTCACTGGAAAAAATAAGCATCCTGCGGGCAATAAATTTTATGTCTTCCCCTCCTTCTATCATCCTTGCCAACCAATACACAGCCCCATTGGGGTCGCTGCCACGCATACTTTTAATAAAAGCCGAGATAATGTCGTAGTGCTGCTCGCCCTTTTTATCGTACAGGGCTATTTTCTGCTGGGCTATATTCATTACCCTGTCATCAGTTATGGCAAGGTCGCCAGTTGAAATGATGGTTTGTGATACCAGTTCCAGTAGGTTCAGCAGTTTACGGGCATCGCCACCGCTTATTTTTACCATTGCAGCAGTTTCTTTTAGTACTATTTTGTATTGCTTTAGCCATTCGTCTTTTATAAGTGCCTGGTGCAGCAAAGCTACCAAATCGGTTTCTTGCAATGGCCGTAACACATACACTTGGGCACGGCTAAGCAGTGCGCTGTTTACTTCAAAAGAGGGGTTCTCAGTAGTTGCACCAATCAAGGTAATAATACCTTTTTCTACAGCTCCCAGCAAGGCATCCTGCTGCCCTTTGTTGAAACGGTGTATCTCGTCAATAAAAAGGATGGCTTTTGAGGTATGCCTGGCCTGTTCTATCACTTCCCTTACCTCTTTTACGCCGCTGCTGATGGCGCTCAACTGGAAATAAGGGGCATTAATGGCTTGCGCTATAATATGGGCAATAGTGGTTTTGCCCACCCCTGGCGGCCCCCATAAAATAATGGAGGGAAGGTTTCCTTGCGTAATGGAAGAACGCAAAATGCTTCCTTTGCCTGTGAGGTGCTGCTGCCCTACTAGTTCATCTAACGTTTGGGGCCGCATCCTTTCTGCGAGTGGGATATTTTGAGACAATACTTTAAATTTAAGTTTTTACTATGTGGTAAAAAAGCCATTTTTTTTTAACCACTCCCTAAAATCTGCTATGGTATAAAAGAGTTCATCGGGCAAAAGCTAATTTATTTTCCATTGTATTTGATTAATCATGCTACAAAACATAAAAATAGGCAATCGTTTCCATTGCACATCCTAAAAGCAAGATATACTTATATATGGGTGGCAAAGTCTTTTTTGCTATATAAAAATTTGAAGCACTTTTAAGTGCTTCAAAAAAAGTGCTTCAAAAAATACTACTTAAAAAAAAATCCTCATTGCCTAAAATACTAAAAACACTGATAAAAATGGTTTGCTTTTTGCGATAGCTTACCTTTCAAACAAAATAAAAACACAAGATGAAAAACACCCTCCTCTTTTCCATCTTATTTATGGTTGTTGCGTGCTTTTTTAGCAGCAATGCTATTGCCGAGAAACCACACCCAGACACGGTGAAAACAGGCATATACATTACCAGCATACATGACATCGATTTTAAGCAAAACGAATACACGGCTATTTTTTGGCTATGGCTTACTTACAAGAAAAAAGAATTTGACTTTGCCCAAAACCTTGAAATACCACAGGCAAAAACCGTTACCAAGTCATTTTCGACAGTTGACTCCTCCAACGGGCAGATTTACTTACTGATGAAAATGCAATGCGTGATGAAGGACTCATGGCGCATAAACAATTTCCCGTTCGACCGCCAGAAACTACACTTATCTATAGAAAATTCTCAGTTTGATGCCAAGAGCCTTGTGTTTGTGGCAGATACGCTAGGTATGCACTACGACCCCAAGTTCACATTAAAGGGCTGGGACATAGATAGCTTCACTGTTTCAACAGGTAAAAAAGCCTACGAAACAGCTTTTGGTGATGCCAGCTATGCAAAACCCCATTCTGAATACGCAAATTTTAAAGTAAATATCGGCATCAGCAGGTCTGCAACAGAGTTATTCTGGAAAATGTTCTTGGGCATGTATGTGGCGTTCCTTATTTCTTATATCTGTTTTTATATACATGCCGACAATATCGACTCCCGTTTTGGCCTTAGTGTAGGCTCGCTATTTGCAGCTATAGGCAATAAGTATATTATTGACGCCTCGCTGCCCGACTCTACTTCACTCACATTGGTTGACACGCTTCATGCCATGACCCTGTTTTTTATTTTTGTGGTTATTGTTTCTTCTACCTATTCATTAACCATGCTCAAAAAAGGGAAAGTAAAACAGGCATACCTTTTCGATTCGATTGCAGCCAAAGTGGTATTGGTGTCCTACATCCTTTTAAATATTTACTATATTTCAAATGCTTTAAAGGGGTAATGCGCTAAAGAACGGTTTCAACTATATTCTTTTTTTGCATTAAAAAGCAGATATGCCAGTAGCACTAAATAATACCCAATTAGAAATACTAAAATTGATGTGTTTTTTATTTTTTTTCGAAGCTACAAAGACCTTCTTTTGGCTAGATTGATTTTTTTTCAGGAGCATAGCCCTTTTTAAGCACGACGGGCAAAAAATGCAAGCTGGTTATTACTTTATTTCCTTTGTGCTGCTTCGAGCCTTTGTGGCGAAAAAATACCTGATTAGTAACACAATGCTTTATTTTTGACACGATGGCAAAAGAAAATGTACATAAAACAGAGCAGCTTGCAGGCACAGACAAGGAATTTGAAAATACCATACGCCCTGCCGCCATCGACGATTTTAGCGGGCAGCCCCAATTGATAGAAAACCTGCTCATTTTCATTAAAGCGGCCAAAATAAGGGGGGAAGCACTAGACCATATATTGTTCCATGGCCCCCCAGGCTTGGGAAAAACAACCCTTAGCCGCATCGTGGCAAACGAACTAGGCGTGAACATAAAAGAAACAAGCGGGCCCGTGATAGAAAAACCGGGCGACCTTGCCGGGCTGCTTACCAACTTGCAACCGAATGATGTATTGTTTATTGATGAGATACATCGGCTTAGTACCGTTGTGGAAGAATACTTGTACGCCGCCATGGAAGATTTCAGGATAGACATAATGATAGACACAGGCCCCAACGCCCGTAGCATACAAATAAACCTGAACCCTTTTACATTGGTGGGAGCTACTACCCGTAGCGGTTTGCTGACAGCCCCCCTACTCTCAAGATTTGGCATTAAGAGCAGGCTGGAATATTACGATGCAGCCACGCTGAAAAAAATCATTAAGCGCAGTGCCATTATTTTAAACACCAGCATTAAAGACGATGCAGCGCACGAAATAGCCCGCCGCAGCCGTGGCACGCCCCGTATAGCCAATGGCTTGCTAAGAAGGGTAAGGGATTTTGCACAAGTGCTGAATGATGGGAAGATAGACCTTGGCATTACCCAACATGCCCTAAAAGCATTGAATGTGGATGAGCATGGCCTAGACGAAATGGACAACAGGATACTAGGGGCTATTATTGAAAAATTCAAAGGAGGTCCCGTTGGTCTTACAACCATTGCTACTGCCGTGGGCGAAGAGCCTGGTACTATTGAGGAGGTATATGAACCCTTCCTGATAAAAGAAGGCTTCCTGCAGCGCACACCAAGGGGCAGGGAAGCCACAGAAAAAGCATACACACACCTAGGGCTAAAGCCTTTTGCAGCAAAACACCCAAATCTTTTTAGCCAAGATCCAGCTTAACTGAATGATTGTAGCCATAAAAATACGAAGGAGCACAAAGAAAAGAGAAGTTTAAAGGTTACCAGATAATCCAAATAACCTCCTTTTTTCTTAGTGATACTTAAAATCTTTTTGGCAAAAAAAATCAAATGCAAAACATTACTTGTTCGCTTTGGGGCGGTTGCTAATAATGCTATTTATTATATTTCTTACTATGTGCCTATATTCCTATGTGGTAAACCAAAAGTTGTATCCGCAGCATCAATAGCTTTCTGCAGCCTTTGTTTATAATTGCCGCTAATGTCCACCCATGGTACAGGTTGGTTTTCGAGTATATGCTTGTAAATAGCGTGCAGTTCTATCCTTGGGCCCTCGTCTGGGTATTCGCGCAGTTCGTCTGCTACCCAGGGCAGGTCTATATTGCACAGCAGGTAAAGGTCGCATTGCTGTTTTTTTATGGCTTCTTCTATAAACGCATGGCACTGCCCAAATACAAACTCGCACCACACTTTCATCACGTGCATGTCTGTGTCAATAAATAAAAGACGGCTGCTCCCTTTCTTTTGTTCGGTATTTAGTACCAGGGTTTCGTATTCCTTCTGCAAAGCAAGTTGCCCTTTGGCAATGGTAAGCAAATCGTCAAAAGTATAATCTGTGCCATGCTCAAGCAGGTATTCCCTAGCATATTCAGGGCACCAAACAGTGTGGTAATGCTTTGCCAGCAGTTCGCTCAATGTGCTTTTGCCTGTTGATTCAGGACCAATAATTACTATTTTTTTAATCCCTTGCATACGGTGTTTTCTTTTTCCATTCAATTAATCCCATGATTGCCAATACGAGGAACACCACATATTGCAAGCTGGTAAAAACGGCTCCTTTGTAAAAGTAAAGGGGTATAGAGGCCGTGTTGGTTAATATCCACCAAATCCAGTTTTCTACTTTCTTTCTTGCCATTTGCCACATGCCCGTATATGCCGTTGCAGATGCAAAAGAATCGGCAAAAGGTACAGTGCTATTGGTATGGTTCTTTAGCACTACATACAAAATAACCCAAGAGGCAATAAAAAAGATGGCACAAATTGTCCAGTCTTTCCGTGTGTTGTAAGTGATGGGCAGTGTTTCGCCACTTTTTTTTTTGCTCCAAACATACCATCCGTACAGGCTCATGATGGTGTAGTAAAAATTGAGGCTGCCCTCGGCATAAAGGTTCCACCATGCAAAACAAAACCAAGTATAAAAAATGGTGCTGATAATGCCTGTGGGGTAAACTAGTATGTTTTCCTTCCGTGAATACAATACGCTTGCAATCCCAAAAAAAACGGCTGTATATTCTGGCCAAGTTGTTTGCTTGATGCCTATAACCAATGCCTGTACAAATGCTGATACACCCACTGTGCTGTTTTATGATTTGCCCAAAGATATAGCCACGATTTATTTGGTGGAAATCTATTCTACTTGATGGGGCGTAGAATTGTGAAAGATGGAATTTCATCAACGGTACAAATAGCCCAATTTTATTTAAATAAAATACCAATAATTCAACTAATTTTAGCAAATTATCAAGCAAATATTTTAGTAATGGCAGCTTGCTTAGCGAAGCCTCAAAATAACACAAATGAAAAAAACAGCTGCCATATTTTTGTTCACCATCATTGCTTGGCAATTGCCTGCACAGCAACGCATCATTGCCGAGTGTACACTTACCTACTCAATAGCTGCACCAGATGCCAGCATGGATGCTGCTTCGGCTTTTAAGGCTAGTAAGAAAACAGTATATATAAAAGGCAACGATTGCCGTACAGATTTAGTAAGTGCGGCTTTTTGCCAGACCATGTTTTACGACAAAACAACGGGAAACGCTACCATTTTGAGGGAGTTTGGCACAAACAAATTCATGACAAAGCTGGACAATGCCAAATGGATAAGCGAAAATAAAAAGTTTGAAGGCCTAACTATTAATTATGCTGAAGAACACAAAACAATTGCTGGCTACGATTGCAAAAAAGCCACCTTGCAGTTGAAGGATGGCAATAGTTATGTTTTGTATTATACCTCCGCCATTGTACCTTCTGTAAAAGAATTTGAATACCAGTTTAAAGATATACCGGGCTTGGTGCTAAGCTACGAAGCCATTGGCGAAAAAGGGGACAAGGTAAAATATACCGCCACAAGGGTAAACCTTAGCCCAGTGCCAAATAGTATTTTTATAATACCTACATCTGGTTACCGCATCTTGTAGGGGCTATTGCATAAGCCCTTCCGAATACTCCAAACAAGTTGGGGTAATATAAAGGTATCAATCCATTTCTTTGCTTGCTTCCCTTTGTGATGCTTTGAGTCTTCGTGCCTTTGTGGCTAATTTTTCTTTGCAAGCAGGGCGTATGCAATACGCTCCTACTCGTACCGCAAAGCCACAATTGGGTTTAGCCTTGCTGCTTTCATGGCTGGGTAAATGCCCGCTGCCAGCCCTACCAAGGAACAGATCACAATACCTGTAATTACCCATGCCCAAGGGATCACGAAACCTGTATGCAAAACTAGCCCAGCTATATTACCTACCAATACGCCCAGTAGGATACCAAAAAAAGCACCTAACATGCTAATAATAAGGCTCTCAAACAAAAACTGCTGTCTTACGTTTTTCCGTTTGCCGCCCAGTGCTTTTATTAGGCCTACCTCTTTGGTTCGCTCATTTACCGATACCAGCATAATATTCATCAATCCTATTGCGGCACCTATCAACGTAATCAACCCAATAGCCCCAGCACTGGCCGCAATACTGCTAAGGAACCCAATAAACAACTCTGCAAACTTGTCGCTTTTTTCTATTACAAAATTGTCCTGGTCTAGTGGCTGCAGCTTGCGTACGTTCCTGAAAAGAGCTGTTGTTTCGCCAATTGCTGCGTCTAGACCCTGCACTTTGCTTACCATGATAGCAATAGTGTAAGAAGTGCCAGCATTCCTAAACCTTGCACTGTTGTTGTAAGGCGTAAGTACTACCTCGTCCTGCCTTAAAAAAGCACTGCTTCCCTTGCTTTGCAGCAAGCCAATGACCCTGAATGAAATGCCGCCCACCTGTATTATTTTGTCGATGCTGTTTTCTGCCCCCTCGCCAAACAGCTTTGTGGCTGTGTTGTAGCCTATCAGGCAAACATTCCTGCCAGTTTCTATATCTAGGTTGCTAAAATTCCTGCCTGTTTGCAGGTTGTAGCCTGTTACGTTCAGGTAGTTTTCATCCACGCCCCATACCGTTGTTTGTGGGTTTGTTTTTTTGTCTTTGTACCTGCATTCTACGCTGTTGCCCAGCCTGAAATAAATACTTACGGAAGATGGGAATGCAAATATTTGTTTAAACCGTAGGGCTTCTTCTTTTTGTATAGGCTTGTCTAGGTTCGATTTCTTTTCCTTTTGCCCCCTTTTGGCAAGGGACAACGTTTCCTGATTCCCCCCCCCAAACCTTACCCTGCTTTCCTTGAAGCGTATGCTAAAGGCATTTGCCCCCATGGAAGAAAAACTTTCCCGCAGGCTTTGGTTCATCGATTGTATGGCGGTGATAATGCCAATCAATGCCATGATGCCAAAAGCAATAATAGCCACGGTAATACCCGTTCGCAATTTGTTGCTCTTCACTGTTTTAAAAGCCAATAAAAAAGAATCTGTAAGCGTCATGGAAATTAAAGGTAAATGAAATAGGCATTTATGGGTGCAAAAAACAATTGGTTATCCTAATTTTTTTGTGGAATTGTTTTTGCCACAAAGGTCACAAGGAATAAGAAACACAAAGCACACAAGGCGATAGGGGGCATATTAGGTACACAAAGAATTTGCAAAATCCCAAAAATCTATCAGTGTTTCCGCATAGCCTTGTGTACTTTAACTGTAACGTAATGCCAAAATTAAGATGTTTTTACTTAGCGTACTCTGTGTAACCCCCTTTGTGTAGTTTGTGGTTAAACACTCTTTATATTTTGAAAAAATCATTATTTTAGGAAAAAAATCCATGCTAGAAAAGAACAGCTATTTAGAAGCAAAGCGGTATATAAATAATGCCTGGGAAATATTAAGCACCAAAGCTGGCAAAAAAGGTAAATTTTATACAGATCCCAAATATGTAAAAATGGCCTTCAACACCGCCTATACAGATGTATTGGTAGTGCTGGACGATGTAATAAAGGTAAGGAAAAAGAAAGAGCGGCCTGATGTAGATAAATACCGGAAAGCCCTTTCGGTAGAAAATAAAAAAATATTGCAATACTTTAACAGTGCCTATAATTACCTGCATTTATTAGGTGGCTATGATGGGGATTTGAACGTACATACCTCCACGGAAGTCTTGGCTTTAGCCGAAGAAATTATTGAATGGACAGGCGGCAAATTGGAAAAGAACAAAGAAATTGCTGAAATATAATTTTTACTATCTTCAAAGCATGAATTATCTTGCCCATGCTTATTTGTCTTTTCAGCAGCCACCTATCGTGGTGGGCAATATGATAAGTGATTTTATAAAAGGCAAAAAGCAATACGATTACCCATTGGCTATTCAAAAAGGGATAAAGCTACACAGGGCTATTGATAATTTTACCGATACACATGCCATAACAAAGAAAGCCAAGCAGTTTTTCCGCCCAGCAGTAGGACCTTATTGTGGGGCATTCTTGGACATAGCTTATGATCATTTCCTAGCTACTGATACAAATGAATTTGCAACCCCCGCTAAACTTGCTGTTTTTGCAGATTTTACATACCAAGTATTGGAGGACAATGAAAATATATTGCCTGAAAGGTTTACAAAAATGCTGCCCCACATGAAGCAAAACAATTGGCTGAACAACTACCAACACAACTGGGGCATACAAAAAAGTTTTGCCAATATTGCTTACAAAGCTACTTACCTAACATCGGGTGATGAATGTTTTAGCCTGTTTGAGCAGCATTATGAAAACTTAAAACAATCCTATAAATTATTTTTTCCCGAATTGAAACTATATTCGGCACAATATTTAGAAACATTGCATCGTTTATAAAAGTTGTTTTTTATGAAAAATTATATTTTGTTTTCTGTTTGCTTGTGCATTGCTTTTGCTACATCTGCACAGCAAAAACCCACTGAGCTAGACAAAAGCCCAATGGACATGAGCTATTGGCCAGCTAATTACCCATTGCTAAAATTGAATGGCAAGGCAAAAGATGGCCCAGTAGCTAGAATAGTGTATAGCCGCCCTATAAAAAACAACAGGACTATTTTTGACAGCCTTGTAAAATACAACGAGGTTTGGCGGCTTGGTGCAAATGAAGCAACAGAAGTAGAATTTTTTAAACCCGTTAAAATTGGTGGCAAACCCGTTCCTAAAGGGAGGTACACCATTTTCTGCATACCCAACGAGGCTAGGTGGACCTTGATTATAAACAAAGACAATTATTGCTGGGGCAGTTTTATATACGATTCAAAAAAAGACCTGCTTCGTACAGACGTGCCTGCAGAACGGAACAGCGAGGTTGTAGAAGCTTTTACCATCTATTTTGAAGAAGTGAAAACAGGCGCAAATTTGATAGTACTTTGGGACAATTTGAAGGCGGCATTGCCCATTAGTTTATAAAAGGCTCAATTAATTTTGCAGTATGGACAAGCCCATTTTATTTTATTGTTACGATGCATATTGTGGCTGGTGCTATGGTTTTAGCAATGTGATTACACAAATTGATGCACAGTATAGCCAGTATTTGCAGATGGAAGTATTGAGCGGCGGCATGGTACTACCAGAAAAGCCAGTACATATTGGTGTTACTGCAGGCTATATACAAGAAGCATACAAAACAGTGGAAGAACATACAGGTGTAGTGTTTGGCGCAGATTATTTATGGCATATCGATAACCCAGATTTAAGCGATTGGTTCCCCAATAGCGAGAAGCCCGCAATAGCTTTGTGTATCTTTAAAGAATATTATCCCGAAAAGCAAATAGCTTTTGCGGCAGATTTGCAATATGCTCTCCATTTTGAAGGCAGGGATTTGACAGACAATGAGTCGTACAATCATTTAATAGAAAAATACAGCATACAGTCAGAAGCATTTCTTGCTAAATTGGCTAGTGAAGAATATAAAGAAAAAGCGTATTACGAGTTCCAATTGTGCAAGCAATTGCAGGTTACTGGCTTCCCTTGTGTGTTTTTGCAGACTGCTGAAAATAAATTTTATCAGCTTGCAAGGGGCTATACCGATTTCAATACGCTGAATGAACGGCTTTTAAATACCTTGAAAGAGGTAATAGCATAAAAAAGGCAACAGGGTTTAGATATTTAACCTATATCCTGTTGCCCTTAATTCAAAACTTAAAATTCAAAATAACCTAAACTACCAATTGTTCATGTGCTCGGGCACAATGCGTTCTACCGATTTTGGCTGGTGCAAATTCCAGTCTGTATCATAATCTACAAACCAGCTAATCCACAAACTCCTGCTAATGCGCATAAACAAAGGCTGTAGCAATAAAAGCACAAATGCGTTTAGGCCAAGCCACCAGAAAATCCGGTTGTCTTCCAGATTAAAGCCAATAGTAAAAAACCATGCTGCAAAAGAAAAGCCAGAGAAAGCAACGGTAAGTGCATAACTAACATAGCTAGTGCCATAGTAAAAGCCCACTTCCAGCTCTGTTGGCTGCCCACAAACAGGGCATTTCTCGTGCATTTTTACATTTTGGCCATTCTTTAAAGCATAAGCTTTATTACTTACAAATAAATCGCCTTCCCGGCAGCGGGGGCATTTGTTTGCAAGCAGGCTAAGCAGGTAAGATTTTTTTTTCTTTATATTTTCCATGGTATCCCTTGTGTATTAGAAAATATCAAGTATTACTAATACATATATTGTTTGTAAAGGTAATCATTCACTGCTGGGGGGAAAGGGTTAAATTTACTCATGCTTTAAAACTGACTACAAACTACTACCTAAATATTTATCAATTTCTCCATTTGCATACTGCGTGAGCCTTTGATGAGTAAATGGCTATTGGTAAATTGTTGTTTGTCAAGCCATTCCTTAGCCTCGAGTGATGAGCTAAAATAAAGGAATGGGTGCTGTATTTGACCAAAAGTGCCTCCTACAAGCACTACTTGTTCCCAGTTGTATTTACCCAGTAGTTTTATTATTTCTTCATGTTCGTGTATGCTCTCATCCCCCAATTCTGCCATTGCCCCAATTAGCACAATTTTTTTTTCGGCCTGCAATTGAGCAAAATTTTCAATGGCTGCTTTCATGCTGGTAGGGTTGGCATTGTAGGCATCTAAAATGATGGTGTTGCTATCTTTAATTAATAATTGTGAGCGGCTATTAGATGGGGTGTAATCTTCTATGGCTTTTTTTATATTAGCTTCTGTAATATTAAAATGCCTGCCCACTGCTACAGCACTTAAAACATTGGGTAGGTTATAATCGCCCACTAATTGCGTTTCAATTTCCAATACTCCTGTTTTACCCTGTACACCTACTTTTAGGAAAGGTTCATTTGCAATCAGGCTGCCTATTACTTCACCCTCGGTGCTGCCATATTTAATTATATTTTCAATACCCCTGCTCATGGTTTGCAAGTAACCGTAGTCCCAGTTTACAAAAGCTGTGTGTTTGTCCTGTCTTAAAAAATCATATAGTTCCCCTTTGCCTTTCCTTACGCCTTCTACACCTCCAAAACCTTCCAAGTGTGCTTTTCCGCAATTGGTAATCAGGCCATGAGTGGGCAAAGTATATTGGCAATAGCTTTCTATTTCTTTCAAATGGTTGGCTCCCATTTCCACCACGGCCATTTGTGCATCTTTTTTAATACTCAGCAATGTTAGTGGCACGCCAATATGGTTGTTCAAGTTCCCTTGGGTGGTATAAGTAATATATTGGGTAGATAAAACACTATTTATAAGCTCCTTTGTTGTGGTTTTTCCATTGCTACCAGTGATGGCTAGCACGGGGATATTTAGTTGCTGGCGGTGGTGCTTGGCAAGTGCCTGCAAAGCTTTTAGTGCATCTTCTACTTTAACTATCTTTTCATTGCTTATTCCTGTTTCTTCATCAACCACTACAAAAGCTGCCCCTAGCTCAATGGCTGTGGCTGCATATACATTGCCATTGAAATTAGGGCCTTTCAACGCAAAAAAAATATCCCCTTTTTGGAGTTTCCTTGTATCAGTTTGTACAGATGGATGTTGCAAGTATAAATGATATAATTCTTCTATAGTGTACACAGTATTCGTATTTTAATATGTATATATAAAATTTACAACTACGATTTGGAGTATAAAAAAAGCCACTCAATTATAAAATTAAGTGGCTCCAAAAATATTGAAATAAATCCTTTTATTTAAGGTATTATCTTCTTGCTTTCCTTTTAGGGAATATATTACCTGTACGTGTGTTTGCTTTCAAACCTTCTGATGGGCCATAATGTGTCATTGCACAACGGAAACCAATAGTGCTGCTGCTTTGGTCTTCCTCTAAGAATCTCCTAGTTCCTGGGCTTAACCAATAAGGCCTATCATTCCAGCTACCACCTTTTACAACACGCGATTTGTCTGAAACTAAAGAAGTAACACCATATCCATAGCCAACAGCACTTGCACTATCGCCATCCATATAATCTACAGCGTATGCTTTTTGGTAGTTTCTCCTGTCTTTCAAAACAGAGTCAGGTTGCAATTTCATTTTAATCCTACCCAAGCTATCCCTTAGGTTACCTGCTCCAGCACTATTGTCAACCACTTTAAATACGTTACCACGTATTGGGTTAAAGTCATCCGCTTCTATGCTGGTAAGCGGCCTGTACACGTCTGCAACCCACTCGCTCACATTACCACTCATATTATATAAACCAAATCCATTAGGAAGAAAAGTATTTACATCTGCGGTTATCGCTGCATTGTCATTCAAGCCACCTGCTACGCCCATATTGTCGCCATTGCCACGCTTAAAGTTTGCCAAGAATGCTCCTTGGTAGCCCCCTTGTTTTGTAGAACGTAGGCTAGAAAAGCCATCATCTTTCCAAGCATAAATACTTTTATTCATGATGTTTTCTTCCCCACGCTGGCGTTTGGAAGGTTTCTTTTGAGGGTTTTCAGTTACATAACCATAGGCAGCATATTCCCATTCAGCTTCAGTTGGCAAACGGTAGTCGGCAAACAAGATACCATCATCAAACCTAGGATTTCTTGGTTTTCCGTTCTCATCTTTTAATGGGTTTTTAGTCGATTTTGTTTTTGGTCCTGGTTTCATTTGATATTCACCCAGTAAATATGCCTTTGTATTAAAGTTATCGTCATTTTTGCCAAATTGAGTTTTGCCATCCTGCTTAGGGTCGGCATAGCCAGTTTTAATCAATTCAATCTGGTTAACACGGTCTGTACGCCACAAGCAAAAGTCATAAGCTTGCCTCCAGCTTACGCCTACCACAGGGTAATAGTTGTAAGAAGGATGGCGAAAGTAATACTCTACATAAGGCTCGTTATAAGAAAGCGCACTTCTCCAAACCAATGTGTCTGGGCGTGCACCGTTCAGCAAGGCGTTATACTTAGGTGTATCAGTAAACATTTTCTCCAACCAATACAAATACTCCCTATAGTGTACGTTTGCTACTTCGGTTTTATCAATAAAAAACGAGTTGACAGTAACCCTACGTGGGATATTGTTCCAATCAGACATTACATCTTCTTGGGTAGCACCCATTGTAAAAGTACCTCCTTGTACAAATACAAGACCTGGAGCTACTTTAACATCCTTTGGTTTGGCTACCGAAAAACCACCTGCTGTTTTATCGTTATAGGTCATACCTGTAACTGTGGATTTTTCTTTGTGTTTGCAGGCATATAAACCACTAAAAGCAGTTACTACCAAAACAAAATTTCTTACACCTGTTAATATTTGCATAAGTTATACTTTGAATTCTTATTGTATAAATTTTATAAAAAATAGTTTACCTGTTGCGAATATAGGAGAATTTCTATAAAACAATCAATTTCAATCGGCATTGTAAAAAGATGCTAACAAAAGAATTATTCTTTTTAACAATTAATTTCAAGATAAGCTTTAAAACCCTTACTTTTTTTCTTTTTTGGGTTAGTAATCTCAGTGAACTTGGAAAATAAAATGATATTAAATAAATAGTATTTGTTGAATGTAGGGTTAGTTAACCTCTAAATTTTTAGTATAAAGGTTCTTACAAAAAGATGTTAAGGAAAGATGAAAGAATAATATTTATGAGATAGGCTGGCAGCGAATAACTAAAATATGCTGTCTTAGAATAAAATTTGGTTGTATAATTGCATCTAAATTCTTACAAAAAAAACACTAGGCATCTTTAGCACAATTGTTGCATCTTAATACACTAAAAAAATTGATGGTTTATTTCTACGCTTAATTACGATTACCTCAAAAATTCCAGTTTTTGTTTTTTTGTAGTTTTCTTTCCTTTATTTGCAAACTAAAAATTTAAGTAGTAAGATGAAACATTCATCAGTTAAGCGTGTATTATTATCCTTTGTAGCAAGTGCTGGTGTGCTTTGCTCCAATGCCCAAACCAACTCCATTAACATTGTTACCACGGCAGTTCCTTTTTTACGCATTTCGCCCGATGCAAGGGCGGGTGGCATGGGCGATGTGGGCATTGCCACAACCCCAGATGCCAATTCTGCCTTTTGGAACCTGGCTAAAACCCCTTTTACCAAAAATAAAAGTGCCGTAAGCCTTACTTACACCCCTTGGCTGAAAGACTTGGGCTTGAATGATGTGTATCTGCTTTGTGCCTCTGGGTACTACAAACTAGACGATATTAATGCATTGTCGCTTTCCACCCGTTATTTTAGCCTTGGCACCATACAATTTACGGATGCCAATGGCAATGATTTGCAGAAGTCTAACCCCAAAGAATATAGTGCAGAGTTGGGTTATTCCCGCAAACTAGGTGAAAAGCTAGGCTTGGGTGTAACTCTGAAATATATTAATAGCAGCCTGATCTCGGGGAGTGCTGGAAGCGATGCAACTATTTATAAAGCAGGCACTTCTATTGCCGGCGATATTTCCTTGTTTAAAAATGCGCCGGGCGAAAATGGTGAAGGTTTAAGCTGGGGAGTTGCCTTGTCTAACTTGGGTACTAAGATTGGCTACACCAACGATGCACAAAACAAAGACTATATACCTGCCAACCTAGGGTTGGGCCTTGCGTACACAATTGTGCCTGATGAAGGTAATAGGTTTAGCTTTGCCTTGGACGTGAATAAATTGCTGGTGCCAGGTTTGAATAGCGACTCAACTATTGATGCTGCAACCCTAGCTGCATATAGGAGTAAAAGCGTGGTGAATAGCTGGTTCAGCTCGTTTAGCGACGGGGGCAATCAATTACAAAAGCTACAAGCATCCGTAGGTGCCGAATATACCTACGCCGATCAGTTCTCGTTGCGTACAGGATATTTTTACGAGAGCAATAGTCAAGGGGGCCGTAAGTATCTGACGTTTGGCGCAGGATTGAAATACAATGTAATTACCATCAATATTTCTTATCTAGCATCCTCAGGCAATGGGGTTACAAGAAACCCGCTGTCTAATACGTTGAGGTTTGGCGTTACATTCGATTTGGATGGTGGTTCTGCCGGAGCCGATGCCAGCTCGCTTTCAGGTAACTAAGAAAGTTTGACAGCAAAGACCGCAGACAAGTAGCATTAGAGAATAATATTAAAAAAGGAACTTTACCTGCTTTATGGTAAAGTTCCTTTTTTATTGAAATTTATATTTGTTTCAATTTTACGTTTTATTTAACCAGTATAATAAGATAATTTATGAGGATAGGATCTGGGGTTGATTTTCACCAAATGGTGGTAGGAAGGGATTTGTGGATTGGGGGCATTAAAATACCACATTCCAAGGGTGCGTTGGGGCATAGCGATGCTGATGTATTGCTACATGCGATATGCGATGCCTTGTTAGGCGCACTGTGCCTAGGCGATATTGGTGTGCATTTCCCTGACACTTCTGGCGAGTTTAAAAACATAGACAGCAAAATATTGCTAGAACGAGTTTATGCATTAATCACCTACGAAGGGTACAAGGTTATTAACATTGACACTACCCTGTGCCTACAAGCACCAAAAATAAAACCGTATATAGCCCAAATGCAAGAAGCGATAGCTGCTATACTGCATATTGGCATAAGAGATATTTCTATCAAAGCCACTACAACTGAGACAATGGGTTTTGTAGGGAGGGAAGAAGGGCTGATAGCTTATGCAACTGTTTTGCTTGCAAAGGCCGAGCAGCAATCGTTATAGGGAGCATATTTATGATATTCAGGTTAATCGCTTTTAAGAAAATTAAACTTATTGTCGGGTTTTGTGATCCAGAAGTGATGGTATTGTTATAGTAAATAATCCCAAATATTCCTTATACGACCCCTAAAGGAGTGAAATTGTCTATAATTTCACTCCTTTAGGGTTTTTGGAAAAATCAAAATATTCGATTTGTAATAACAATGCCATCCCTTCCGGATTAAGTAATTTTAAAAATGAGGAGCCTGAAAAAAGATCAACCATTTTGTCTATTACGCCGAATAATCATATCGTGCTCTTTCCTTAGATTGATCCTAATATATCAAATCGGAAAATAAATAGATGCAAATCCCACAAATAGTAAATTAAAGATATAAGCTAGAAAAAAAGTACCTATGTAATTTTATAAGGCTCATATTTAAAAGTTTTCAGCAAAAACAAAAACTCCCTTTTAAAATAGCTCGCTTTGCTAGCATTGCCGTCAATCAAAAAGAAATAATCTAAAAGACTAGATAACAAGAGCCGTGTGAAGGGAGACTTATACGCACGGTTCTGTGAGATGCTTGGGCTGAAATGCCTTTGCCTACTCGGCGCTTGTGTACTTCGCTCTAATAAATACGCCCCAATTAGCAGAAAGGCACTATTGGCAAAAAAAGAATTAGTCACTAGGTGAATAGAAGCCCTTTTATTTCCCAATTTCCTTTACTTTACAAATCTTTTAAAAAACTGCATTTGCGATACAACTGGCCGTATGCTTATTTCCATCATCATTGTCAATTATAATGTAAAGTATTTCCTGGAGCAGTGCTTATGCTCCGTGGAAAAAGCCATTGGCAGCATGGAGATAGAAGTAATAGTGGTTGACAATGATTCCAGCGACGATAGTATAGCCTACCTGCAACCCAAATTCCCTTTTGTAAAGTATATTTATAACAGCGACAATGTGGGCTTTGGCAAGGCCAATAACCAAGCATTGCCCTATTGCAAAGGCGATTATATCTTGTTCCTGAACCCCGATACCATATTGCCAGAGGATTGCTTTGCTAAATGTATTGATTTTTTTGAAAAACAACCCGACTGCGGTGCTTTGGGCATTAAAATGATTGATGGCAGCGGTACTTTTTTGCCCGAAAGCAAAAGGGGCTACCCATCGCCTATCGCTTCTTTTTTTAAATTAACGGGGCTTGCAGGCATATTCCCAAGGTCTCGCATTTTTAACCAATATGCACTGGGGCATCTAGATCCATTTGCCAACCATAAAATAGATGTGCTGGCTGGTGCCTTTATCATGGCAAGAAAAGAAGCTATAGCAGCAACCAATGGGTTTGACGAGGATTTTTTTATGTACGGGGAAGATATTGACCTTAGCTACAGGATTCAAAAAGCTGGCTTCAACAATTATTATTTTTCAGAAAGCACCATCCTCCATTTCAAAGGCGAAAGCACCAAGAAAGGCAGCCTGAACTACGTAAAAATGTTTTACAGCGCCATGAGCATTTTTGTGCAAAAACATTATTCTGGCAGCAAAGCCCGCGTGTTTTCACTGTTGATTCAATCTGCCATTTTTTTCAGGGCATCTATTTCGCTTTTAAAATCATTTGTTCTAAAAATTGGCCTCCCGCTAGTAGATGCGTTACTTATTTTTTGTTCACTATGGGGTATAAAAAACGAATGGACTGTTTTTTTTAGGGATGGGGAGCCTTTCTCGCAAGGCTATTTCCCACTTACTTTTTTTTCATTTGCAATTATTTTCCTTATCACTGGCGCACTTTCGGGCATGTACGACAAACTGGACAAGCCTTCCAAAACCTTCTCGGCAAGCATTTCGGGAATAGTGGTAATGATTGCTTCGTATTCTCTATTGCCCGAGCATTTACGGTTTTCGAGGGCTGTAGTTGTTTTTGGAGGCTTAGCGGCCGCAATTGCCATCACCATATTCAGGTGGGTATTGCTCCAGTTGGGATGGGTATTGCCTAGCGACGAGGAATACAAGTTCCAGCAGACAGCAGTGATAGGCTCACCGGAAGAATACGAACATGTGCATGGTATTTTTAAACATGCAGGCTTGGAAGAGAGGCTATTGGGCAGGATTAAAATAAATGGGGATGACGGCGAAGCTATTGGCGATATAAAAGAAGTAAAGCAATTGCTGAACACGCTAAACATCCGGGAGCTTATTTTTTGCGAGGGCTACCTGACTTACTACCACATTATCCAAATGATACAAACACTGCCACACAATATTAGCTATCGGTTTATTGGCCACAATACAGACAGCATTGTAGGCAGCGATAGCAAGGCCACAACTGGAGAAACCCTTGTGGCAGAAGGTTTTTACAGGATAAGCGAACCCTATAATAAACGGATGAAAAGGGCATTGGACATTGGCTTTTCTTCTTACCTGCTTATAACGTTCCCCATGCAAGCGTTTATTGTAAAAAAAAGGTGGGCTTTGTTTAAAAATATCTTTGCGGTTTTGAACAACCAGAAAACATGGGTAGGCTATATCATATTGGATATGCCATTGCCGCCTTTGAAACCCAATATTATTACTTGCTATGGGTTGCCATTGCACAAAATCCATCCCTTGAATAAAGAAGCCCTGCGCCACCTGAATATCCAGTATGCCAAGAATTATGATTTCTGGAGGGACTTGGGCATTCTTTTAAAAAACTACAAATATTTGGGTGGCTAAAATCGTTTTTCTATTATTCTAAATTTTGTCGGGGAGTTTTACCACAACGCCCACAAGGATAAGGAAACACAAGGTAAACAATGTAATAGGCATATAAATAGACACAAGGAATTGCAAAATCTCAGATATTGAACAAGGTTTCTGCATATCCTTGTGTTCTTTAAGTCTAACGTAATATCTACCAATTTAGTACATTTTCCCTAGTGTTCTTTGTGTAAACCCTTTGTGTCTTTTGTGGTTAATTTCCCACTTTTCTCATGCTAAATCCTGTACAAGATTTTTTGGGGATAGATAAAAATTTGCATGTTGGTTTATTGGTTTATTTTTGACCAGTTAACTGTAATTAAAAACCTGCAATTTACTCATAGCATATATTACTAAACCCTGTTGCTAACGATGGCGATAATAGATTTTAAAGTTCCTGCAAACATTAGCAAAGCATTAGGCCTGCCACCAAGCACGCCCAAGCGGATGCAACTGAAAGTGTTAAAGAAACTGCTAAGGAAAGCAAGGTTTACAGAATTTGGGCAGGCCTATCGTTTTGACGAGATTTTGCTAGGCAAACATATTGGCAAGGAATTCCAGCGGTTGGTGCCTACCTACAACTACAATAAGATTTACAAGGAATGGTGGCATAAAACACTAGAAGGCATACCAGATGTATGCTGGCCGGGCAAGGTAAAATATTATGCATTGTCGTCTGGCACATCAGAATCTTCCAGCAAATACATCCCCATTACCAACGATATACTCCGTGGCAATAAAATAGCCATGATAAAGCAGTTGTTAGGTTTGAGGAATTACGACGATATACCCGTGAAAGCATTGAGCAAGGGCTGGCTTACACTTGGTGGCAGCACAGAGCTGGAACGGTTTTCTGCTGGGTACTATGCGGGCGACCTAAGCGGCATTACTGCCAAAAAATCGCCATTTTGGTTCCAACCATTCTACAAGCCCGGCAAAAAAATTGCCAAGGAAAAAGACTGGAACAAGAAGCTGGAAGAAATAGTAGAAAAAGCACCAGAATGGGACATTAGTTTCCTAGTGGGCGTGCCTGCATGGATACAGATGTGCCTTGAGATGATTATCAAAAAGTACAACCTAAAAAACATCCATGAAATATGGCCCAACCTCACCTTTTTTGTGCATGGCGGCGTGAGTTTTGAGCCGTATAAAAAAGGATTTGAACAATTGCTGGGCAAACCACTTATTTACATAGAAACCTATTTGGCCAGCGAGGGATTTATTGCTTACCAAGACAGGAAGGATGCAAAAGGCATGAGGCTAATCATTAATGAGCATATTTTTTTTGAATTTGTGCCGTTTGACGATAAAAATTTTGACACAGAAGGCGAAATGGTAAGCAAGCCAGAAGCCCTGATGATACATGAAGTAGAAGAAGGCAAAGACTATGCCCTACTTATTAGCACTAGTGCAGGTACCTGGCGGTACTTGATTGGCGACACTATACGGTTTACCGACAAGGAAAAATGCGAAATTATCATCACAGGCCGCACCAAGCACTTTTTAAGCCTAGTAGGAGAGCATTTGAGTGTTGACAATATGAACAAAGCCATACAGGTAGCTAGTGAACAACTAAACATATCTATCCCTGAATTTACCGTGGCAGGTGTACCTTATGAAAGTTTTTTTGCGCACCAATGGTATGTGGCCTGCGACGATGCTGTTGACAAAGTTCAACTAGCAACACTTATAGACAATAAACTAAAAGAACTAAACGACGACTATGCCGTGGAACGCAAAAGTGCTTTGAAAGCCGTTTTTGTAGAGCCATTGCCTGAGGAAACCTTCATGCACTTCATGCACCAGCGTGGCAAAATAGGCGGGCAACATAAATTTCCCCGCGTGCTAAAGGGCAAGTTGCTGGCAGACTGGCAAGCCTATTTAAAAGAAATAGGAAGGTGAATTTTATTGTAACTATTCAGTTAGTATTTCAAGAAAAGCTATTTTATAAGTATCAGTTACTTTGCGGGAGGCTTCTACATAAGCAAAATGGGCTTACAATAGATTTCAACTGCAAAATCTGGGTTTAATAGGGCAGTATGTGGAAGGGATACTTTATCCCATTTGATGTTGATTTTTTTTGGGGTTAAGGCAAGGCTGAATACTGTAGCTGCATCCTTCACAAATTCCCAATTATTGTAGAACAATCTTGTTTGACTAATTTAAAATAATAAAGTTGTAAAAGTAGCTACATTACTTTGGCAGATACATATATTTTTATCCTAAAATAATAAAAGCCAATGATATTTTTAGTGCAACGCTGCTACAAGAAACTAATATTTAGTATGCTTTTTTCACTTGCTATTATTGTCTCAAAAGCCCAAGAGGTTAACCTGTTTGCTGATGCCAAGCCTCAAAACCAAGGATATATATTGTATGCAAGCAACAATGAAATATGCCCGGTTTCCATTTCCATTGGGTTAGACTTGAGCAATTTGCTTTTTTCAGAAGGGCAAAAAACCGTGTTTGTAATTCCAGCCAAGGCTGAAAAGTTTAGGATTGGTGATTTGGACATTGTAAAAACAGGCACGCAGATAAAGTACTCGTTTAAATACAAGGCTGTTTTGGGGGATGCCACCATAAAACTATATGATATAAACTATGCTTATGACTTGCCTTTTGAAAAAGGCAGGGGCTGCAAAGTAGATCAAGGGTACAATGGTAGTTTTTCCCATCAACATGAAAATGCAATTGACTTTAACATGCCAGAAGGCACGCCAATAGTTGCCGCACGCGAAGGGCTGGTAGTAAAGGTAGTGCAGCAAAATACAGAATCCTGCCCCCGGCAAGAATGCATAAAATATGCAAACTACGTGCGTATTTACCATGCAGATGGTACGTTTGCCGAGTATGCACACATCAAATACAATGGCTCAAGCGTAAAAGTGGGCGACACTGTGAAAAAGGGAGATGTAATTGCTTTTAGTGGCAAAACTGGCTGGACTACTGGACCACACCTGCATTTTATTTGTTTTTTGCCGGATTTTGCAACAAGGAATAGCCTCGAGACAAAATTCAGGGTGAACGATGGCAAAAGGATAGGCTTTTTGATAGAACAAGATACTTATGTAAAGCTGTATTAAAGGGGTTATAAAAGCTTCAGATGAGCAAATACTGATTTAGCCTCCAATTCTTTGCTTAGTCATTGATGGCGAATAAATTTTTTTCGTCAAGTTATTACTGCACCTCAACAAATTATTCCCTCCATATCCCCCTATCCCTTACCTTGCTTTCAGAAATGAAATATATACTCCTTATTCTCTTATCAGCAGCATGTAGCGAAGCAAGCGCACAGGGCGATTTTGTTTTGCTGCGTAAAAAAGGGATTGTAACACAATCTTACTTTGTAGGCACTTACATGCAATGCCAGTTAAGCAATGGACAATGGGTGGAAGGAAGGATAAAAAAAGTAAAAACCGATTCGCTATTTGTAGAACAGTTGGCCGTGCGGCAAGTGGGCAACTACTGGGGCGTGGCAACATTAGACACGGTACATTACGGCATGATGAAACTGGCATTGGCAGACATCCACGCTTTGCCGCTGAAAGAAAAGGGCATAGGCATGATAAAAGACGGCTCGTTGTTTTCTATTGGGGCTGCTGCTTATATAGGGCTGAATCTATTTAATGGGCTGGTGCTGAAAGGGCAGTCAATTGGCACTGCTCAAAACCTTACCAACCTCGGCATTGCCGGGGGCGTGTTCCTTGTAGGAAGAGTGCTGCATTGGACACACCCAACCTCTATTGTAATAGGAAAAAAATACACGCTTTCAACAACAGCACAAATACCATTGAATTAGTGCTTTTATTTGCAGTATGGGCAGCAAGCGTTCACCAGTTAAAAAAACTTCGTTCTTATGGCGGCTATGGCGTTTTACAAAAAGGGCTGTGCTGTTTATGTTCATTTCCTCGTTGCTGTATGTAATTATGTGCCGCTGGGTAATGCCCCCCATTACCATCACACAGTTGAGCAATGGCATTGTTTACGGCCTAAAAAGGGATTATGTAACCCATGCTGAAATATCGCCCAATGCTAGGCTTGCAGCCATAGCCAGCGAGGACCAGCGTTTTCCCGACCATTTTGGGATAGATATAGAAGCCATAGAAAAAAGCATGAAGCCCCGCAAGGGCAAAAAGAAAAACCGCCCTGCTGGAGCAGGTGCCAGCACCATTACGCAGCAAACAGCCAAGAATGTGTTTTTATGGCAAGGGGAAGGAGTATGGAAATATATACGCAAAGTGCCGGAAGTATATTTTACGCTATTGATTGAGCTAATCTGGGGCAAGCAAAGGATATTAGATGTTTACCTAAACGTGATAGAAACAGGGCAGGGTATATTTGGCATAGAAGCTGCCTCAGAGGCTTATTTTGGCAAGCCAGCCAAAAATCTAACCCGTCAAGAGGCGGCCATGATTATTGCTTGCCTGCCCAACCCCAAGAAATTTACTGTAAGGCCAGCAAGCACAAGGGTTTCGTGGCGCTACCCACAGATATTGAGGGAAATGCACAACATAGAAGACGATGAAGATTTGCAAAAATTAGTGCATTAATTTTTCGATTTAGGGCGGTAACTAATATTGCCATACATATCTATAAACATCCCGTTCCTCATGCCCATTTGCGAGCCATCTGGCTTGTTCACAAGGCCGTTTGTAAGCACATCAGTGCCATTGCGCATCTTTACATTTCGTGTCATCCGTTGCTGCTTACCATTTTTTTCCGTGTACAACTTACCCTCTTTCATCAAAACGTTGCTAGACCTACTTTCATTCCAAGTTCGATTGTTAGTGGCACTGCTTTTATTAATAGCTTTCATATTTTCTGCCATCATTGCATCATTCATTTTATCCTGCTGTGCATCTGTTTGTGCTTTAGCCCCTGTAACAAGGGCAACTAATAAAAAAGTTGAAATAATAATCGTTTTCATGCAAGCAATAAGTCTAATACCTTGCCAATGCATTTATTGTACAGTTTTGTATCGGTAATGGGGGTGATTATCAAAAAAGGTGCTTTCTGGGGTATGTTTAGGGGAATTAATGCACCATTAATTAGCTTTAAAGCATATATCAAATAAAAAAGGGTTGCAAACATTGAATGTTGCAACCCTTTTTACACTTTAAAAACCAAGTTCCTATTTTTGTATTATCAATTTGCTGTTAACCACATCCGTAGCTGTTAATACCCTCACCGTATAAGTGCCAGCGGCATAATTGCTTACAGGCAAAGTAATGCTGTTTGCATTGGGCTTGCCTGTGTACACCAGTTTACCATTCACGGCAAACAATTGTACCTGATGCATTTTTTCTGCCGATTGTATCAATACAGTGTTCCTTGCAGGGTTCGGGTATAGGCTTAGCTTGTGGTTGCTGCCAAACACTATGCTTAGCACTTGGCTATAAGTGCTAAGCCCATCTGCATCCACCTGCCTTATACGGTAATAAACAACACCTGTATTTGCTTCGGCATCGGTGTACATATACTCATTGAGGGTAGTGCTGGAAGCTGCACCTTTAATAGTACCAATGCTGCTATAAGAAACGCCATCGGCGCTTTTTTCTACTGAGAAATACTGGTTATTTTGCTCGTTTGCCGTTTTCCATTGCAGCAGCACAGTATTGTTGCTTTGCTTGATAGCAGTAAAAGACTGCCAGTTTACAGGCAATGCTACCAATGCCAAACGGCAAATCTGTAGCCCCCATGCGTTTAATTTGCCGCCATCGCCAGCATATTGGTCAAATACGCTTAGCTTCCACGTACCCACAGCAGGCTCGCCTTTAAAAATAGCCAAAGCATCTACAGGCTTCACCGTTACACCTGTGGTAGGCGGGCAAGGCACTGTGGTTATGGCAGCTTCGTCATCAAACGAAAGGTTCATGTTCTTCAAACTGTCGCATACATCCGAAACCAATACTGCCGTTGTTCCTTTAGGGCTAATCAGGCTTATTTTTAAGTCGCTAATATAGCTATGGGTAATATTTACGCCCACTACGTTTACATCTGTAACGGTGCCAATAGAATCTACTGGTACAACCAAGCTAGAAGTAATTGTTACTGATTTCGTTGTAGAAATAGTAACAGGCGTAGTGTTTTTTAACGTGAGGCAACGATCAAGCCCCGTTTTAAACCTGATGGTTGGGGTATATTGCCCTGTGATACCGCCGCACAACGAAGTTATTGGCCTTATTTTCCAGTAATACTCGGTAGACTGGTCTAATGTAATGGGCAATACATAAAAACTATCTGCTACAGATGCTGTTTTAATAACATTGGAAAACAGTGAGTCGGTAGCCAAGCTAAAATCGTAAGAAACTGCATTTGCATCACCTTTCCATATAAATGTTGGCTGCAAAGATTGACCAGTGGTGTTGGCGGCAGGCTGCACAGCACTTACAGCATAAGTAGTAATACTAACCACATTAAATGCAACCGTGCGTGTTTGCGTAATTGTGTCGCCTGTTATCTTAACCGTAAAACTATAACTTCCAGCAGTAAGACCACTTGTATTGGAGATGGTAAGCACTACGGTATCCTGTGCAGGGGTAAATGTATTTTTGCTAAACGCTACTGTTGTTGCGCCGGGCAACCCAGTTGCCGTAAGCGTAACAGGCGATTGAAAAGACCCAATTGCTGCTACATTCAGCGTAGTAGTGGCATCGTTACCAACACAAGTAGTTGGCGTTGTTGCATAGCCTGTACTAAAACTAGCTTTCGTGGCTAACTGTATGGTAAAATTGGTGTTGGAAATATCAAAGAAAATATTGCCCAATGCCCTTACCCTTATCCTTGCTGTTTTTGTAATGTTGATGGGCACGGTTATTTGCTGGCTGCCATCATTTGCGGTACTGTCAACCAAGGTAATAGGGTATGTATATCCACCATCAATAGACAATTCTATTGCCACGGCTGTGCATTTTATGGGTGCTACGTTGGTACCGCTAACATTCCATGTAACATTTTGAAATTCACCCACTGTCCATGTAGTTGCCAGCGTAGGGTAAGTAACAGCAAAAGGCGTTGCAGTTTTAATTACATTGACATTCATTACATCGTAACAAACGCCGCCACCGTTGTTGCGGTTGTCCCGTGCTGTAAGCCTAAATTCCAGCGTACGGGCATAAGCAGGCAAACGCTCGCCAATAGTTGTCTTGTTGCCTACTATATCGCTTATTACAGGAAATGTACGGGCTGGGGTAGCAACAGGCAAAAAAGAACGGAATATTGGAGCATTGCCCGCAGGTGCAGTCCAGTTGCCAAAAGCGCCGCCTGTATTGGTTTGTTCCCAGCAATAGGTTAATGAGTCGCCATCCGGGTCTGTAGCAGCACCCATTAGCGTAAATGGCGTATTGAACGGGATTGTATAATCTGACCCAGCATTTACTACTGGAGGGTTATTGCCCGTATTGGTAATAACTGCACATGTATTGCCATCGCTAAGGTTGGTGTAGTTGGTAATTTCATCATAACTAACCGCATGGAAAATAGCAATGCTATGCGGTGCCAAGTCGTTTGTTGTGCCACAAATGCCTGCATACGCCATGATGGTAACACCGCTGCCCGGCTCGGCATTGGTAGTACTGGAGCCATTACCGCTGCAACTACCCGTGTTGGCATTAAATGTATGATCGCCGCCAAATTCATGCCCTATTTCGTGGGCTACATAGTCCACGTCATACGCATCGCCTACGGGGTCAGGGCTACCAGTAATGCCACTGGCTTTGTAAGCATCTTGGCAAACGCAGCCCACTTGTGCCAGCCCACCGCCACCTGTGCTAAAAGTATGTCCAATATCAAAATTTGCCGAGCCAATATATTTGGTAATAACAGTTTGGCTTTCGTCAATTAGGGTATTGGCATCGTTGTTTCCTTTAAATGGGTCGGTTAATGTGTCTGTAAATACAACTAAATCTTCATTTGCCACTAGCTGCATACGAACAGCAACTTCTTTCTCATAAATACCAGTTACCCTATTTGCACTTGTAACAATGGCCGACAAGGTTTGGGCTACGGTAGGCTTTGCTAGGCCAGTAGCAGCTATTGCATACTCGCCAGTACAGGCTATGGCTAGCCTATACGTCCGCAATTCTGTGCCAACGCATTTGCCAGCCGGTGGTTTTGCAGCAGTAGTAAGCCTGCCCTCACTTGCTTTTACGAGTGTCCTTCTTACGTCCTCTACAAAAGTTTGGTTTTTTTTTAAGTCTTTTTTATAATAAGAGAGATAAATAAGGTTGTTGTTTTTATACGCAGGGTCGATAAAGTAGTTACCGGTAATGTCACTCATTACCATGGCATGAAAACCTAGCTCTGTAAAGTCTATCTTAATTGCGGCAGTAGGGTCGTCAATACCTTGGCCGCCATAAGTCTTGATATTCGGGAACTTGGCTGCCAGTTCCGGTGCCATTGTTTGCACGGCTTCAATTTTAAATTTAGCCATCTTCCCGTCTGGCATTGGAAGGGACAAGATTAATGGGGCTGCTTTTGCAGCAGCCTTAAACTCTTGTGGCGCTTTTGCCAAAGCAGCCCTCATCTGCACCGTGTCTAGTTGCATCAGGTGATATTGGCTAGGCTTTATGCGCAATGCGGGAGTTGACGTGCCACGCTCCGCAGCTTTTGGCATGGCCCAACAATTGATAGGCTCCTTTGTTTGTGCAAAACACAAAGAGGTAATTAATAATGAACCCAGCAAGCCTTGGATAATCCTAGTAAAAAAATTCATAAACATCTTAGTTGGTAATAAATATATAGATAAAAAACATACTTGCTTCGGTCGAGTATGCTTTGCAAAATAAGTACAAATATTTTAGAAAATTGGCTGAAAAATAAAAATAAAGTTGATACCGACCGATTATTTGATATTATCATACATACGATGGATGCAAAATAAAAATAGCAAGGCTTTGTCAGTAGCAAGTTCCCATGTTGCTAGCCGTTTTGTCTGCGGGGTGCCCCATTTTGTGTTTTATAGAACCCAGCCTGTTTCCACCTGTAAACGGATTTTGTTAACCAAAGATCTGTGTCCAGATGTGAACGACCTTAGTAAAGCTAGAACAGTCATGTGAAAGTAACATCTTTTGTTAGCCTAAAGCCTGCTATACATCCACTTTTGCGCTCTTTCAGGGTTGTTTTTAAATTTTCAAATTTTTCAGTTTGCACATTTGGTGTAACTCATTGATATACAGTTGTTTTATTTATTATTGACGAAGGTTTTACAGTGACTTAATGGTGATTTATTGTGGATTTAATGATGATTTATTGTGTATCAATGTGTATTAATCGTGTATCAATGATGATTTATCATGTATTAAAAATGATTCTTTTTATGTTGCCAAGTCTGCCTATAGATAAATCGCTGTAAACTTAGTAAAGTTGTGAGAGTAGTCCAAAAGAGGAATCCTATATGGGGGCATATTTCCCCCATGAGTAGCCCAATTTTCCCCCATATAGGTTGGGGACAGGGGAAGCGGCAGGGACTTTGTTAAGCTACAAGCACTTGATTGAATTTTTGGATTTATTTATTTCACTGATTACTTCCCCCCTAATTTAAGGGGTTGTTTAGGGGGGTATTTCACTGCATTTTTGTGGCATGGTTTAGGATTATTTTTTTGTATAAGGTTAAAAAAACTATAGCAAAAGCAATAAATCAAAGTTTTAAACGTTTATAAGTATTGGCATCGTACTTAAAAAAGCATAAAACACATTGAATTGCAATCGTTTCCGATGGTTAATTTAAGGTTTTTTATATATAAATGAAATAGGTTGTGTATATTCGTCGACATTTTTAAATATTGTTCACATTTGTTAATAACATAAAACGGTCATATATGAAGTATCTTGTTTACGTTTTGTTTCTTATTGTTTGCATAGCAACACATGCCAATGCACAAACAGCAAAAATTAGTTTGTCTGACAAGGACAAGGCGAACAGTTCGCTTTTCCAATCTCAAAAAGGAAAAGACCGCTTAGCAACTTACAAACAATTGCAAAGCCTTATCCGTGTGAAAGATGCAAGTGCTGATGTGCTTGCTAGTACAAGAATGGGTGCTAAAACAACGACTATATCTGAAGTTGTGGCACTATTAGGTGAGCCAGATAAAAGAATACAACAAACTTTGTTGGAATATAACTTAAAGAATGATGAGTCTTCTAAATTAGTGATAGGTATCAACAAATTTGGCGAAGTACAGTTCTGCACCGTTAAAAATAGCAATTAGTAAACCCCATATCATACAACTTTAAATAAACAGCACGTGTTAAACATTTCTACTTTCACCAACGATTTCTGCCGTAAATCAGTATCATTCTTACTGAATGTGAAAACGCTCCTAGCAGCGGCTTTTTTGTTGATAGCCACTGCTGGTTCAGCACAGGTAACTTTGGCTATTCACCAAGGAGTAAACACGCCAACTATAAATACGGGCGATCAATTTATCGACACTGTAAATTATGCATGCTCCAGCTTTACAAGCAATGGGCAAAATGTGGTAGCGACTTTGGCACTTCCACAAAACTTAGTACCTTATGTAATTAGCCCGTTTGCTAATTCAGTAGCTTACGACGAAAGCCAAGTAGCTTCTGTTACTTACACGGCGGCTACCAATTCCATTAAAATTACTTTTGTAAATCCTTTGCCAGCGGGTAGTACTGGGCAGGTACAGATTAAGTTTAAGTACATTAACGGTACTACCCCTAATGGATATGACCCAATTATTGTTGCCTCTATGAATGGGGACAATTTTGTTGATGCAGGTAACCATCCTTTAGGGCCAGTTTTTGATACTACACATGTAACTGCTATTGCAGCTAACCACTACACTGTAGGCAAAAGCTTGAAAGCTGGAGGTGCCATTAACGATTTGGCTATATATACCTTGAACATCAATTCAAACAATGCAAGCAGCGGAAGCCTTAATTTAAGCGACCCTATATTTATTGACACCTTGCCTGCTGGTGCTATTTTTGCACAAGCAACCCCATTCAGCGGTTCTAATGCTCCGGTTTACAATGCAACAGATAATACTGTAACATGGACTTGGCCTGCTGGCACTTCACTTTCAGGATATGGTTCTTCGGCATTTGTAAGCGTAAAATATCCTTCGCCAACTTTTTCTCTTGGTCAAAACGTATGTAACTATGGTAATTTAAGTGGCAGTATCCCTGTTTTACCAGGTATTGGTACTTACGGTTCTACTTCCGCTTCTGGAAATACATGTTTTGCCCTTTCAGCTCCTGCTGCACAAGCCAATTGTAATGGTGGCGGTATTACTGCTGCTACAGCTTATTGGTTAGACCATCATATCTTAGCTGGTACAAATTGTAACCGGTTTAGCAATGGTTGGTACAATGCAGGTAATACTTCTTTAGACGAAGTTGACCTTACTTATACGATTGACAAGAGCATCAACATGAATACCATCAAGGTAAACCCTGTACACGATGGTTTTGATTCTGCTGCTCCTGCAACAATCTTAGTAAAATATGCTACTAACTTAAATCCTTCATTCACTACTTTAGGTACTTATCAATCTTTGGATATTGCAAATGGCATTACTCCGGTAGACCACACACCTTCTTTGGCTGCTGGGGAATACCTGACCCAGGTAAGTTTTCAAGTAACAGGTAACTTGCCAATTGGTGGTTATGAAGACCTAAGCTATTGCGGTGATAGCCGTACTGCTGCTACAGGTGCAAAAGATGGTACACCTATTGTTGAGGGAACTTATAACCCTGCAAGTGCAATAGGTGATGACGGTACAGTAGTACACAATATTTCTACTGGTACTTATTCTTACAACGGTGTACAAACTAGCTACTCAGCTTGTTCTGACAGTGCAGAAATTATTTTTGCACAACCTGCTTTCCACGATAGCTATAAATCTATCACTAATTCAGACAACAACTTTAAAGCAAGCGATACTGTAGGTTACCAATTCCATACTTACTTGGGTGGTAATGATGCAGCAACTACTGTAGTTGTTTCTGATACATTGGATACTAAATTAAACTATGTACCAGGTTCTTCTACCTACACGGTAGGTGGTGGTAGTGCTGCTGCAATCACACCTGTTGTTTCAACAGTTGGTGGTAAAACAGTGCTTACGTATAACTTGGGTACATTAACCCCTGGTAAAGATTACTATGTTAATTTCAATGCAGTTATAACACCAGGTACATTGCCTCAAACTATTCCTAATAGGTTTACTTTGACTAGTAATAATGCCTTGTTTACTACAATTACTGATCCTGTTAATATCAATATTATCAGCGCAGTAGCATTAAGGGCTTATAAAGGACAAAGTGGTTGCGACCCAACTATTGTTTACTATCCTACAGTGGCCATTGCACAAGAAGGTGGCCCGGTTGATTATAAAATTACCCTTAAAAATTTGGGTAATGTAGTAGCTAAGAATTTAGTATTGGTAGATGTGTTCCCTTTCATTAGCGACTACCGTGGTAGCCAATGGTATGCAAACCTTACTGGCCCAATTACTACAAGCGATGCTTCTACAACTGTTTATTATACTACTGTTACCAACCCTTGTTACAGCGACTTTTCGCCAGCTACCAATCCAGGAGGTTGCAACACGCCAAGTTGGTCAACAACGCCTCCAGTTGACATTACTACTGTAAGGGCTATTAAAATTACAAGGTCTGCTGATTTGCCAGTGTTGGATAGTATTACCTTATCATGGCCTATGCGTGCACCAGTTGGTGTTCCAGCAGGTTTGTTGATGAATAACTCTATCAAGTATCAAGTAAGCCGTGCCGATAATGGCCAACAATTGCTGCCTGCTGTGCCAAACAAAGTAGGTATGACTACCAATTGTACACCTGTATTGGGATCTATAGGTAACTATGCTTGGTTGGATACTAATAAAAATGGTTTGCAAGACGAACCAGCAAGCCTTGGCTTGAATGGTGTAAAAGTTTACCTATACGGTGCTGGTGCTGATGGTGTAATTGGTGGTGGCGATGATGTGTTATTGGATTCAAGCGTTACATCGAACGATTGGAGCGGTAACCCAGGCTACTATAAATTTGTAGAAATACCTTCTGGCAAATACTATGTTCAGTTCCCTACCAATTATAGCCACTATAAAATAACGCCTACTGTTACCCAAACGCAACAAACAGATTTCAATTCTGATGCTGATGTTACAACAGGTTTGAGTGAAGTAGTTACCATCAATGCTTCTGGTACTGGTCAGGATAAAGACAATACTACTATAGATGCTGGTTTTTACCCTACAGGTTCTTTGGGTAACTATGTATGGCACGATATTAACCAAGATGGCCTTCAAAATGAAGCTGCCAGCCAAGGTATCAATGGCGTAAAAGTATATTTGTATGAGCAGCAAGGTGGCGCAGCTGGTCCTTACGTTCTAAAAGATTCTACTGTTACAGCTAATAAGGGCAGCAACCCTGGCTATTATAATTTTAACCTTGATCAAAGTGCTAATTACAAAGTATTGTTCCCAACTACAATTGGCAACGAAGTTGTAACTACGCAAACAACTACCATTAAAACAGATGGCAACAGCGATGCTGATACTGTTACAGGCTTTAGCCCGGTAATTGCCATGAACTTGTTAAGTTCAGGATTAAACAGGGTAAACCCTACAATAGATGCTGGTTACCACTTATTGGGTAGCTTAGGCAACTATGTATGGTACGATGTAAATGACAATGGTTTACAAGACGAAGCGGCTAGCTTTGGTATAAATGGCGTAAAAGTTTATTTGTACAAAGAATTGACAGCTGGTAACTATGTAAAAGTAGATAGCACTGTTACTGCAAATGACGCTTCAAGCAATCCTGGTTACTATAACTTCCCTAACCTGTACAATGGTAACTACAAAGTGTTGTTCCCAACTGCAGTAGGTAACTATCCAATTAGCGATGTAAACGTTGCTACTGTAAAAACAGATGGTAACAACGATGCTAACCAAGCAACTGGCTTTAGCGCAATAGCTACTATTACTGCTGGTAACGGTGGTTTAGATAAAGACAACCCAACAATAGATGCTGGTTACAAAACAAATATTGGTAGCCTTGGCAACTATGTTTGGTACGACGATAACAACAACGGTTTACAAGATGAGCCAGCCAGCAATGGTGTGAACGGTGTAAAAGTTTACTTGTATAAAGAAACTACACCAGGTACATATACTGTTTTCGATAGCACTGTTACAGCAAACGATGCTTCAAGCAAGCCAGGTTACTACAACTTCCCAGGTTTGCACGATGGTAACTACAAAGTGTTGTTCCCTACCAAAGTAGGTAACTACCCACTAAGCGATGTAACAAATGCTGCTCCTCAAACAGATGGCAACAACGATGCTGACAAAGCAACTGGCTTTAGCGGTATTGTAAACATCAATACATCTAGTGTTACTGCATTGGATGTAAACAACCCAACAATTGATGCTGGTTATAGGACCAATATTGGTAGCCTTGGTAACTATGTTTGGTATGATGGCAACATTGATGGCAAGCAAAATGAATTGGCTGCAAATGGTATAAACGGCGTGAAAGTGTATTTGTACAAAGACAATGGTTCTGGAACTTATGCTGTAGTTGACTCTGCGGTTACTGCAAACAATGCTTCTGGCAACCCTGGTTATTACAACTTCCCTGATTTGTTAACGGGTAACTACAAAGTATCTTTCCCTGTGAAAGTGAACGGTACACCATTAACAGTAGCTACTACCACTGCACAAACAGATGGTAACAGCGACGCGGATGTAAACACAGGCTTTAGCCCAATCACCCCAATCATTACTTATAGCAGCAATCCTTTGGATGTAAATAACCCAACCATTGATGCGGGTTACAAACCATTGGGCAGCTTAGGTAATTATGTATGGTACGATCACAATAACGATGGTTTGCAAAACGAAGCGGATAGTGATGGTATCAACGGTATCAAAGTTTATTTGTATAAAGAAACAGCTCCAGGTTCTGGCTCTTATGCCAAATTTGATAGCACAATTACTGCCAACGATACATTAGGGAGGCCGGGTTATTATAATTTCCCTTATTTACAAGGTGCAAACTATAAAGTACAGTTCCCTACACATATTGGTAACTATCCAATAAGCGATGTAATAATTGCTGGTACACAAATAGATGGTAACAACGATGCTATTAAAGCAACAGGATTTAGCAATGTAGTAACCATCAACCCAATATTGGGCGGTTTGGATAGGGATAACCCAACTATAGATGCTGGTTACAGGACAAACATAGGTAGCCTAGGCAACTATGTATGGCAAGATACCAATGGTGATGGCATCAACAACGAATCTACCACCAACGGGATGAACAACGTTCCTGTTCAGTTGTACGAAAAAAATGCTTCAGGCACATTTGTATTGGTAGCTAGTACTTTAACTGGGTACAATGGCACCAACCCAGGATATTATAGTTTCCCTAATTTGAACAGCGGTGAATACCAAGTTCATTTCCCTACAACCATGTGGGGCGGTAATATCACTTTGCAAAACCCAGCTATTAAAACAGATAACAATAGCGATGCAAATGCTACAACTGGTATCACACCAACTGTAGTTATCAATACAGCAAGCACAACCGATGCGTTGGATATCAACAACCCAACCATTGATGCAGGTTATGTAAACGTAACACCTCCGGTTTGTAATATGACAGCAAGCATTGGTGTTAACCAATTGACACAATGTTTTTCTGGTAACAGCTATGTGTTCACTGGTAATTTCTCTGGTGGTACGGCTCCATACACTTACCTGTGGGATTTCAACGATGGTACGTATGGTTACACACAAAATGCTACACACACTTACTTAACAGCAGGTGACCATGATGTAACATTGATTGTAAAAGACACAAGGGGTTGCGAAGCACATGCATCTACAGTTCAGATACATGTAGTGGCTAAACCAGTTGCTTCGTTTAACCTTAGTGCAAATACAGGTACAGGCAATGGCTATACATTCGTAAGCACAAGTGCTGGTGCAACATCTTATAGCTGGAATTTAGGAAACGGTACTACATCGACTTTAGTTAACCCAGGCCCTATCTACTATGCACCGGGTACTTATACCATAACATTGGTGGCAACAAGTGCATCTGGTTGTAGCGATACAATCTCTAAAACAATTGTTACTAATCCTATTAGTGTACCATCTTGCCCTACTGCTGCTTTTGCTTATACTACAACAACGGTTGCCAACAGCCCTTGTTTAAGCAACAACAAAGCAAGCTTTACCAATAGTAGTGTAGGTGCTACAACATATGCTTGGTACTTTGATGGTGTATTAGTTTCTACATCTGCTACCCCTGCCGACACAATATTTACTGTAGCAAATACTTATAATGTGAAATTGGTAGTATCTAATGGCACTTGCAAAGACAGTATTACGCAGCAACTATACATCTATTCTTGCTCAGTTAGTTCTGGTGCTGGAGGTGGTGTAGAAAGTAAAAGCTTGGGTGATGTGATAGGCAAACGTAACTATGGCATGTACAAAAAAGGCAACAATGGCCTTGCTGAATACTCAAAAGCTACATTGATTGCCGCTCCTACAAGAGGTACAATAGCTACTGCTGGCGTAACAAATACAAGTTCTTTGGCAGCCATCATGCCTTACCAAGTAGATGCTTCTTATACTCAGTACGACCAAACAGCGGCTGTAACCGATTTGGAAACATTCACCAATGCGATTGATGTGCGTGCGGTTGACTTTACGCTAGACAATGTAAACAAAGCAGTTGCTTTTGCAACCAAGACATTGGGCGGCGTTTATACCCACACTAAACCAATCTGTGATAGGTTGCGTGGTGCACAATTGTTGAAAGTAGAAACAGTACAAATACAATCATATACGTTTGTACGCTATACCTTGAAACAAGAAGATGGTAGCACAGAATATGCCATCAGCTTCTCCGCAGGTAAAAAAGCAGCAAGGGCTAGTTATTCTATACAAAGCAACTGGATGACGCAGGATTATATTGGCGAAGACACATTGGTAAACTATCAATTGTGGGCTGCCTCCCCTGCTAACGTAACTACCATGGTTACAGAAGTACTAAGCAGGCTACAAGCACAACAGCCTTTGCAGCAGTTTGCAAGTGCTTATGATTTGCCAAGTGCTTATGTTTCTGCTGGCACAAGGAAGGCAACAAACCTTAGCCTGACTGTGAATAACAAGACAGCCTATACTTCTGGTTATTTTGAAATGACTGAAAGTGCCAATGAAAACAGCAAGCCAGTGGTAAGGGTGGTTCCATTCACGGTGCCTGCAAATGCTTCATCTGTAATAAACATACCAGTTAGCGATAACTACCAAGCAGATGTTAAAATGTATATGAACAACAAATTGCAAGATTTGGTTTACATGGCAGATGGTATCTGGGGCAATAGCTATGACGCTGCAAAAACAAATGTATCTAGTTTCACTGTTGCAAACGACCAATCTAGGCAGTACAATGCCGCTGAATATTCTTTGCTAAGGAATGTACAGGTACAAGCTACCACGTCAAATTATGTATCTATCTACAAATTTTTAAGAGGTGGTGGTGCAGCGCAAGATTTAAGTGCATACAAATCATTTAAATTTACTGCAAACAGCAATACTGCTGGGCTTAACTTGAGGGTTACATTTACCAAACAAAGCCTTACTGGCTGGGATAAGCAATACAGCTACCTTGTTACTGGCTTGGAAGATGGGAAAGGGTATCAAATTGGTTTGAGCGAGTTTAAATCTACCGATAGCAACAGCCCTGCCGTGATTGATGCTTCTGATATTACTTCTGTGGTATTCTCGGTAGAAGTGCCTTCTGGCCAAAATACCAGCTTTGCTACCGGCCTAAACAACCTTAGCTTTAGCAAGGAAGACATTGTAGAAGAAAGGGCATTGCAAGTGAAAACAGTAGGCATAACGCCTAACCCTAACAATGGTACATTTAAGGTAAGTTTTGTTAGCCCAACAACTGCTACGCTTCGCCTTAAAATTGTTGACATTGCAGGAAGGACAATTAGTACCAAGGTTGTAAATGCATTAAAAGGCAATAACCAAGTATCAGTTCAGTTAAATACTGGTGTAAAAAGTAGCTTATACTTTATATCACTCGAAGGAGACGATGCTAAGTACAATACACAAAGGTTTATGATTACTAACAAGTAAACTCCTTTTATAGATTACCTTTTGAAGCAGCCACAAAATTGTGGCTGCTTTTTTTTGTAACTACTCACCACAAATACTTCATTCATATTGAATTAGCGATTTGTATAAAGTGGTAATTTTCGGCAATGCTTTGTGAACAATATATATATATTACCTTCCAGCTTAGTCTTTGCCGCATAAAAATACCTAAGTAGTAGCGTAGTTTTTAAATCACTATTTGCTCTAAATTTTTTAAATAAGCTGGATCTACATCTGCACCTATGCCAATGGCATCGCTAATTTCCAGCTTCATGCCGTTGTAGGTGCAGCCACTAATAACTGGGTCGGCTAAATGCCCAAGCAAGCAGGTGTCTAAATCGTAAAACTGGATATTGCTGCAGGCCATGGCCACATGCACCTTGGCAGTGAGTGCAACCCGGCTTTCTAACATACCGCCAAGCATACAGGGGATATTGTTTTTGGCTGCTACTTCATTTATCAATAGCGATTCGTGTATGCCGCCGGCCTTGGAAAACTTAATGTTGATATATGCAGCTGCTTTGTTTTCTATAATCCGTTCAGCATCGTGGTGGGTAAAAACACTTTCATCTGCCATGATAGGGATGGGCGACAAGGCACAAAGGCTAGGTAGCCGCCCATCGTTCCACTTGCGCATGGGCTGCTCGCAAAACTGGATATTATATGGCGCAAGGCCAGTAAGTGCTTGTAAGGATTCGTCGTAACTCCAGCCTTGGTTGGCATCAATACGCAGTATTGCACTATTGCCAATGGCTGCACGTATTTGCTTGATGCGTTCGATGTCTTCGTTGGGTTGCTTGCCCAGTTTTACTTTTATCATCGTCACGCCTTTGGCAACAAATTCCACGGCCGTTGCAGCCATTGCCTCGGGGCTGCCAATGCCAATGGTAAGGTCGCTTTCGATTTCTTTCTTGCTGCCCCCTAAAAAGGCATATAGCGGCAGGCCAGCCTGTTTTGCGGCAATATCGTACAAAGCCATGTCGAAAGCACTTTTGATGGTATAGTTGCCTGCTACTGCCGCATGAAGCTCATTCATCCTAGCGGGGATGTCCAAAGGGTTTTTGCCTTTCCAAATTTGGGCAAAATCTTTTGCTAGTTCATAGCAAGTGCCCTGTGTTTCGCCCACGATCATAGGAAAAGCCGAACACTCGCCAATGCCTGTAATATCGCTATCTGTATGTACCCTTAGCAATATGTTCTGTGCAAAGTGCATGGTGCCTGTAGCGATGGTAAAAGGCACCATGGGGATTGAATATTTATAAATTTCAAAACGGGTAAGACGCATGGGCGATGGGATAAATGGTGAAATAATACTATAAAGTGAAAGCTAGGTAGTAAATGTAATATTTGATTGGTGTTTTCTCACTGGGTCCTGAATATTGGCTTAATAAATGAGTAGTAAATATTAATTGCTATCCCAAAAAACAAATAAAAGCAATTCTGATACTATATATTGTTTTTTTTAATTTCAATTTTAATGAATTGTTGCAACATTATTTATCTTTAACGCTTTCAACAACGCTTGATTGGATTATGGCTTTTTTTGCAGACATCAATACCACGCAATTATTCCCAACTATTACCCTTGCCGATACGTCCGCTGATAGCAAGGCAGAGATATATTCGTTTGGAGCATTGCTGAACAGCTTTGAAATTAAAACAGCTGAAACATTCCTTAATATAGTAGATGGCTTTGTAAGCCCGCAAGCGGCTTTGCAGGAAATGACACCTGCCTTTAAAAGTGCTTTCCTTAGCCCTTTTACGTGCAGAATGAATGAAGGGAAGTACCATTTTGCCGATACGGCCTATCAGGTGGAAAAGTTTTTCTTGCCGCCACATGCCATACACGGGTTGGTGTATGATGCTATTTTTACGGTTGAAAAAACGGAAGCAACCGACACTTATGCTGCTGTGCAGTTGTCTTACACTTATAACAAAGAAGATGTGGGCTACCCTTTTGCATATACCATTGTGCATAACTGGAAACTGGAAGCAGGCAACAAGCTTACCGTGGCTACCACGGTTACGCACGCAAATGCTACTGCCATACCTTATGCACAGGGCTGGCACCCATATTTTACATTGGGGGGCAGTATAGACAGTTGCAAACTTCAATTTAGTAGTGGCAACAGGGTGGTTTTTGATGACACTTTATTGCCCACTGGCCACTTGGAACCAGAAGAAGGTTTTGCAGAAGGGGTAAGTTTGAAAGGAATTTTTTTAGATAATTGTTTTCAGTTGACACCATCGGATGCACCTGCTTGCATATTATCAAACGATAAATTGAAGCTAAGCATTTCGCCATCAAGCACATATCCCTATTTACAAATATATACGCCGCCGCATAGGAACAGCATTGCTATAGAGAATTTAAGCGGAGCGCCAGATTGTTTTAACAATGGGCTGGGGTTGTTGTTATTAGAACCCAATATACCTGCATTTTTTTCAACAACCTATACGGTTACACCGCTTTAAAAAATTATGTATTCTCCACAGCAAGTATTAGCAAATTACAGACAGCAGTTTGGCGAAGGCGCTAGGGTTTTCTTTTCTCCCGGCAGGGTAAATTTATTGGGCGAGCATGTGGACTATAATGGTGGCTTTGTGCTGCCAGCAGCTATTGACAAGGGGATTTGGTTTGCCATTGCTGTGAATAATACCAATACTGCCAACTTTGTGGCATCGGATATTGAGGAATCTTTTTCAGTAAACCTGCATGAAGTAAGAAAGCAAACGGGCTGGCACAATTATGTGCTGGGCATACTGTATATACTGCAAAAGAAAAGATACATTATTGGCGGGTTCAATTGCCTGTTTGGTGGCAATTTGCCACAAGGGGCAGGCTTATCTTCCTCGGCAGCGTTGGAAGCGGGGCTGGTGTTTGCCTTAAATGAATTGTTTGCCCTAGGGCTAAGCAGGCAGCAGATGGCATTGATAGCACAAGAGGCAGAGCATAGCTTTCCGGGTACTAAATGCGGCATCATGGATATGTTTGCCAGCCTGCATGGCAAGCGAGGCAACTGCATGATGCTGGACTGCATTAGCTTGGAATATGAATATTTGCCTTTGGCAAATGATGAGTATGAGTTGGTATTAATCAATTCAAAAGTAAGCCACCAGTTAACGGATGGTGGCTACAACAACCGTTACGATGAGGCGATGGAAGGGCTAAGCCTTTTCCAAACCGTGAATAAAAAAATTACCTCTTTCAGGGCCGTGAGTACTGAGGTGGTGGAACAGTTTAGCTATATGCTTAGCGACGAAGGGCATAAACGATGCTTGTATATTACCCAGGAAATAGAACGCACACGGGAAGCTGCCCAGTGCCTGAAAGCAAATGATATGATTGGTTTTGGCAAGCTGATGTACCAAACGCACAAAGGGCTTAAAGGCTTGTACGAAGTAAGTTGCAGCGAGTTGGATTTTCTAGTGGATCAGGCCAAGATGAACTATGATGTTATCGGTTCTCGGATGATGGGCGGTGGCTTTGGGGGCTGCACCATTAACCTAATTACCAAAAACAAGAGGGATGCTGCTGTTACGGATATTGTATCGTCGTACGAAAGCGTATATGGCATACAGCCAGAAGTGTATGTAGTAGAAACGGGTGATGGAACGAGGGAAGTTATGAATGATGAATTATGATTTATGAGGGAAAAGCCAATCTTTGTCTAATTCTTTTTTGGATTTGCTGATAGTTGTGAAATTATCAATGCTCCAAACCCCGAAGGAGTTGAACAATAGTAGCCACGGGCGCAACTCGTGGTAAGGAATAGCAATTGGGGATACCCAAGAAAGTGTTGAACTGTTTACGGCCTCATTTTAGGCTGCTATACAATATAAGGTGAGGGTAAGTTAACCTCTTTTAGGGTTGGTTGCCTCTTCAAGCCTACCAAAGGTTTCACTCATGGCTACTATTGTTTAACCCTTTCAGGGTTATTAGTAAAAGCATCAAGATCTCAAAAAAAGAATTAACCCAATCTTTAAAATAAAAAGCCAATAATGTTCTTTAGAACAATATTGGCTTTTTATTTCTTCGTACTAATTAGAGCATTAGTGCATTTGCGGCTAAGTTTTATTTATGCGCAATCAACAATGGCACTTTGCTGTGAAAAGCAAGTTTTTTTGTATGGTCGTTGAACAATGTTTCTATCAGGCTATGGTATTCTGGCACCACAATTAATATATCCACATCATTTTCTGCCGTAAAATCTATAATATCATCTGTATAGTGACCACTTTCCTTATACTTAAATTGTGGGGCATACTCTTTAAAAAGCGTTTCCAGTTTTTGCTTTTCGGGATGGTTGTTGTCAATTTCTTCATCGTAAGATAAAAGGTGAAGTATGGACAATTCTAAAAAGCCATGCTCTAAAAACACTTTTATTTTATTAACTGGCACACTACCTTCAACATTCTTGAAATCGCTTAACAAAGTAACTTTCTCCAACTTGTTAAAAGTAGCACTAGCTGGCACAATTAGCACCGGCGTAGAAACATGCTTTGCAACAGAAAGTGCATGGCTGCCCAGAAAAGTTTCTTTGAAAAGGCCACCTGGTGCTATGCCCATCACAATTAAATCGGCAGCAACAATTGCTGCAACTTCTACAACGCCTTCGTTTACCGAGCCTGCCCCTTGATAAGATTCTATTTCAATCCTTTCCGGAATGGTGCCAAGCGAATCGATAAAGGCGTCTAGTTCTGCAATACTTTTTTCCCTGTTTGGTTCAATACTGGCAACCTCGTCTAGCTCGCCTGCCGGGGTATATATCAATTTGGTTTCATAAAAATGGTAAAACACGATTTTTGGGATGCCAATGGTGGCTGCCATGTCAATGGCATAAAGGCTTGCATTTTTAGATGTTGCAGAAAAGTCAGTGGGTATCAAAATCGTTTTCATAAAGGCGTTTTTAATTTAGTATAAAGTTAACAATATTTTAGTGATTAAATAAATTCTTTGGAAAAAAAATATTAGGAAGTTGCCTCAGTTGCAATAAACGCCAATACTTCTGCCAATGACTTTTTAAGGCTAACAGTAGCTGGCAGTTTCTTTTTATATGCAAACACAAGTTGGCCAGAAACTACTATCCTGCTATTGGGCAAACAATTGCTTAGCTGAAGCAAAAAATGCTCAAGGCTAAAATTATTGGCTACTGCGGTAAGGTGCGTATAAAGAAAAGTAGGTTTAGCAGTCTTTGCTAAATATTCTATGTCTTTTAATGGCACATTGGCACCTACGTACAAAACTTTAATCCCTTTTGCTTTAAACAAATAGTGCATGAACAACAACCCAACCTCATGGTACTCGGCTTCTGGAAGAAATAGCAACGCTGTTGTGTTTGCCTTTACAATACTAGTGGCTTTTTCAATGCCCATTATCAACTTTTGCCGTATAATATTGCTAATCAAATGCTCTTGTGCAGGGTTGATGTGATTTGTTTGCCAAAGTAGCCCTATTTTTTCAAGAAAAGTAAAAACAATGCTAATAATTGTTTTTTCAAGGCCTTTTTCTTGGATATGGCTATCCAGGAGGTTTTCAAATTCATCAATTTTCAAGTCTATCATATACTGGATAAGTAGGTTGATAGTACGTTCTTGGTGTGCTTCATTTTGTGAAAGAGATAGTATCTTACTGCTCATCTCGGTGGCACTCATCCTGTCAATATGCGATATTTTAAACCCATATTTATTGAGCAGCGATATATTCAGTACCGTTTTAAGCTCTTCGTTCGTATAGTACCTGATGTTGGTATCGGTACGCTGTGGTTTCAGCAAAGCATAGCGTTGCTCCCAAATGCGTATGGTGTGTGCTTTTATGCCAGAAAGCTTTTCAAGGTCTTTTATAGTAAACACATTCATTTTGCAAAAAACAAAAAAAACAAAAAAAAGTTTTGATGCAACAATTTTGGGAAGCATAGTTTCTTTGTACGCATTCTATTTCTTATATTCGTATACCCATGGCAGATGAACAAACGATACAGGCAGTAACTAGTCAGGATAAATATACGCTTTCGCCCGAACAGGAAAAAAAGGAAATATTGCGGCAGTACCGTGCTTTACTGAAAACCCTACGACCCAAGCTTAAAAAAGGGGACGAGGAGTTGCTACGTTCGGCATTTGAAATAGCTGTAGAGGCACACAAGACCATGCGCCGAAAAAGTGGGGAGCCATATATACTACACCCGTTGGCCGTGGCCATGATATGCGTGGAAGAAATAGGCCTAGGAGTAAGGAGCACTATTTGTGCTTTGCTGCACGACACGGTAGAAGACACGGATATAACACTGGAAGACGTACAGGCAGAATTTGGCCCAGAAATAGCCAAGATTGTAGATGGCCTTACCAAGATTTCCAGCGTGATGGGGACAAACACTAGCGTGCAGGCCGAGAATTTTAAGAAAATACTGCTTACCCTTACAGACGACCCAAGGGTGATACTGATAAAACTTGCCGACCGCCTGCACAACATGCGCACCATGGACAGCATGAAAAAGGAGAAGCAGCTGAAAATTTCTTCTGAAACGGTGTGGGTATATGCCCCTTTGGCACACAGGATGGGCTTGTACAACATTAAAACAGAACTGGAAGACCTGGCTATGAAGTACCTTGAGCCAGAAGCCTATAAAGATATTGCCAAAAAACTCGCAGAAACAAAAAGGGAAAGGACAAGGTACATTAATGAATTTATACGTCCGCTAAAAGAAAAGCTGGAAGCCACTGGTTTTAATTTCGAGATTTATGGAAGGCCCAAAAGCATACACTCAATCTGGAACAAGATAAAAAAGAAAGCTGTTTCTTTTGACGAAGTATATGACTTGTTTGCTATCCGTATTATACTAGATGCCCCTCCTGAAAAAGAGAAGGAGCAGTGCTGGAAAGTATATTCCATGATCACAGACGAGTATAACCCTAGCCCCGAACGTTTGAGAGACTGGCTGAGCAACCCCAAAAGCAACGGCTACGAAGCCTTGCATACCACTGTGATGGGGCCACAGGGCAAATGGGTAGAAGTACAGATACGCACCAAGCGGATGAACGAAATAGCCGAGCGTGGGCTTGCTGCACACTACAAATACAAAGAGGGCAGCAGCGATGAAGATCGTTTTGACAAATGGTTTGGGCAAATAAGGGAAGTATTGTCGCAAGAAAACAGCGACAGCATCGACTTTTTGCAAGATTTCAAGACCTCTTTCCTTGCCGAGGAAATTTATGTTTATACCCCCAAGGGGCAGGTGAAAATGCTGCCCAAGGGAAGCACAGCCCTTGATTTTGCTTTTGCTGTGCATAGCGAGGTGGGTAGCCATTGCATTGGTGCCAAGGTGCACCACAAGCTGGTGCCTATTAGCCACAAGCTACGCAGCGGCGACCAGATAGAGATTATTACCAGCACCAAGCAAAAGCCCACCGAAGATTGGTTGGGCATGGTGGTAACAGCCAAGGCAAGGAGCAAGATTAAAGACAGCCTGAAAGAAGACAAGCGGAAGATAGCAGAAGACGGCAAATATATACTACAGAGAAAACTGGAGGGCATGGGGGCTGGTTATACCCAGCCAAATATTGAGGAAGTGATGGCGTTTTATAAGCTTTCATCCCACCTCGATTTGTTTTATTCCATTGCCGTGAAGTCAATTGACTTGAAGGAACTAAAGGAATTTAATGTTTTGGGCGATAAGCTGGAACAGCCCAAGCCCAAAACTACCATTACCGAAATTGCAGTTGATCAACCAAAGCAATACAGCAAAAAAGACAGCGAGCTAATTATATTTGGCGAGAGCAGCGACAAAATAATGTACACCCTTGCCAAATGCTGTAACCCCATACCGGGGGATGCCGTGTTTGGCTTTGTAAGCACTGGCAAAGGCTTAACCATCCATCGCACCAATTGCCCCAATGCAACGCAATTAATGGCCAACTATGGCCACAGGATTGTGAAAACCAAGTGGGCTAAAAACAAAGAAATTTCGTTCCTCTCGGGCGTGAAAATAGTGGGGGTAGATGATGTGGGTGTGGTGAATAAAATAACCAATATCATCAGCGGCGAACTGAAAATAAATATATCTGCCCTTACCATAGAAAGCGGCGATGGTATTTTCCAAGGCACCATTAAAGTATTTGTGCACGACAAAGAAGAACTGGAAGAACTGGTAGGCCGCTTAAAAAGCCTGAATGGCCTGCAAACAGTGGAGCGGTTGGATATGGAGATAAAAGGGTAATGTGGGAAAGGATATAATGATTTCAGGCTTATATATCAATGTAAGTTAAAATAAATTAATTATTTAACCTTCAGGATAAGTATTTCTTATTGCATTATGTGCATCTTCCATCGTAACTGCCCCACTATTGCGGCTTTTTATAACAATTGCAATTAGCTCATCTGCAGTAAGCGGCTTACCTGGCAGATAATAGTTATCAGTTGAACTTTCTAAAACGGATAACTCCATGTCATTTTTTTTTTGCAAAGGCAATTAATTTCTCACTGTTTCCGCTATTGGTTTGCTGAAGTTGTAAAAGCATAGGTAATTACTTTTTAGGTATCAAAATAATAAGAGGTGCATAAACAATGCTTGTTTGCTATAAATAAAAAAGACAGTCAAGTAGAAACCAAGTTCTTACGGGCTTAAAAAGTCAGGCCTCTCGACTGTTACTTGTAAAGTAAATTAATTTTTTATAAATATTCCTTTTTGGCTAACTCTTTTTTTGACGTGCAGGTGAGCTACAACCTATCATTTTACACAAACTGATAGGGGCAAATAAAAAACTTATAGCCATTTTGAGGGTGGTATCCGCTTGTTTTGACTGACTTTTGTTACCCTAAATTTAGTTTTGAGCCTTTTTTTGCATCTTAACTCATTGAAATACAATGTTTTATGGTTTTAAAGAGTGAGTGTTTTATGCGTATTTTGTGCGTATAAAATGAGTGATTTGTGCGTATTTTGTGCGTGATTTTCGCGGAAAGGTGCGTACTTTTTCAGTGTTTTTTGAGTATGGATGTAAACTATCATGACGTTTTATTTTGTATATTAAAAATAAGCCCCACGGGAGAGCGAGCTAAGGTTAGGCTAACCACAGGGATTGTGCTAACGCAAATAAAGTTCCATATACTACAAAGTTGGGATTGATTTTGGCACCATGCAAAAGTACAATCCTATATGGGGGAAATATGCCCCCATGAGTATCCCAAAATGCCCCCATGGTGGGGGAATTTTGAATTATGAATTATGGAATCAGCGGCAGAACGTAGCGAAAGGTACGCACCATAGGCAGCGCACCAGCAAAACTATTTTTGGCGTGGACTAGCGGGGAAATTAGAATTATGAATTATGAGTTATGGAATCAGCGACAGAACGTAGCGAAAGGTATGCGCCATAGGCAGCGCATAAGCAACACTATTTTTGGCATGGACTAGGGGCATGGAAAAAATACATGCAAATTCATCTGTTCCTAAAAAGAACACGAAAAATAGGAGGCTTACAAAAGAAGAAAGGAAACGGAACAGAGAAATCGCAATAGAAAGGATGCCCATTGAACATATCAACAGGGACTTGAAATATTCAGGATAATAGCTGAACGCTATAGGAACAGGCGCAAAAGATTCGGCTTTAGGTTCAACCTAATCGCAGCTTATCATAATAGGGCTATAACGCTAGGCATAAAATGAATTTCCGAAGAGGTCTATTTTTCAGCGTAGTTTTTCATTTTGTTAGTTGCCCAGAACCAAATTGCTAGTAATGATATATCCATTTTAAAAAACAAGTCAAAAAAATGAATTTTCAGTATAGCAATCAGTCCAATAAAAGAAAAATTCTTTTCTCTAAGAAAGGCTATGAATATGCCATAAATCGATAATAGGAAGGATATTGAAATGGCATATTTAATAGCGATTAACAAGCTATCTTTTTTATCAATTATTATTTCTTTGCCAGCTCTTCCACCTAATAAATAAGTTGTTCCAAAAAGGATAGAAAAGATTGCAATGCAATGAATGTTAAGTAATGCAGACATGAAAAACAAAAGACCATTTGCAAAATCCCCTTTTACTTGTCCAATAAATAATAACAACACGAGTATTATGAAAACTATCACCGTTGCTATTAGTACTTTAGTTCTTCCAAATTTTTGGGCTTCTATTGTAGTCATATAATTAGCGGTTAGTATGGATAACTATTTTATTAGCAGCTTTAAATATAATGATATGGTTGTTTAAAAGCAATTGACTTATTTGATTTGACTTCTCCTGCGTTACAATGAAACCTCTGCAACACATTGATTAATAGGGGATTATAAATTTAAAATAATTATTATGAATTTAAACAATCCCGAACCTAGTGAACGTCATTGCGAGGCAAGAAGCAATCTAAACACCGATAATCAAGCCGTCTAAATTTTTAGGGCAGGTTGCTTCGTGCCTCGCAATGACGGGGATGCAGAAAGCGAGTTGGGGGCTGCTTAACATATTGTCATTCCGATTTTTTTTTGGGCTCGCCCAATGGAATATTCGAAATGACGAAAAACATAGGTTACAAGCCACCCAAAACCAGCAACTTGTAACCTGCATTTTATATCAAACTATATCTTCCCCCTCTTTATTTCATCCACTACCCCAGGATCAAGTAATGTGCTGGTATCCCCTAAGTTTTCGGTTTCGCCCTCGGCTATTTTGCGGAGGATGCGGCGCATGATTTTGCCGCTGCGGGTTTTGGGCAGGCCGCTTACAAACTGTATTTTATCGGGCTTGGCTATGGGACCAATGATGCGGGTAACGGTTTGCAGTATGTCTTTACGGGTAAGGGTTTCGTCGCCATGGGTATTGCCAAAAACAACGTAGGCGTAAATACCTTGCCCTTTTATGTCGTGTGGGTAGCCCACCACGGCACTTTCCACCACGCCTGAGTGCATATTGATGGCGTTTTCTACCTCGGCAGTGCCTATGCGGTGGCCGCTTACGTTTAGTACATCATCAACCCGGCCAGTGATGCGGTAAAAACCTTCCTTGCTACGCAAAGCACCATCGCCAGTAAAATACAGGTTGGGGTAAGTGGCAAAATAGTTGGTGCGGCAACGCTCATGGTCGCCATAAGTAGTACGCAAAATAGACGGCCAAGGGAACTTGATGCACAGGTTGCCACCAACGGTGTCGCTTCCTTCTTCATCCAAAACCTCATTCCCTTTTTCATCTACTAGTACCATCTGCACGCCCGGCAAAGGCAGGGTAGCCCAGCTAGGCTTGGCAGGGGTGATACCCGCTAGGTTGCTGATTAAAATGCCGCCAGTTTCTGTTTGCCACCAAGTATCTACAATGGGGCATTGTTTTTTGCCAACATATTCATCGTACCAATGCCATGCTTCTTCGTTGATAGGTTCACCAACAGTTCCGAGTACTTTTAAGGAAGATAAATCTTTGCCTTGCAAAGGCCCTAAGCCAAAGCCCATCAGGCTGCGGATGGCAGTGGGGGCAGTATAGAGGATGTTTACTTTGTATTTGTCCACAATATCCCAGAAACGCCCAGCATTGGGGTAGGTAGGCACGCCTTCAAAAATAAGGCTTGTGGCCCCAGCACTAAGCGGGCCATATAAAATATAAGAGTGCCCGGTTATCCAGCCAATATCGGCCGTGCAAAAATGCACTTGCGATGGCTGGTACTGGAACACATTGATAAATGTATAGTTGGTATAAACCATATACCCGCCGCAGGCATGTACTACCCCTTTTGGCTTGCCCGTGCTGCCAGAAGTGTAGAGGATAAACAAGGGATCCTCGGCATCCATAGGCTCGGCTTCTATAAAAGTGATGCCTTGTTCTTCCACATGCTTCATCTCGTCTTCATACCATACATCCCTGCCTTTCAGCATACTGATTGGGGTGCGGGTGCGGGTGCAAACGATTACTTTTTTGATGGTGTGGTTGCCAATAAGGGCATCGTCAATCACGTTTTTAAGCGGAATGTCTTTTGCGCCACGAAAAGCCCCATCGCAGGTTACAATAAACTCGGCCTGTGCATCGTATAAGCGGTCGGCAATGCTTTGGGCAGAAAAGCCACCGAAGATAACAGAATGTATAGCCCCAATCCTTGCGCAAGCCAGCGTAGCCACGGCCAGTTCTGGCACCATGCCCATGTAAATACAAACCCTGTCGCCTTTTTTTACACCATTGTTTTTTAGCACCTGCCCAAACTGGCAAACCTTCTCCAGCAGTTTTTTATAGGTAAGCAAGCGGTTTTTTTCATCTGGGGCATTGGGCTCCCAGATAATGGCTGGGGCATTGCCATGTGCTTCAATATGCCTGTCTAAGCAATTCTCGGTAATGTTCAACTTTGCACCCTTGAACCATTCTATTTTAGGCTCGGTAAAATTCCATTCTAGGACTTTGTCCCATTTCTTTTTCCATGTAAAATTTTCGGCTACGCCGCCCCAGAACTGCTCTGGGTTTTCAATACTTTGTTTATACGCTTCTTTGTAGGCTTCGTAAGAAGTAATCTGATAGGGATATGACATGCTCGTTATTAATTGACTTTTATGTGGTTTATAAATGATTTGAGGGGATGAAGATAAATTGTAGCGGTGGATTTTAAAATGATTTTTTTGGTACTCCAATAATTTTGGATTTATTCCCAATCACTACCGTAACTTATGATATCAACTTTTTACAATGAAAGTATTATTAGATATTGAAAATGACAATGCAGTGCATTTAATGGAAGTACTTAAAAGCCTGCCTTATATGAAAACAACAACTTTACCTGATGAGAAAGCCTTGCTAATAGCAGAAGTGAAAGAAGCGGTAGAAAACCTGAAACTAGTGCGGCAAGGAAAAATAAAAGCTAGGCCAGCAAAAGATTTATTGAATGAGTTATAGTGTACTTTCCATAAGTGGTTTCTTATAAATAAACGATACTTTAAACATCCCCGCCTCTGAAATCGCAACAATCTCCGCTTTATTGCCCCCTTTAGGGGGGTTGGGGCAAGTGAAACATACTGCCTTTTTTTAGAGTCTTTCCTTTGCGCCCTCTCTGCGTTGAATAGCTTGTCGGCCTTTGCGGTTAATTTTTTGCAGCAACCTTCCACCAATTGCAAACAAATTTCCCCAGCAAAGCACAAATAGGCATACTAGTTGCGTATTGAGATACAAAAACACCTAAAATGAAACTTTTTAAATGCACCAATTGTGGCAATACGGTTTATTTTGAAAACACGTCCTGTGGCAATTGCGGATTTTTAATAGGGTTTGATGCCGAACAAATGACCTTATTAGCCCTAAAGCAGGAACAAAACGGGCAGCTAACAGCCACTGTGAACAATGTTGCAACGCATTATAAGTACTGCGCAAACCAAATGCAAAATGGTTGCAACTGGCTAATGCCCGAAAACAATGAATCGGCTTTTTGCAAAGCTTGCGATTTGAACAAAGTGATCCCAGACCTACGCAACCCCGAATATGTAGAAGCATGGCAAAAAATAGAAACAGCCAAGCGTCGCCTTGTTTATGGTTTGTTGCGGATGAAACTGCCCATTGTAAGCAAAACAAAAGATGAAAAAGGGGGACTTGCATTTGCTTTTATGGCCGACACGGGGACTGATGAAAAGGATAAAGTATTTACTGGGCATGATGAAGGCTTGATAACCATCAACGTTGCTGAAGCAAACGATATAGACAGGGAAATGGCCAGACAATCGATGCACGAGGTTTACAGGACTTTGCTGGGTCATTTCAGGCACGAAATAGGCCATTATTATTGGGACAGGCTGATAGACAACACACCGAACATTGACAAATGCAGGCAATTGTTTGGTGATGACAGGCAAGATTATGAAGAGGCATTGCAAAAACATTATGCCCAAGGCACGCCACCAAATTGGAACAATAATTTCATAAGCCCTTATGCTAGCACCCACCCCTGGGAAGACTGGGCAGAAACATGGGCCCATTACATGCACATTGTAGATACGCTAGAAACGGCCTATTCATTTGGGCTAAGCGTGGATCCAAAAATTGCACACAATGATGAAAAGCTAAGCTCAAAAATAAAAACAGATCCTTATAGCCTGAAAGATTTTGAAACCATCATCAAGCTTTGGCTGCCGCTTACTTTTGCCATGAACAGCCTAAATAGGAGTATGGGACTACAGGATATTTACCCTTTTGTAATTACCAATCCTGTGCAAGAAAAATTGAAATTTATTCATGAAGTAGTATTGGGCAATGCGGGAGCAAAGGAACATGGCTGACTGCCCCGGTTGAAAAACATTTTCAGGCATTAGTATGCAATAAAAAGTGGGTTACTACGCAGGTGCAAGTTTGGTTAATTTGCCACGAAGGCACGAAGACACAGAGAGGCACAAAGTTTTAAGGGAAGAAAAAGAAAAGAAAAACAAGATTTATGTTATCAATACTGTTTAACCCGGATTTTGCAGTTGAAATCTATTGCAAGCCACAAATATTTCAAACACAAGCATTTGCTTGATTTTTTTGCCTTGCCATAGTACACTATGTTTTCGACCAAAAATTCGGCTCAAATACTTGTCTTTATTGCATTTGAGCCTTTCTTAACGAAGTCAACTGCAAAATCCGGGTTTAACCTTCTTTTTTTTAGTACTTCTTCGTTTTTTTGTGCCTTTGTGGCTAAAAAGCATGTAATGTGGCAAAAATTCCTTTAGAATTTGCTTTTGGGGAAGCCTATTGTAAATGCTGTGCCTTTGTTTACTTCCGACTCTATTTCCACCGTTGCATTGTGCGAGCGAAGTATGGCCATTGCCGATGACAGGCCAAGCCCCACCCCAGTTTTTTTGGTTGTAAAATAAGGCTCGAATAGTCGTTGCTGCTGCGATTCGTCCATGCCGCACCCATTGTCTCTTATGATTAAATCAATAGTGCTTTGCTTCTCTACTACGGTTATCAGTAAAATACCTTTATTTTCTTCCATGGCTTCAATGGCATTTACAAAAAAATTAACCAAAGCCAGTTTTAGCCTTTCTTCATCGGCTTTAATGGTTACCAATTCGTTTATTTGCTTTTTCATTACCACGCCTTTTAGCGTAAGCCTGTCGTAAATAGAAACCAAAGCATCCTGTATCAGGTCTTTAAAGTTTACCCTCTCCAGCTCTATGTCAACGATTTTAAATGATTCTAATAGTTTACCTATCAAATCGTTGATACGCAAACTATTCCTTTTTACAATGTCTATGTAAACATCTTTGTTGGAGTAATCGAAAGTGTTCAGGTTGTCGATAGACAATAAAATATTATTTAGTGGGTTCCTTATTTCATGCGCCAGCATTTTTACAAAACGCTGGGTGGCTTCAAATTTTTCTGCCAGCAAGTTTGACTGTTCTGCTTTCTTTAGTTCTGTAATGTCGTGGAATACGCCTTGGTAATATCTTTTTGCCTCTGCATCTTTCTCGCAGGTAAGGGTTAACAATCCTTGGCGTTCGTTGCCATCTAAAATTTGCAACATTATTTCTTCGTCTATCAATTCGTTGTATTCATCCACTTCTAATAAAATTTCTTTTATTTCAATTTCGTTTTTGAATAGTTTGTAAAAAGCCTCGCCTGTAACCTGTGTTTTTTCTAGCCCAATAATGGTTATGGCAACATCGTTTATGTCAACAACTTCCAGTTTTTCATTTAAGGTAAACATGGCATCTTTCGAGTTCTCGAACATTGCCCGGTATTTGTTCTCGCTTTTTTGAACTGCTTTCAGGCTTTTATAGCGTGTGAAGGCATAGCGAATACTTCTTTCTAGCGATTGTGGGTTGATGTCAGATTTTAGCAAATAATCGTAGGCCCCCCTGTCCATTGCATTTTTGTCTATTTCTACATTCCCTTTGCCCGTTAAAAGGATAATGGGTATGTCTATGCCATTTTGTATGGCTTCTTCTATTAGATCGGCACCAGTTTTGCCGCCAAGGCGATAGTCGGCCAGGACCAAGTTGTACAAATTGGTTTGTAATTGCGCTAATGCCCCTTTGTAAGAGGGGCACCAAGAAACTTTAAAGTCATATTCGCTCACTTCTGCCAGCAGGCTAGAGGTAATGAAAAAATCGTCCTCATCGTCATCCACAACAAGGATATTAAATGTTTGCCCAGCGGTTACAAGCATTGGTGGTAATAATAAAAAGGTTCAAAAAAGTGTTGCTACTCAAGTGCATTTCGCCATAAAGACACGAAAGCTCGAAGTAGCAAGAAGGGAAGAAAGGAAGAAAAAAAGAAAGTTAAAAGGTATTGATAACATGATTTTTCTTCTTTTTTCTTTTCTTCTTCCCTTAAAACTTTGTGCCTCTTTGTGTCTTCGTGACTTCATGGCAGATTAAACAAACTTGCACCTGAATAGCAATAAAAAATATTATTCAAAGCTCAGCAGCTTGTATTCTTCCATCTTGTTGTAAAGTGTTTTCCTGTCTATGTTCAAAATACGGGCAGCTTTGCTTTTATTGTAATTTGCTTGTTTCAACGCTTCTACTATCATGTTGTACTCGGCATTAAGGCCAGCCGCTTTAAGGCTTTTTTCGTTCACCAATATTTTTTCTGGGAAATGGCCATTTGAAGCGGGAGCTGAAGTATGAGATGGCGTGTTAAAGTTAAAGGCAGAATGTGCATCTTCCTTCCGACTCTCATCAGGCACATACATTTGCTGTGTAGGTTCCTTATAAACATGCTCGTCAAACTGGAGCTTGCTATAATTAACCATTTCAAAGGGCAATACATTAATGTCTATTGTGTCGGTATCGGTTAGCAAAGCACTTCGCTTAATGATATTTTTTAGTTCCCTGAGGTTGCCGGGCCATGAATATTTAAGGAAAACTTCCTCCACTTTTGGAGATAAGCTTGTTACATTCTTTTCCAGTTCCTGTGAGGTGCTTTTCAAGAAATGCTTAGCAAATAAAAGTATATCGTTGCCCCTTTCGCGCAACGGCGGCACATCGATGCTAAATTCGTTGAACCGGTGGAAAAGGTCTTCCCGGAACTTGCCTTTTTTGGCAGCATCCATTAGTTTTTCATTGCTGGCTACAATAATGCGCACATCTATCTCAATATCTTTTACGCCCCCTACCCTTCTTATTTTTCTTTCCTGCACCACCCGCAGCAGGCTTACTTGTATGTCGTAAGACAAATTTACTATTTCATCCAAAAAAATAGTGCCTCCATTTGCCAGTTCCAAGCTCCCTACTTTTTGGTTGATTGCACCAGTAAAAGCCCCTTTTTCGTGGCCAAACAATTCGCTGCCCGACAATTCTTTGCCCAAGGCCCCGCAATCGATGGCTATAAAAGGTGCATTTGCCCTTTTGCTGTTTTTATGGATGGTTTGGGCAATTACTTCCTTGCCGCACCCACTCTCGCCATATAAAATAACACTAAAATTAGTAGGGGCTACCCTTTTTACCTGAGTAATAATGTTGTTGAAAACGGGGCTATTGCCAAAAATATAATCGTTGTTGGCTAATTTTATTTCTGTTGTTGTATCTGTTGTTTTTTTATTGCTGCCATCGCCTGCACTATCTGTTTTAGGGCTGCTTTTATCTAGCGATTTTTTAATGGTCAGCAAAATCTCGTCTGGCAATAAAGGCTTTGTAACGTAATCGTAAGCACCCATCTTGGTTACTTCTACAGCCGCTTTCACGTCGGAATAGCCGGTAATAATAATCACGGGTATATTTGGCCTTATTGCTTTGATGCCTGCCAGCACCTGCCTGCCGTCCATGTCTTCCAGCCTATAATCGCACAGGGCTGCGTCTGCCCCATTTTGGCTGATATAGGCCAATGCAGCTTTGCCACTGTACACTTCCACTACCTCAAAGCCATTCCTTGTAAGGAACCGGTTTAGCAACATGCACATTTCCCTGTCATCGTCAATAACCAATATTCTTTTCATTGTATGGTATTAGTAATAAATTACAAACTATTTCGTTTGCACAAAAAAAGATCTAATATATTTAAAGATATTGCCAACTTTAGTTCCAAACTTTACATTAGCTTTATATTCTTGGTAAGTATATACGTTTTTCACTGTAAATTGATTAAAAAGCAATTTATTCATTTTGCATATACGAAAAATTGTAAATTGTTGTAGAATATTTTCCCCACTACTATGAAGAAATACATTTGGTTATATATAAGCTGCATTGTTGGGATAATTGTTTTTTTGCAGGCGGGCTTCAAATTTAATAACCAGTTGTATGCATTAAAAAAATCAGAAGACTTAACCAGCCATACCTATCAAGTCATTAACCAGTTGCTACTCATAGACAATATGATGACAAAGGCAGAAACTGGCCAAAGGGGCTTTTTGCTTACAAAAGATTCCTTTTATTTGAAACCATATTTTGCTGCGAGGGACAATATATATAAATCGCTTGATTCGCTTAGGGACTTGGTAAAAGACAACCAAAGTCAAGTTAACAATATTACCCTATTAAAGGCAACTGTGGCTATACGCTTTCAATATTTGTTTGAAACCCTGGAAAAGAAAAGGCTAGATGACAACAATGGGATACTTGAAAAATTGGCGTTAGGGAAAAATGCCCGACAGAATTACAGGCAGGCCATGGAAAATGCCCGCAATGTTGAGATAGCCTTGCTTGCAAAAAGAAAAACCGAAAAACAGGCACATGAAAAACTAACGCCCGCCACGTTTAGGCTCATTTTTATTGCATCGGGCATCCTTATCATCATCACCATGTTGGCGATGATTAACGAGATGCGGCGAAGGCTGCGCTACCAAAAAGAACTGGAACAAAAAATAGCAGAATTGAACATTAGCAACGACGAGCTGGAGCAATATGCTTTTGTGGCTTCGCATAGCCTGCAGGAGCCGTTGAGAAAAATACGGACTTTTGGCACATTACTTTTGCACAAGCAAAAAGGCACGCTGGACGAAGCAGAAAACCATATTATAGGCAGGATGGAAGCTGCCACTGCCAAGATGCAGGAACTGCTGGACGACCTTGTATTTTTTACAAACCTAGTACAGAAAAAAAATGTGCTTGCACCGCTACATTTAAAAGAACTTGTGACCGCTACTATACACAAAATGCAATCGGAACATGAAGGATTAACAGGTATTGCCGTTGGTGAACTTCCTGTGGTGATGGGTTCAAAGGAAGACTTAGAAATAATATTTACTCAATTGTTCAACAATAGCATCAAGTTCAAATCGCCTGAGCGGCAAATGGCAATTTCCATTACTTTGGAAACAGAAAAAAAACCAATAGCAAAATATAAAGATTATTATAAAATATCCTTTGAAGACAATGGGGTTGGCTTTGAAAATGCCTATAAAAACAAAATGTTCCAACTTTTTCAAAAGCTAAACAACAGCCCGACTTTGGGAGGAAAAGGCATTGGGCTAACCATTTGTAAAAAAATAATGCTGAACCACCACGGGTTTATTGATGCGGAAGGCGCCATAGGAAAAGGAAGTGCCGTTTATTTATTTTTTCCTAAACCGTAAATTTTTAATTAGCTTAAACAACGTTTAACCCTTAAAGAAAAAAATGGTTTAGTGGATTTGTTAGTATATCTTTATTTCTTATTCAATAGAAATAGCCATGGATATCAAGCCTTTTATTTTAGTTGCGGAGGATGATATTGACGATAAATTTTTGTTCAAAACGGTGTTTGAAGAAGGTTGCAGCACCATTGGGCTAGAGTTTGTGGGAAATGGGGTAGAACTTTTAAATTACTTGGACAAGATAAAAACTAGCGAAATTGCTACCCCCTACCCAAAGCTTATACTGTTGGATTTGAATATGCCCAAAATGAACGGAAAGGAAGCCTTGAAAAAAATAAAAAGCGAGCCTTCTTTCAGCAAAATACCAGTTATCATTTTTTCTACTACTAAAAATGAAAAAGAAATTAAGAACTGCTACGACCTAGGTGCAGATTCTTACCTTGTAAAACCATCTTCCTACGACAGTTTTTTGAGTACCATTGAAACCATTAAAGATTATTGCTTCAACTTTTTTAAAATGAAGCATAAAACTTTGGTGCTTGAATAAATACCTTTAAACCAATCACTTAGGCAGTTCAGAAACACGCAACATTTATAGTACAATTTAGATGGAAGAATTACTTGATAATTTTGAGGATTGAGGATTTTCTATTTTATAGGCTTTTATCTCTTTATTTCAAAGTTTCTCATTGCCAAATTAATTCATTCTTTGTATAGTATCTTGCTTCCAATATTCATAGTGAAAACCGATCCACTAATGGCTTGCCTACTATTTAACTTTATTTTTGTTTTAATCTCCCAAAATACAACCCAATAATACCTGAGCCTATTTGACAGGTGTACTGTGGCACACATTAAATACTTAGTCCTTTATTTCTTCAAAATCAATGTATTCCTCATTAATACTGGCAGTGGTGGATGCTTTCTGAGGCTGCGGCTTTGAAGCTGTTTGTTGCTGGGGCTGTTGTTGCTGAAAAGGCTGCTGCCCCTGCATTTTCGACACGGTTTGCCTCATTTTAATAACCGTCCTAGCTACAGGTATAACCAATTCAAACACCAAGCGGTACAATAAATAAATGACCAAGCACCAAATTAAATCTTTAAGCATAAGTATACAAAGATAATATTACCCATTAATAAATAGCTGTTTTTAGCAAGTAGTTAACGCTGCTTACACTATTTCATGCAAAAAATAGGAAGCAAAAGCCACTTAAAAAAATTAACCCCTAATATTTCAAATTATTCATACCTTGTAGTTTCAAAAAATTGCTACCATTATGATTAAGTTTCAAGACATCCAAATTGGCGATTATGTAAATGCCGAATATGAAGGTCAACTATGGGAAGGTGAAGTAGTAGGCCTGCAAAAAGACCAGCACTTAGTGCAAGTATTAACAGACGTGCAGGAGTTTTGGTTTGAGCCTGAACACCTATACCCCATACCACTTAACTACCAAGCCCTGCGCAACCTCAATTTTGAAGCAAGGGTAAATGAGGACGGGTCTGTAAAGTATATGAAGGGTGCTTTTAGGATTGTAACCCCAAAAGCTGGCGACTTTTCTAAGATGGAAATCTGGTATAGGGAAGACAAGCGTCACAACCCACACATTCAATATATACATGAATTGCAGAACCAATACCACGACATGACAAAGGTACACCTGACAAAAGAACTGGTTTAACCCTATTTGTTGCTACTGGCTTTTTTAGCCACAAAGGCAGACTTGAATAGTAACGAAAATATACTAAACAAAATTTTGGAATATAAAAAAGCCATTGGCACTATCACTAGTACCAATGGCTTTTTTAATTTCATCAACGAGTAATTATTTATTACTCAAAACCCTCACAGGTTGTAATTTTTTACTGCTTTGCTGCTTTATAGCGAATAACCAAAAACCACTACCTAACAGCGCAACACTCATTCCGCCCATCCAAAAGTACAATTGATTTACCGTGGCAGCCTGTGCCATTTTTAAACCAATCACCAGCAGCAATACAAACCCTACTATTGTTGCTTTCTTTGTTAATGCCTGCATAGCTATTGTGTTTTTTGCCCCCAGCCCATCCATTAAAAAGGCTGGGGGCATGATGAAATGAATTTATACCGTTGATTAAATGATTTTACTAAAGCCTTCAACCAAACTCCCTTACTCTACACTTAGACTTGCTTGGTAAGTTGCTGCGCCGCTTGCGTTATGCACGCTTACTGTGTAAACACCGCTTGCAAGTGCCTTGCCCAAACCAATGCTGTAAGTAGCGCTTCCACCTTGGTGCTGCACTGTTTTATTGCTTACTTTTTGGCCTAAGCTGTTGTACAGGCTTACTGTGTAAACACCTTTTTCCACGTTGCCCAATTGCAGGTTCACCATTTTGCTCGTTACCGGGTTAGGATAGAACGAGTAGCTTACTGCTAAAGCGCCTTTCTTTATAACCGATACCGCACTGTATGCAACTTCACCAGTGGCACTTAGTGCCTTGATGCGGTAGTAGTTGCTGCCTGTGGCTACTGATGCGTCGCTATAGCTGTATGCAGCAGTGCTGGCTTTTGCAGCTACTGTTGCCACCTTGGCAAAACCAGTGCCTGTAAGCGATTTCTCCACGTCGAAACTAACTACGCCTGCCATGCCTATCGTACTCCAGTCAACTGAAACCACATCGTTTTTCAAGGCTGTGTTCAGCACTATGTTGCTTATAGGCAATATAGTAGGCTTGAAGATGATGCTGAACCTATTTGCATAGCTAGCTGCAATGGTATTATCTGCCATAAAAGATACAGCGTTCAACTCATTTTTCAACAGTGTAGTTGTTTTCAGGTAATTGTCATACAAGTATGCAGATACCGCACCGCCATTGAAATTGGTACCATCAAGCTGCAACTGGTAGTTTGCTTTCGAGAAGCTGCTCAACAATAGATTGATCGTGTCATCCTTTGTTGGGGCTTTCCTTGCGTTGATGCTAAGGCTTGAATTGCCAACCTTAATGGCCAGGTTGTCGCTGCTGCCAGCAAACTTAGGCGCATTGCTATAGGTGGTATCGAAAATAATAGTGGCTTCGTCCATTTCATGGTAGCTGGTGTCGCCACCGCCTACCTGCCTCCACAAAGAGAGTGGCATGTAGCTGGTGCTGCTGCCGCCAAAAATAGAAGTGTGCGTAGAACTAGGGTCTTTTGCAGCTTCCGTGAACGTGATGCTTGAGTTCACTCGACCGCTGCCGATTACGTTCTGCACAAAGAATGCCTGGCCTGCTTGTATATCAGGGTATGTAAGCGATGTTGCCGCAACATAAACACCTGTTGCACCCGCAGTAGATTTTAAGAAATAGTAATTACCCGTAACCAAGTTGCTTTTTGTGAGCGCTGACCAAGCAACTGGGCACACATAAGGGTTGGCAACCAAGCTAAAGCCCGAGTCGGCAGGGTTCATACGTACAGTTGTATTGAAGGGCGAACCGCTTACAGGCGTGTGAGTAACTCCAGTGGTATCGTATTTAACAGTACCTGTAACTAATGAGCCTTTAGCACGCAACGTAGTGGCATTGTACATCAACAAACCAAGTGGCGTGTTGTCTATAGATGTTCCATAAAGATTGAAACTCCTGTCGCCTCTAATTAGCATACGGTGTCCTTGGAATGGATCCAAGTACTGGTCTGTGTTAGGAATAGTGTCCCAAACGCCTGCTATATAGGTATATGCTGTTTTCACACCATTTTGGCTTACGTCAAAATGGGTTGTTGGGTCAATGCTGTTAGGCGTAGCGGTTGTTCCAGAAACGCCCGCACCACCTGTTATAAACATGCCATAGCCATTGTTGGCATAACTACCGCCTTCCATCCATTGGTTGTAAATGGTATTGGTCAATTTGTAAACGCTAGGCACTATATCGCGGTAACTACGGTAGCCTTTAGGTATGTAGCGCTCCACAGTTACATCGCCTGTTATGCTTGCACCTGATGCCGGAATTGCAGCTACAGTACCCGAAGTAGCGATACTAGTTGATTTCATAGTAAGTAAGCCAGCTGTGGCAAATGTGCCTGCATTTACACTTAGCACGCCATAGATACCTAATGGGCTTGCAAGTGTAATAGTACCGCCAGTATAATTAAGCGTAAAGTCCTTTATGGTATTAGACCCTGGAGTAAGTGGCAAGGCGGTAATTGCAGTACCTGTTGTTTTAAATATGCTCCAGTTTGAAGTGGATGAGCTAGTTATTGTACCAGAACCTGTGAATGTAGCACCTCCAGCACTAGAAGCATTTACAAAGGTTATGTCGTTACCATTCAGGTTCAAAATAGAGCCTGTAGCCAAATTAGTACCACCACCAGAAGCATTGCCTAAAGACAAATTCAAGTTTGTTGAACCTGTTTTAGATAATACAATTGTATTTGCATTATTTGTCTTTAAAGAAAACCAACGCACTAGTGCAACACCATCACCACTAATAGTTTGTGTTGACCCAGCGATACCTGTTAAAGATAATGTTACTGAAAGTGCATCGCTAGGTGGGGTAACTGTACCCGTGTATGAGATATTACCACCAATGGCAAGGGTACTAAATGATGCATTGCCTTGTAATACAGTATTACTTAAGGTCAAATTGCCACTAATTGTTGTAGAACCACTAGCAAATGTTTTCATACCTGCACCACTTATTTTCAAATTATTATATGCTGTTGCGGGTGAAGGTGCAGAAGGCACAGAATAAGCAATTGTTTGAGCGTATTCAATAGTACTTCCTACAGCTTGAGTACCATAAGTTTGTGTCATTGCTGTGTCTTGCAATTTCAATGTGCTATTATTGGCCAAATCAATAGTACTAATAATTTTAGAACCCTGTGGTACTGTTAAACTAACAGTATTAGTACCGTTTCCTAGAACAACTTTAGAGCCTCCACCTGAAACTGTCCATGCAGTAGATGCCGCCACGGCAACATTTCCATTGTTAACATGGAATGTTTGCCCAGCCGCTGTGAAGCTAGATGGTGCAGTACCACCAATACCATTTGTATTAGTACTCCAACTTGAAAGGCTACTAACAATACCACCAGCTACATTATAGTAGTCAATTGTCCTAGTACCCGTTACAGCCACATTACCAGTTATTGCCCCTGTACTTGTATTAGTAACATTTCCAGCAATTGTTCCAAGTGTTGAAGTATTTAACCGTACATAAATGATAACTGGTTCCTGAAATATATTTCCGCTATCAGAACCACTACCACCCACCCTATTAAGGGTAAGGCTGCTTGCAAAACCTGCAGTAGCCGAAGTACTAGATATTTGATACCCAATTGGTGCTGTTACCGTTACATTATTATCAAGGTAATCAGCAGAAACCGTATAAGACTGTGTTGCAGAAGGTATACCTGTAACCGTTTGGGTAAAGGATGTTGGCAATGTTGTTACAGAAGTATAAATAATAGGTGCTGGGTCAAATGTTATAATACCATTTGCACTAACATCATCTACACGCCAGTTAGCATTACCCGCAGAAGCACCACCCGCACCATTGTAACCATAGATACGATAAGTAACCGCTGTGCCAATTACACTGGTAATAGGCGTACTATCAATAGGTGTAAATTTTACCCATGTACTAGTATTTGTCATTGTTCCAATGGCAAGGTCTGCCGTGTAATTATCCAAACTACTTCTTAATGTAAATGCCTGTGGTCCTGTACTTGTAGAAATTGAACCGAACGAAACACTAGTTAAGGAGAATTTATAGCTACGTGTAGGATAAATAGTGAATTGGAAATAGGTATTCGCAGGAGAAGAAGGAGCAGTAAGTGCTCCTGTAATAGTAGCCGAAGAAGCATTATTGCTTCCTGATGCACCAGCATAAGTAGTAGATGGAGATGTGCTACCTATAAAAGGTGATGGAGCAGTTGCACCTAATTGATTACCTGCAGAAAATAGTGCTGAATCAATTTTACTATTCTTAAAGGAAGCCGTACCATCTGTTGCATTATCAAAACTCCATGTTACCAAGTTGATTATATTATTGAATTTAGTTGATGTAGCACTCGTAACACCAGCAGCAGCAGCCGTTAAGGTATTATTGATACTCGTATCATTGTGCGTAATGCTGCTAAACGTTGCAAGCCCCGATGAAGCTGCTACAACGATGTTGCCGCTACTTAATGTACCAGTAGAACTGATAGTTACATTTGAAATAAAATCTAAATCCACATTGCTGCTGTCATCTACTGCACGTACTGTAACAGCAGAAGCCATAGCCGTATGTGAAACAGTATTAACTGGTGGCTGGGCAACAAAAATTAATTTAGTTGCGGTAACTTCTAACCTATTAATATTACTTGTGGTAGAAGAAACAGCACCACCTGCATTTGTAGCAGCAAATCCAGAACCTGCAGGGTCAGAACTAGCAGCAGTAACCGTAAATGTAATTTGCTGGTTATCTGTTACATTTTTTAAGAACGTTACCCTTAATTCAAAGTTCTTTGTTCCACCATCTGGCGCAGTTAAGCCTGAAATACTTGGGAAACTAATGGTGGTAGCACCATTTACTGCAACTTCAGCAATATTTGTAGAACCACTAAATAAAGCCGCAGAACGTATTGCGGTAGAACCTCCTGTTGAGAAAGTAAGTGACGTAAGGTCTGTACCAAATACATCTGTATCTGTTAATGTAGAACCACCATCCCTTATAGTTAACCCCTGTACACTAATAGTGTTAGCCGTTGTTAACCCAGTTGCAGCCTGCTTGGTCATATAGGCCAAGTTTTGTGTGTAGGTATAGCCGCTTGTATTTACAATGTCAGATGTAGCAGACAATGAGCCAGTACCTGTAACCGTATAGGTATAAGGGTTTTTGCCAGTAACATTGTTTCCAATGCTTATAGTGGCTGTTTTAGCACCTAGGCTGCTAGGTGTAAATGTAACAGTATATGTAGTGGTGCCACCTGCAGGAACAGTAGCACTTGTTCCAGTTTGGTTAACACTAAAGTCAGATGCATTTGTGCCACTTACCGTGATAGCAGGTGAACCACTTAAACTTAAAGCAGATGTACCTGGGTTGCTCACTGTGAACGTAACAGCAGAAGAACTACCAGGGTATGTAATGTTACCAAATGTGTAACTGCCAGAACCTGAGGTTAATGTACTAGCACCTTGCAGCACAGTAATATCTGGTGCAGTGGCCGTACCAGTAACAATTAAATCATTATAAGTACTGCTTGTTGCGAAACCATTAATGTACCAAGTACCAGTACTAGATGCACCAAATGGTATAACCCTAAAGGTAACGGTAGTACCAGCAGCTAAATTTTGCAAAGCACTAATACCCGTAAGTGATATAGCGGGTTGAAGGTTACCAGTACCACTTGTTACACCACCCCAAGTAATGGTAGTACCTATATCTGTAAACGCACCAGCGCCTATTTGATATTGCCATTGACCAGAAGTAGGGCCAGTTGCCGACCTCCTAATATTATAAGCTGCTATAGATGATAATGATGCAGTATAATTTGAAGCTACTGCTACACTAAATGTTGCGAAGTTATTGGCAGCCAATGCTAATGCAGCTGTTGTAAGGCCACCACCAGCTGTTGCAGTACCACCCCACGCATTACCAGCACCTGTACCCGTTGTACCAAAACCACTTCCTCGTGTAAGCCCCCCAACCGTGATACCAGAAGCTGAAGTATTAGCAGTTAAAGGTGAGGTACCATAAGAATTGACTCCACCAGCTTGACCACTAACATCAAAACCAGCTAGTGTTTTTAACACATTTAGCGTTTGTGGTACATCTGGTGCGGCATTATAATTGGTAGTCCCCGACTGTGAAGCTGTAATAGTAGTAGTACCCACCCCAACTATAGTAACAGTTGTACCTGAAACAGTAGCTACTGCCGTGTTAGAACTAGCAAATGTTACCGCTCCAGCAGAACTAGCGGTTGCACTAATACTAAATGTTGGAATATCTGTATTGGTCCTATCTACAAGTGCGCCAAAAGTTATTGTTTGGCTTGCCTTCACAATATTACCTGTTAGGCTAGGCTGGGTAACTGTATAATAAGACGCGTTGGCCCCACCAAGTGTATAGCCTGCTAAAGTAACAGTTATACCATTGGCAACAGCAGAAGATGCAAAAGTGGCAGTAATAGTTCCACCTACCGTTACTACATCGCTATTAATAACACCACTTAAAGTAGCAGTACCAGTTACAGAACCCGTTGTTGTTCCATCGTAAGTTTTATCAGGTATTGAAATACCCGTAACTGTTAACGCTTTTGTAGAAACAGCATTACCAGAAGCAGCCGTAACAATATTTACGCTTGTGGCCCCAGTACTGGAAAGCACAATATTTTGAGAATCAAAAGTACCTCCTGGCACAGCAGTTGTACTTAACCGTATAGACAATGTACCACTAGCACTTCCAGATGTTTGTGTAAACGTAGCAGTACTACCATAAGTAGTACCATCGCTAGAAACTTCAAAACCTGTTGGAGCAGTTGCTACCAAATTGGCAGTAAGGTTTGCACCAGAAACACTAAAGGTTTGTGCGGTAGAAACCGTGCCATAAGTAGTAGTAAATGCGGTTGCAGTAGCTGCACCCGTAATTGTTGGGGAAGGTGCTGCTGTAATATTTGCCGTTAAGCCTGTAGGTTGTGTAAGGCTGTAGTTTGTAGATGGTGCAGTGTAACCCGAAACAGTTACAGGAATATTGTTAGCTACCGCCGAACTTGTAAAGACAGCAGTTGGAGAACCCGTTACTGAAAACGACTCCCCATTTACTAAACCGCTATATGCAGCAGTGCCTGCAATGGTAGCACCCGTTGTATTATCAAATACTTTATTATTAATTGTTATACCTGTTATGGTTAGTGCAGCTTTCGTTACTGTGCTAGAAGCCGTAGCTACATTAACTGTACTTGCACCAGAACTGGTACAAACCACATTGCCACTATAAGGTGAGCCAGCAAAAGTAGCTGCTGCTGCCAACCGTACATAAACAGTTGTTGAAGCAATTGTACCAGAACTACCTACCGTGATAGCATTACCACTACCTGCATAACCAGATGCACCACCAACAGTTTGAGAAACCTCAAAACCAGATGGCGGGGTAACTGTAATACCAGCTGTCATACTTGCACCAGAAACAGAAAAACTAGTAGGTGTTGTAGTTGCCGTACCGTAAGTAGTAGAAACTGCAGAAAGTGTACCTGTTGTTGAAATGGTTGGGGTACCTCCACCAGTTGTAGTACCATTTGTCGCTAATTCAGCAGAATAATTAAATGCTTTATCTACTGCATATATTTTATAATAATAAGTAGTTCCGGATGTCAAACTAGCGTCTGTAAATCCTGCCGTTGTACCTACATAGACAATAGTACCCACCAAACTACCAGTACCATTTGTTGTTGTATTTCCAACAGCATATATACCATTTTGATTTGGTGTATTATCGGAATTTGGAGAGGTCGCATACCTAACCACTACATACCCACCACCATCAACACCACCAGTAGGTGCTGTCCAGGTTAAAGGGATAGTACTTGAAGTAACAGTTCCCACAACTGCTGATGTAGCCGCATTAGGAGCAGTTACGTCTGCAGAAGCACCTGCATAAATTACAGCGTCATCTATATCAAAAGTGCTTATTGCCGATGTTCTACCTAAAATCAATATACCGGCAGAAGTCACTGCGGTTGAGGCTGAAGTTACCGCAATTGTTTTCTTCGTCCAACTTGCATTTGCACCGGGATCAGAAGTAATATAGTTTGTATTAGAAGTACCATTTGTATTAACACTTGCTTGATATGTAGACATAGCAGATGCATTTTTAATAAAAAATTGCACTATGTAAGCAGTACTTGCCGCAGGCCCATTGGCTGGAGTTGCATCTTGAGGGGATTGAAGCCCCCTTGTTGCAGTAGCAACATTTGAAACGGTAGCATACTTGGAACCAGAACGCGGAGTAGTTGTTACTATTGAACTAGTAGAGCCCGCAACAGACTGCCTACTCCACGCACTAGAACTTACTGAAGTACCTAACGTACCAGCAGTTTGTGCTTCAAAGCCACCATCCATAACTGGGAAAGAACCAATCACTTGTTGCCCAATACTTATACTTGGCAACGCCGCCAAAAACGTCAATACCGCTAAAAAGCTTTTCACTGTAGCCGAAACAGAGGAAAATTTACGCATAACTGTGTTGTTTATATTTTAAAATTTAACAGGCAACAACAGGCATATACCTGCTATTGCTTATACTAAGTTTATGTAACCAAACTATTTTCATGCCGCATTTAAGCAGCCATTTTTCCTACTTGTTTTATCTTATTTTGCTGGGGTGTGGGGCACCTTTTTGTAGCATAGAGATACCGAAATTACTTGTTTTTCATTACCCATTCGTAAAATATTACGCACAATATTTTTAGACATGGGGCAAGCTATGTAAAAAAGTTCATCTTTTTTTATCTTGAAAAGATTTTTTTATAAAAAATGCAGAAAAAAGGCGGTTATTTATAAAATATATACCGCTAGCCTTGCAAAAGCAGCTTTTTTATACATGGGGTTTATTTTTAGGTGGTGGTTTAGCGCAAGGTTTTAATATTAAAAATAAAACGATTTGTAAAAACGCATGCAGTTCCTTTATTTTTAAAATGTTATGCCTTGATAAATATCTTATTTAAATTAATTATATACAATTTATTCTGCTTTTTACAAGGGTCATACTTCTGAAACATTTCAACTCACATCCCTTCCGCTTTTCCAAAAAGGCAAACGGTTTTCAATTTGATTTTCAGTTTGTATATTTGTTTTATGTACTTAGATAACGCAGCAATAGAAACGATAAAAGCTTATTTCAAGCACCGCCCAGTATTGCGGGCATATCTGTTTGGTTCCTATGTTCATGGCAGTGCAGACAAGGAAAGCGATATTGATATATTGGTTGATCTGGATTATTCCCAAACTATTGGGTTGCAATTCGTTCAAATGAAAATAGACCTTGAAAGATTGCTGCAGAATAAAGTTGATTTAGTTTCATCCAATGGCATTTCTAAATATATTAAACCTATTGTGGATAGAGAAAAGAGCTTGATTTATGCGAAATAAGCTAGGCGATAAAATCAGGCTACAGCATATGCTTGATGCAATTGAAGAAATAGAAAAATATTTAATAAACGTAGATTTCGCCATCTTTATCGAAAACTCAATGATGAGGTTTGCCTGCATAAAGCAAATGGAAATTATTGGCGAAGCAAGTAACCATATATTGGCACAAAAAAACCTCCACAAGGGAGGTTTTTATAAAAAAAGCAATATAAATTATTTCTTTTTGTCTTCTTTTGCCGCGGCAGCTTCTTCTTGTTTCAACTGACGGGTCATTACTACTGATGCCAAGGGGATACGTGGCGAGTTCATGATTTCCATATTTGGTGCTACTATATCTTGTACCCTTACGTTTTCATTCAGTTCTAAGTTGGTTATGTCCACCTCAATAAACTCTTTCAAGTACTCGGGCAAGGTTTTTACCTTCACGCTTTTCATTTTTACTACCAACTTGCCGCCTTCTTTCACACCTTTAGATGCGCCTACATATTTCAAAGGCAGGTCGGCTACTATTTTCTTGTCGCCCACTAGTTCCAACAGGTCAACGTGTATTAGCACATCGCTCACGGTATCAAACTGCAAGTCTTTCAAAATACATTTGTAGTTTTTGCCATCTACTTTTACTTCAGCAAATTGAAATTCGCCAGTATATACCAATGGTTTAAACGCTTTTGCAGGAGCTGCAAAACTAATCTCGGTGGCCCCACCGTAAATTACACCAGGCACCAGTTCTTGAGAGCGCAATTGGCGGGCTGCTTTTTTGCCAACTTCGGTCCTCAATTGTCCTTCGATTGTAACTGTATTCATTTTATTTTAAATTTTAGGCGGCAAAAGTAGGGTTTTGTTTTGAGTTTTGAGTTTTAAGTTTTGTGTTAAGAACCTCCCTACAAAATAACGACCACAGGAGGGGTTTATTTTGAGTTTTGTGTGTTAAGTTTTAAGTTATGCTCCACATACCTTGATAGCAAAACTTAAAACACAAAAATCAAAACTTAAAACAACCTACTGCCTCTCCCTGTTCCGCAACTGCGAATGGATAAACAGGCTGGTGATGCTCTTGTTCTCATAGGCATTGCGTATGGCAATGGCAAACAAATCGGCCACGGAAAGCACTTTTATCTTGGGGGTTTCAAAGCGCAGTGGTATGGTGTCGCAAACTACTAGTTCTTCCAAGGCACTGTTTTCTATATTTTCCCGGGCTTTGCCGCTTAGGATGGCGTGGGTACACAATGCCCTCACGCTCACCGCCCCTTTTTCTATTAGCAAACCAGCGGCTTTGGCTAGTGTTCCGCCTGTGTCGCAAATATCATCTATCAATACAATGTCTTTACCCACCACATCGCCTATTACTACCATGCTGGCTATTTCGTTTGCACGCTTGCGGTGCTTGTCGCAAATAACCATTTCAGTGTTAAAATAGCTTGCTATTTCCCTTACCCTGTTGGTGCTGCCAACATCTGGTGCTGCAAAACACAGGTTTTTTAGCTTCATTTGTTCTATATATGGTATAAAAATAGCCGAGCTGTCTAAATGGTCCACAGGCACATCAAAAAAAGCTTGTATCTGTGGCGCGTGTAAGTCCATTGTTATTACCCTGTCTGCCCCGGCCGCTTCCAGCAAAGTGGCTATCAGCTTAGACCCTATGGCTACCCTTGGTTTGTCTTTCCTGTCTTGCCGTGCATAGCCATAATAAGGAAGAACTGCAACTATTTTATAGGCACTTGCCCTTTTTGCTGCGTCTATCATCAGCAACAGCTCCATCAAGTTATCGGTTGGGGCATAAGTGCTTTGGATTAAGAAAACATAATCGCCCCGGATGCTTTCTAAAAAAATAGGCTGAAATTCGCCATCACTAAACTTTTGAATATTTACTTTGCCCAATGGTGCCCCAAACCGCTGCGCTATTTTAGTAGCCAAGTGTTGGGAACCAGTACCGGAAAATATTTTGACAGAAGGGTTCATACAATAAATATTGCAGCGAAGATAAATTACCAATTTTTAAAAACAGTTTTATTTGTAGTTTTATGTAAAATGGTTTCAAGAAAAAGGCAGGGCTGGCTTATTCTACTGGGTGCATAAAACTTTTGGCTTTATCCTGATATCCCCCAATCTATAAAAACCTTATCTTTGTGCTAGAAATGCACTTGATACAAACTACTTACAAAACTAGTGTCTTGGCATCCTAATCGTAGCTCTTTTTTTACTAATATTAATATAGTTGTAGTCCCAAAATTTGGCCTTGTTTTTATGGTTGTAAAATACCCAAAAATCACTTACAAATCACCCATAAATCACTCACAAATCACTCACAAATCACTCAAAAAATACGCACAAATCACTCACGAATCACTCACAAAAATTTGATGTTATTGTTGATAATCAATAACTTACAAGGGTGGTAACGATTTTTGAAAAACGAAACAGCGCAAAACTCCCACAAAAATGGCAAAACTGAAACTATTTTAATATAAAACTAGGAGATATTGATATTATTAAAAATATGCAAATATGGTTTCCTTGTGCTGTTCTTGATACCTTTTCCTTTAGGTAACTTGTCCAGGTATTTCGAGAGGGTGAGGTTAATCTAGATTGATTTTTTTTATAAAAAAGCGAAAAACTTTTATGCACCTTATTCTACTCATTACAATTTAAAATTGTCAATTATCAATTAAATTTATGCCGGGTATAAAAGATTGGGCGGAGGACGACCGCCCGAGGGAAAAATTAATTGCAAAAGGGGCTGATGCACTAAGCAACTCTGAGTTATTGGCCATTTTGATAAACAATGGCACAATAGATAGCAGTGCAGTGGACTTGGCAAAAGAATTATTAGCAAAGTGCAACAACGACTTAAAGCACCTCTCGTTACTTAGCTATAAAGAAATGGTACAATTGAAAGTGAAAGGATTGGGCGAGGCAAAAGCAATTTCCATAGCTGCTGCATTGGAGCTGGGCTTGCGCAGGAACGTAGCAGAAAACCAAGTTGACACGATAAAAAAAAGCAAGGACATAGCCTTGTTCATGCAGGCACAACTGGCTTATAAAAGCCATGAAGTGTTTGTGGTAATATACCTAAACACTGCATGTAAAATATTACACCATTGCATTATTAGCGAAGGTGGGATAAAAGGGATACATGTTGACACGAAAATTATCCTAAAGAAAGCCTTGGCATACAATGCCACACAACTCATCCTGTGCCATAACCACCCTAGCGGCGCTGTGAAACCAAGCCAACAAGACAAGGAGCTAACACAAAAAATACAGCAAGCGGCTATGCTACTGGACATACAAGTCATAGACCACATTATTGTAAGCAGTGAAACCTATTTTAGCTTTGCAGACAAAGGAATGATGTAATGGATAATTGATAGTTAAAAAAAATCGCATAAATAATTATCAATTATTTACGCTTGTGCAGTCGGCCCACCAAAGTGCATGGGTATTTCTACTTGTTCAAGGTCTTGTATATGCCCATTAGCTGCCTCGTAGCGTTCTATGTTTTCTATCAGGGCTTTCATAAAACGCTTTGCGTGCATAGGTGTGAAAATAATCCTGCTTTTTACCCTGCTTTTGGGAGTGCCTGGCATCACGTTCACAAAATCTAGCACAAACTCGGCATGGCTATGGGTAATAATAGCCAAGTTGGCATAACTACCTTCTGCTATCTCTTCTGAAATTTCTATGTTTAACTGGTTTTGTGCTTGCTGTTCTGCCATAAAATAATACTTGAAAATATATTCCACAAAAATAAAGTACGAATCTAACAATAACTCGCTGTGTTCCTAAAAAAGAAAATAAATAGCAAAGGCTTGTTTTTGAAAAACAAGCCTTTGCTATTTAAGAATAAAAAACTTTTAAATTAGAGTTTTAATTTTTACGTTTAATGATTTCCTCAGTTACCCTATAACCTGTACCGCCTTTATAGCCATAACGAACATAAAAAGTTTGGGTAGCAGGATCATAAGTATTATTACATAATGAAGAACCACTCCATGCTGGGGTATAACCTGGCGCAGTGGTTGGCAATCCTGAAGTGAACATATAATATGGAGCTCCTGCAGCACCGGTTTCGGCTACAATTGTTAAAGAATTATCCGGGTTAACAGTTACAGCTGCTAAATAGCCTGACCCACCTAAATCTCCTAAAGGCATTTCTACGGTAGTTGCATCTATTGTACCTAAATGTTTTACTTGCTTAATAGCCCTTGGTGAACTCGGATGATATAAATACCCTTTAGCATTATAGTCTGCATCATACTTATTCTTAATAAGAATTTCAACTACCCCAGTACTTAAATTTCCGCTCTTTTGATAAGCAGGTTTATCAATAGCAGTAATTGCAAATGGTATTGACAAGAATGTATCAAGAAAATATTTAATTGGCGTAAATTTAATTGACAAATATCCAGTCCTCGAACCCTTGGGGATTGTTACAATTCCACCAGGGTTTATTATTGTATACATACTTTTTGGCGCTAAATTCGTAACTAAGGTAGTATCTACATACTTCTGATAATTATACAGTACAGAATCTACTACCGATACTGTAACATTAATATCCTCTGTAGCTACACCCGCATTATTTAAGGTAACAGGAACCAATTGTACAGTGGTATCATAGTTTATTAAAGGAAAAGCTGGGCTATAAAAATTAGAATTATTTTGAGTTGTCAATCCAAGCTCAATAATATTTTTATCTCCAGTAGTCCTATCCGATTGAATTTGATAGTCCTTATAATCACTAGTATTCTTAAGGCAGCCACCTAAGATATTTGCCAAAAAAATACTAAATATAATTTTTGAAATTGTTTTCATATTAAATTAATTTAAACATTAAATATAAAGGTTGAATTAAGGTTGCCAAAAAAGTTTCTTCGAAAATGCATCGGAAAGGACTTCAAGAGGAACGCTTTTCGCATTTGCTGTATACTCCGTCTGAGGATACAATAGCCTAACTGGAAGAGAATTCGAAACCTTTGCAGGATTTATAGAAATATATCCTTTATCTGGTATCATATTTAGTCTTCTTAAATCGCTCCAAGCTTCCATAGGATCAGTCCCGCATAAAGCCATATACTTTTGATAGGCGATAAATTGTGCCTTAGATGAAAAATAAGCAGGTGGTGCATCATACTGTGCTATTGCAGATGTAGCTAAGTAATTTGAAGCAGAAGCCTTAGCTTTAGAAATACTTCCACCTACATGTAGCCATTCGAAAGATTCTGTAACAGCTGCCTCATAAGCCTTTTTAGCATCTCCGGGCATCCAACCTCGAGCTATTGCCTCTGCTTCTAAAAACATACTTTCAAAAGAAGTAATCATCCATTGATCTTGTCCTGGATCATAAATTAAGCCATCACCAAATTTAGAACTATGTGTGCCATCGGGATTTGAATTTGGGTCATTAGGGCTAAAAACAGGGCCACCTAAAACACATCCTACTACACTTGTTCCAATGGGTGAATAAAAACTCGAAACCCTATCATCACCATTATTACTCAGCAAATCAACAAAATAACTATTGGCACGCGCAGAAGTATTGGCATCAGCCCCCTTTACATCATATCCATAAGAACCATAGAATGGAGATTGCTTATTTACAGAGTTTGTATATCCTGGATTTGAACTAATGGTTTCGCCTGCATGTAAAACACCACCGTGAGCTATAATTTTAGCTATTTCAGTAGTTGGATTAAACCCAGCTACTTCAGATTGGCGGATAAGCATTCTCAATTTTATTGTATTTGCATATTTTATCCATTTACCAAAATCACCTGGTAAAGTACTGTCACCTTTCTTCACTATATCAACACCAGTGAATAAATTGCTGGCTGGTATTCCCCTTGCACTTGCAGAAGACATATAATTGATGGCAGAATCTAACTGCTTTTGTAATGATATATAAATGTTCTGGGCTTTATCATAAGCAGGAGCAGGATACTTCACATTATCAAACGCTTGAGAATAAGGCACATCACCAAAAGCGTCTACCAAATTTTGGAAAATTTGAACAGACATAATCATAGCAGCACTAGCTATACCAGAATCACCAACAGCATACGCTTTCACTTTTGTTTGATGCAAATCGAATAACGCACCGTAGTCATTAGCCCACAAATTATTATTATATGAATAACTTGTATTGTATGTAGTAATAGTTTGATCTGGTACAAAGTTTCCAGATTGTGCTTCATAACCCATCCATTGTTGTAAGAAATCTAAATTGCCAAACTGCCTTGTACCAACTTGGTTCACTGCCGAAGGGAATATTAGATAAGGCGTTACAGTCTTATCTGTTACGTTGTTAGGATCTTCGTTCACATTCAAAAAAGTATCCTTTTTGCAACTCGAGAAAAGAATTACACCAAGTAAAATCGTTGCGCCTAAAGGCTTTTTAAATATATTTCTCATTTTAATATTTTTTTTAGTTTAGAATTGAACGGCTATAGTACCACCAAAAAACCTTGAAGAAGGAGATTGGAATGAACTACTAATGCCATAAGTGTTACCAGTACTAGTATAGTTAAACTCGGGATCACCCCACTGATTAGATTTAGGAACAAGTAATAATAAATTTCTGCCAACTGCACTTACCGTTAATTTCCTAATTACCTTTCCGTTTCCTAACCAGCGTGTTGGTAAAGAATAAGAAATGTTCAATTCCCTTAATCTCCAAGCAGCAGCACTTGAGAAATAATTGGTAGCAATACCTAAATTGTAGGTATTACTAGTCCAAAAACCATAATTACCATCTGCAACCTGTATGTTAGTATTGTTTACAAATTTCCCTTTGTCATCTTTATAAACGGAGTTAGGAAATACAAACCTTTGACGGCCATATTCTGCACTACGTGCAGAAATACCTGAATTATCTGCATTTCCACCTTCACCTGCATAAAAATCATGACCACCTTTAAAATCCCAAGTCATGCTGATGGTTAAATCACCCGTTGTAAAAGTAGGCGTGAAACCAAGAATCCATGTTGGTAAAGACCTTCCTTTTGTAACCAAGCCAGCGGCAACTGAAGGATAACCCGTTTTTGAATCTACAATAACTTTTCCAGTTGCTGAATCACGTTCGTAATCGGTTAATTGGAATGCAAATGCAGGAAGCCCTACTACAGCAACATTGTTGGCTGTTGCACTTCCCCTTAACTGAGAAATAAATCCAGAATTACCTCCAATAACAACAGGTGCATTATCAAATGTTTTTGTTACCTTATTATTATTATAGGTAGCATTTACCTTAAAGTCTAAATAAGTCTTTTTGCCAAGGTTTACTAAAGGCGTTAATCCTAAATCTAATTCAACACCATAATTATTAAAATCAGCAGCATTTTTTAGTGCATTGCTATACCCTGTAGCTGCAGATTGGGTTACATTTAATATTTGATTGGTATTGTTTTGATAGAAATAAGTTCCTTCCAAGTTAATCCTGTTTTTCAATAAGCCAATTTCAATACCAACTTCTTTAGTAACATTAAACTCTGGTTTTAAATCTGTAGCAGGAATAGTATTATTAGCAGAGAACCCTACTACATTGCCATAAGGAAAGCCCGCTGGTTGAGAATATGTTGCCTGCAATTGATATGCAGCCAAATTAACGTTACCTGATTTAGCTACCCCACCACGCAATTTCAAATAAGAAATAAGGGTACTAGATTTTAACCCTTCAATAGCATCGGAAAGAATCAATGAAGCACTTACCCCAGGATAAAAGAATGATTGATTTTCTTTCAACAATTTACTGTCCCAATCATTCCGGCCAGTAAACTCTATATTAGCCCATCCTTTGTAACCAACACCTACGCTACCATAAAAAGATAAAAGACGGCTAGTAATATCAAAGTTGCCAAAAGGATAAGAAGGAACAGTAGCATCGCCACTACGCACTGAAACATTAAACAAATTTGGCACCACTAAGTTGGCTCCACCTACGCTAACGTCTTTAGCTTTATCCTGACGAATAGTACCGCCTGCCAAGTATTTAACTTTAAAATCCTTTCCTACTTCTTTATCACCACTTAAATAGTAGTCAAAATTTATTCTTGACCCAGTTGATTGTGAAGAAGAAATAGCGCCCGGCCTATTTGTATAGGTTGTGTTGTCCCTATTGGCATGTGCCCAGTCTGTAACTTCAACTGGTCCAATAGTACTTGAATTGTTTTGGAAACCAACTGTTGTACTAACCTTAGCCGTAGCTTTTAACCATGAAGCCAATTGATAGTTAAGGTTTATATTACCTTGTATGTAATTTTGCTGACCTTTATTCCTCAAATTATCAATTTCCCAATATGGATTCACACCAAATTCGTTATAATAATTAGAGAATTGAGCAAATTTATCATTGCGCCAATCTTTGTAACTTAACAAAGGAATATTATTGGCAGTCTGCAATATCTGATCTAAAATACCACCATTAAAAGCTGTGCCTGCAAGCAAGTTGGATGATCCTACATCGTTAAACACATTGTAGTTTTGCAATACATAGTTAAGTCCATAATCAGCAGAAAAATTATTGTATTTTTTAGCTCCATTAAACCTAAGACTAGTCCTTCTGTTTTGGTCATTAGGTGTCATACCATGAATATTGGCATCTTGTATGCCTAGATAAAAATCCTCTCCAGAAAAACTCAAAGAATTCTGCAAAGTATACCCTGTATTAAAGAACTTAACCTTATCTTTATAATGTGCATTTGAATAAACACCTCTTTGAATAGACCCATCCTCCAAAGTAACACCTATATCTTTAATAGTACCATCGAAAGCAGGCCCAAATTGTTGGTTTTCATAAGGTACATAACCTAAGTTACCGTATTGGTCTAATACTTCACCAGCACCACCGCCAAATTGTTTTTGCAGCTTAGGAAAGTATGCAACCCTATCAAACTGATATGTAGTGCTAAATGTAACAGATGGCCTTTTATTACCTTTTTTCGTAGTTACCACAATTACACCATTCACGCCATCTGGTCCATAAAGGGATGCAGAAACGGCACTTTTCAAAATGGTAATATCTTGAATATCGTCTGGAGGAATAGAAGAAAGGAATGATAATGGGGTCGGTGCACCATCAATAACCAAAAGCGGCTGGTTATTACCTGTTAACGACCTAATACCCCTGATATTAATTTTAGCATCTTCAAAAACACCACTATTAGTGGTAGAAATATTTACACCAGAAACTTTACCATTCAAAGCCTGTGCTACTCCCACAGCCTTACCTTGTGTCAAGGTTTTGTTACTTAATACTGTTGCTGCACCACCAAACTCTTTTGGGTTTTTCCTAACACCTAGTGCAGTAGTTACAATTACTTCAGACAAATCGCCTGATGCTTTTGAAAGAACAATCATCGGCATTCCTTGGCCAATTGAATAATCTTTGGCCTCAAACCCAACAGAAGTAACTGTAATTTTACTGCCACTTTGCGCACTAATTGTAAAAAAGCCTTCAGCGTCTGTTACCTGCGTCCCCTTTGCTCCTTTTACTTTAACTGTTGCGAATGGTACAGGATCACCTTTTTCATCGGTAACCTTCCCCTTAATGGGCTTCGTTTGGGCAATAGCTGCGGTGCATAAACCTACAGCCACCACCAGAAATAGTAGGATTCTCTTCATGTTCAAATTGTTTTAGAGTAGCAAGATAGGTAATCATGTTATAACGTTAATAAAACACTAAGAAAATGTTACCATTTTAAAGCGAAATTTAACATTTATGGCAATTTTTTACCTATTTTTTACCAGTTTCGCTAATTTTAGTTAAATTATTGTTTCTTTTTATAATTTAAAAATAATGTCGTTTTTATCGTTTTACGAAGGTTAGAAGCAAAACTTTACCTTTGTCCCCATGATATTATTAGATGGCCGCATTGCGTCAGCTGCTGTAAAAGCAACCATACAAGAACAGACAGCCCTTTTAGTAAAAAACGGCAAACGCAGGCCGCACTTGGCCGCAATTTTGGTGGGCCACAACGGTGCTAGCGAAACATACGTGGCCAGCAAAGTGAAAAATTGCGAGGAGGTTGGGTTTTTATCTACCCTGATACGCTTTGAAAACGATATTGCCGAAAAAACATTGCTTGAAAAAATTGAAGAACTAAACAATGATGCTTTGATAGATGGCATATTGGTGCAGTTGCCCCTGCCCAAGCATATCAGAGAGGCAAAAGTGATAGAAACTATCAGCCCTGCCAAGGATGTAGACGGCTTCCATCCCATCAATGCGGGCAAGCTGGTACAGGGGCTTCCTTCCTTTATACCTGCCACGCCTTATGGCATCATGCTGATGCTGGAGCACTATAATATATATACTAAAGGCAAACATGCCGTGGTGATAGGCCGCAGCAATATTGTGGGCAGACCCATGAGCATTTTATTGAGCAGCAACCTGCCTTATGGCAACTGTACCGTAACTTTATGCCATTCTCATACACCTAACCTTGCAGAAATTTGCAGGCAGGCTGATATTATTGTAGCTGCGCTAGGCAGACCTGGCTTTGTAAAAGCCGATATGGTAAAACCCGAGGCAGTGGTAATAGACGTTGGCATTACCCGGGTAGATGACCCAACAGCCAAAAAAGGCTTTAGGATAAAAGGCGATGTTGCTTTTGACGAGGTTGCCTCAATTGCATCTGCTATCACGCCTGTGCCGGGTGGGGTTGGGTTGATGACGATAGCTGGGTTGCTGAAAAATACGATGCAGGCATACATAAGTAGTAAGTGGTAAGTCATAAGTCGCAAGGAAGTTTTACGTTTTACGTTATAAGTTTACCTTTTGCTTAATAAGTAGTTTTGTTTTTTTTGGTGGTTTTTATTTTTAGCCATAGCATTTAATACATTATTCTAATAATAAAATAATTAATACAATCATTAATAATATAAATAGCATACCAACACCGTCTCCCTCCCATACCCTTCCTGTGATGGAAAGTTTTTATACCATCCAAGGCGAGGGCTATTATCAAGGCCGTGCGGCTTATTTCATCAGGCTTGGCGGCTGCGACGTGGGCTGCGTTTGGTGCGACGTGAAGGATAGCTGGGACGCAAGCAAGCACCCACAACTTTCAATAGATGCAATAGTTGATTTGGCGGTTGACGGTTCACTGTCAACGGTCAACGGTGAACGGTCAACGGTTAACCGCGTTCTTGCCGTGGTAACAGGGGGCGAGCCTTTGCTACACAACCTTGATTTGCTTACTAAAGTACTTCATGCCAAAGGTTTTGCCACGAATATTGAAACTTCTGGATCTTCACCATTGAGTGGGGATTGGGACTGGGTTTGCCTGTCGCCAAAGAAGTTCAAAGCCCCATTGCCCGAAGTGGTGCCATTTGCGAATGAATTGAAAGTAGTTGTTTTTAACAAGCACGATTTTGAATGGGCAGAAACATACGCTGGACAGGTTTCGCCAACCTGCAAACTATACCTGCAACCCGAATGGGACAAAGCAGCGTTGGTTACGCCTTTGATTATGGACTATATTAAAACCAACCCCAAATGGGAACTGAGTTTGCAGTTGCATAAGTATATAAACGTACCTTAGTAATGAGTTATGAGTTATTATTGAAGCGGATTTTTATTATTGCAACATAAAGCAATTAATAACTTATAATCCATAACTACCGCCTCGCTTTAAAAAAATCTTTTATCAGCCTAGCGCATTCACCAGCCAAGATGCCTGTAACAATTTCAGTTTTGGGGTGCAAGGGAGGCGTGGTAGTAAAATGCCTGTATCCATTTTTTTCGTCGCTGGCACCATACACTATTCGGCCAATTTTGCCCCAGTACATGGCACCGCAGCACATAAGGCAAGGCTCTACTGTAACATACAGCGTGGCATCGGGCAGGTATTTGCTGCCAAGTGCCTGATAAGCGGTGGTAAGTGCTAGTATCTCCGCATGTGCCGTGCTGTCGTTCAGCAGTTCTACTTGGTTGTGACCACGGGCTATGATGCGGTTGTTCAGCACCACTAGTGCACCCACAGGCACTTCGTCCCTGTTAAATGCCTCTTGTGCTTCCCGCAATGCCTGCCGCATGAAATACTCGTGCGAAAACATAACTGTACTTTCATCGTATTGCATTGGTCAAAAGTAAGGATAACTACCATCCTAAACATGGGTTACCCCCCCGCTGATAGCAAATTTCATGGAATCGGCGGCACTAATTTTATTCAGCGGTTTTACTTTGTCGGTAGGCACTAAAAATACATTGCCACTAATGGCGTAAGAATTGGGTATATATACTGCTACATGGCCGTCCATGTCGAAATTTTCTAGCAATTCCTGTGTCAAAAAGCCAATGCGCCATACATCCCCACCGTCAATATTGGCAAGCACCGGCTTGTCAAATTTCTTTTTGTTGCCCGCAAAAGCCTCCATCATGTCTTTTACAGAGGAATAAATAAATTTTACCCCAGGCGTTTTTTGCAATACCCTGTTTAAGAAGCTCACGGTCTTGCCAAAGAAAAAGTAAGATGAAAAAGAACCTATCAGCACCACAAAAGTAACAACCATGCAAAACCCCAGGCCTGGTATTTTTTCCAAGTTGCCTTCTGCATCTTTTGGCACAATGCCAGGCACCATGGCATGTAAAATATTGGGCAATATATTGTCCACCGTATTGAACAAAAAGAAAACAGCCCAGATGGTGATGCCAATAGGGGCCAGCACAATAATGCCCTGAAAAAAATTCTGGAGCAGGCGAGCCAATATTTGCTCTACAGTTGCCCGGCGGCGTTCTTTGTCAAATTGCATATACAGGCTTTTGGTGTAAAGTAAGCAGATTTTGGCCAGTAAAGAAAAAGTGAGCTATTTTTTTGTTACTATTTGGGTCTTTTTTCGCAATATAGGCATATAGCCACATAGTTTTAAGCAAAGAAAACAGGGGAAATTGAAGAGTTAAGCGAAGATTTGAAATGGGTTATTTTTCTTCTTTTTCCGTTATTTATTTTTTTTGCTACTTCCATTTTTTTCAATAACTCATTGATATTCAGTTGTTTATATTTTTTTAGCCTCATTTTTTATGATAATTTAAGTGAATTTTATGATACTCTATTGATAATGGAATGATAGTTTCATTATAAGAAAATGATAGTTTATTGATAAGAACCTGATAAGATTTTGATGGTGGATTATCATTTTCCTAAGCCAGCTACCATCCGATGCGGGAGGCAAGTCCAAGATGCCCTTAGTTGCTCCTTTAATGCAAAGTTGGCATATATAGTTATATAGCCCAAAATAAAAATCCTATATGGGGGAAATATTCCCCCATGGGTAACCAAAATTTCCCCCATATAGGATTCTTTTTAAACCATAAACACCAAGATGGTTACTTATATAAATAAAGTTAAAATTTACCCTGTTTCTGACAAATAGAAAACAACAAAAAACGAAATTTTGAAATGCACCCTTCCTGTTTTTTTCCTTTTTAAATTAAGCTATGTGCCTATGTGGTTATTTTTTGGCAAATGTGGGAAACCTGCATAAGGTTAGTGATTCATTTGAATTCCTTATCCCTCCTCCTCTATCTCATGCAAGGCAATAGCCAAACTATTGTTCTTTACAAAATTGCACCAGTGGCAGTCTGGCTTGCCGCAGCCCGTGTAAAAATCCCGGTTTTGAATTTTTTCCCAAACCGTTGTTATCTGTTGTGTTACGGTGGTAATATCTTCCGGCGTAACCACAACCTTGCTTTTCTGGTAATTTTTCTTTTTGTCGGGTTCTATAAAGTCAAATTCAACGGCTGTTACCTTCCAGTCTTTCAAGTCATAATTATCTAGTAGCAGCTTGTAAAATACGGCTTGCCGCCAGTAGTCGCCGCCGTTGGGTTCTTTGTCAAGGGGGGGCAGCAGCTTTGCTTTTGCCTTGTCAACATCGCCAGACTTATAGTCCACCACGGTTACTTCTTTACCATTAAATTCCAGTTTGTCCAGCTTCCCTTTCAGGGGGATACCTTTTACCAGCACATTGCGTATCATCCGCTCCACGCTTACCACTTTGGGGAAACGGTTGATGTAGGTATCGTAATAGTTGCCCAGTACTTCATAGCCATATTCCATCCTTCGGTCGTATTGCTCCTTGGTAAAAAACTCCCTGTGGCGGTGCATGTACCAGCTAAAATCCCTTACAAAAACATCTTTTATGGGGAATGTATCGTTGTTGTTTTGCATTTTTTTGAACAACTGCTCCAGTGCAAAGTGTATGGCACTGCCAAACTCCGTGGCTTCGTTTTTGGAAGAAGGAATGCGGATAAGGTTGTTATAATAAAATTTCAGTGGGCAGTTTAGGTAATTGCTCAATGCCGTTACGTTCATGGCAAAGCCATCCAAAAGCCGGGTAATGAAATCTGCCTCTGGTTGGCCTATTTCCGGTGCTAATATTTTGTCGAACACAAGGGCGTTGAATTCAAATACAACAGCCTCGCCTAGTGCAACTGTTTCCGCCTGCAATGGGTGTTCCTCCTGTATTTCTGCAATAAACATAGATGGCTCCAAGGCTTTGCCATCCATTTTGTATTTGCTGTATGAAATGGCTAATTGTTTTTCAGCACGGGTAAGTGCTACATAAAACAACCGCCTTAGCTCCTCATTGTCCTTGTCTTTTGGCTGTGAGGAAAACATGGTGTCGGGCAGGCTGTAGCCGCCGCCGGGCTTACGTTTCTTTTCCCAGTTGCTGGCGTTTGCACCTGCAAAAAATACATATTCAAATTCCAGCCCCTTGCTGCCATGGGCAGTGAGCAGGTTAATGCCTTTGTCGCTGCCGCTTACCTGTACTATGGGGAGGGCAATTTGCTCCTTGTCCATCAATTCCAGCACTTTTATCATTTCCTTCAGGGAAATAAAGGGGTTGCGGCGGGTTTCTTCCTTTATAAAATCGAAGAAGGCGGTTACTATCTGCAGCAGCCATATTTTATCTTCATGTTCCATGATATAAGGCAATACCCCTGCATCTTTTACCAGTTTGCCTACCAATTGCTGCAACGTCATGTTGGGTACATCGCTTATCAGTTGTTCTATCAAGTTGCTGGCTGCAACCAAGCTAGGGTGTATGGAAAAGCTGAATAGATCTTTCATGGGCTGTGCCTTTTTCTCGGCAATAATGCCCCGAAGCGATGTTTTGTTGGCCCCCCAAAGCCTACCGCTTACTTCTACCGACAGCTTGGCAATATCTATGGCTGGTATATGCAGCCAATCGAAATGCAGTATCTCAAAAAGCATCTCGTCCCCGCCATAGGGCGCATCATGCTCTGCGGCCAAATAACGAAGCAGCAGTATTATTTTCTGTGCAAAAGGTATGGCAAGCAGGTTTTGGCTACGCTTGCTGTAAAAAGGGATATTTTTCAGCTTGAAATAAGTAGCCAATTCCTCCCCATACTTGTTTTCTTTGTATATAACGCCTATTTTCCCGGGCAACACACCTTCATGCAGTAGTTTTTCTACCTGCAAGGTTATGTCTATCATTTCATGCCGCTGGGTATCGTATTCTTTTAGCAAAGGCAAATGGGTAATGCCTGTATACTTGGCATTGGCCGCTTTTAAATCTTTGCTTAGGCCAGGCACTTGGTTCACTAGCCGCTCATAGTTGCGCTCTATCAGTGTTTTGCTAATGTTCAGGATAGGCTGTGTGCTGCGGTAGTTGCTGGTAAGCACTACTTTCAGCAGGTCTTTTTCATACTGCTGGGCAAAAGCAAGCATGTTCTCCACGTTTGCCCCTTGGAAACGGTAAATGCTCTGGTCGTCATCGCCCACCACAAACACATTTGGCACATCCCAATAACCCATTAGCAAGGCCACTATTTTGTTTTGCGTGCCGCTCGTGTCTTGGTATTCATCCACCAGCAGGTATTGGAACTGTTCTTGGTAATTCATCAGCAAGAAAGGGTTTTCCTCAAATGCCTTTATTACCCAGTTGATCATATCGTCAAAATCGTAGCGGTTGCGCTGCCGCATTAGCTCCTGGAAATTGGCAAATTCGTTCACGGCAGCCCTTAGCTTGCCCATTTTCTCGTTTTCCTCGTCTATCTTGTTTTGCTTTAGGTCGCCCGCTTTAAACTGCTTGTAGGCTTTCTTGTAAACAAATTCGTCCCGTGTTTTTATATCGGCCAAGTATTCGTCTATGCATGCATTGATATATCCTGCCGTCCAGCCCTCTTTTTTCATGGTGCTGAACAGGCTTTTCAGGTTGTTTATTTCAAAATACACATCGCCACGGTAGCGTTTCAGGGGGTTGTCTTTCTCAAAACCATTAATCAAATCGGTAAACAGCTCAATGCTTTCCAGTTCGGAAATGGCATCGAGGGCAGTTTTTTCAAACAAGGCAAGGTTGTCCTGTATCACATCGTTGCAAAAAGCATGGAACGTGTAGATGTTTACTTTGTAGGCATCGGCCCCTATAAATTGCAGCAGGCGCTTGCGCATGGCCACAACGCCCGCATCGGTGTAGGTAAGGCAAAGTATGTTCTCGGGCTGCGCATCTGTATCATTCAATATTTTGCCTATCCGTGCGCTTAAAATCTGGGTTTTGCCTGTGCCGGGCCCGGCAATTACCATCACAGGGCCCTCGGTAGTGTCCACGGCAAGGCGTTGTTCGGGGTTAAGGGTATTGTATGCTGCGGTAAATTTTTCTTGTTGTTGCTGCTTGGTCATGAATTATGATTGGAATGATGGGATGTGAAAGTAAGGAATTGGTTTTACACTAGTCGCTTCTTGAACAAATAACCATCACTTGCTGCCTTTAGCGGGATTACGAAAACCCTTTTATCTGTATAGGCGACACTCCCTATATAACATGTGGGTCAACAGGCTACCACTAACCGATTATTTGAGGCAAACATTTGCCAAAAGGAATTAAAAAGCTTAAAAAAGTGGAGTACTAGTCTTGTCAATAACAAATTTGTTATTATTTTTGAAGTGCTAAAAAATTAGAAGATGGATGCAAAAGAAATTATCACCAAAAAAGCAACTAGAAAAAGATTTGCTTTTTTACCTGAGGTACTAAAAAAAGTGCCACCGAAAATGCAAGCCGAGTTTAACTACCAAATTCAACAGATTATTGAAAAGCTAAAAGAATTGTAAACAAAAGCCCTCGAGAGTGCGGGATAAAAAACTTTTTATGGATAAAAAAATTATAGAACTAAAAGAGAAGTTTAGGTATGCCAACAAAAAGCAGTTGGCGGAAATAGACAAAGAAATAGATGAGCTGGCAGCAAAACAACCTACCGCATTTTCTAAAGCAATGATTAAAGCATCAAAGGAAACTGTAGAAGAAATTAATGCGTTGCTATTGAAAGAGAAATTGAAAAATGTATTGCCAGCATTGTCTGTGTCGTACTTTGCAAAAACCTATTTTAAAAAAACGCCACAATGGTTTTACCAACGCCTTAATGGCAATACCGTGAATGGCAAAAATGCTAAGTTCACCCAGGAAGAATTAAAAACACTGTCCCTTGCTTTATCCGATGTTGGCAAGCGCATAAACGAATCTGCATCTTTTATTTTTTGAGTCAATAGCAAAGTACATTTTAAAGTTGCACTATTTAGGTTAGCCAAGAACTGCTTTAATTTGGAATTGAAATATTCAGCATCTCTATTCCTCATTACTCTAACTATCTTCGCATTAAATTTTTAGTTTAGATGAACTTTAGAAGAAGGCAACATACAATGAACATTTGGTTGATTGTATTGATGGTGGCAAGCTGCAACGGCAATGTGAAACCCAATAAAAAAACTGGCACTACAGGGAATACCGCCAAGGAAAAAGAAGCGATAATGCCTGCCGAGCCTATCGACAAATTTGAATGGAAGCCAATAACGTACGACAGTACTAAGCAATACATCTACCTTACCTTTGACGATGGCCCACAAAACGGCACTGTTGCCTGTTTTGAACTGTGCAAAAAACTGCATGTAAAAGCTACATTTTTTATGGTGGGCGAGCATGTGAAAAGTTCCAACTTAAAGCAAATAGTACACAATATAAAAGAAGCCTACCCAGAAATTTTATTGGCCAACCATAGCACCACGCACGCAAGCGGCCACTATAAATATTTTTACCACCACCCTGAGATGGCGTTGGAAGATTTTTACAAGGCACAGGAAACCTTATCCGTGCCATTTAAAATAATCCGTTTGCCTGGCAACAGCGCATGGGTAGCCGATGGCAAAATAAAAGCTTCTGGCCTTGTAAGGCCTGTTTGTGGCAAACTGGACAGCAGTGGCTACAAAGTGGCTGGATGGGACGTGGAATGGAGCTTTAACCATAAAACAGAAAACCCTGTGGAAACACCCCAAAAAATAGCAAGCCAGGTGGACAGTGCATTGGCAAGGGGGCACGTACACAATCAAAACCATGTGGTTATATTATCACACGACCGCATGTTTAGGAAGCCCAACTATACCGACAGCCTAGAAAAATTCATTACGTTGTTGCAGCAAAACCCCCGTTTTGTATTTGAAACCATAGACCATTATCCTAATATACATCCGTAAAGAACTGGTAAAAAAGAAAATTTAACCACAAGGTTCACAAAGCATTTACACAAAGCACACAATGGAATTCACTATTTGTAAGTAGTACGTTACACTTACCCCCAACTCCGCCCCAACCCCTAAAGGGGCAAAAAATAGGGGGCACAGAAACACAAAGCAATTCGGGAAACTGATATATTTTGGTGATTACTCAAATTCTTTGTGCCAATATATGCAAATCACCTTGTGTACGTTGTGTTTCTTATCCTTGTGTACTTTGTGGTAAAAAAAATCCTACACAAAATTTAGAATAACCTTACTTTTATTGCACAAAAAATACTTATGAAACAGTCGTCCATTTTTTTAATGATAGCTACCCTGTTTTTTGCTTCTTGCAAATTGAACAGCGAAACAAAGGCAGAGGCTACTCAGCCAGCAGCCCCCGACAAAGACCTTGCTGCCTTGTTTGTAAAGTACCATGATGAGGAACTACAGTTTTTCCCAACAAATGCCACCACTGAAGGAGACAACCGGTTTAACGACAAGCTGCCAATTGACTTCACGGATGCTTACAGAGACTCTACAAAACGGTTTTACAACAGGTACAATACCTTACTTGCCGCTTTTGACAAAAGCAAGCTAAACGAGCAAGACCAACTGAGCTATGACCTATTCAAGTACAACCTGGATATTTATACCGAGGCATTGAAGTATCCCGACAATTACATGCCCTTTAACCAGTTCGTTGGCCTTACGCTAACCATGGGGCAGTTGGGCAGCGGGGAAGGCGCCCAACCTTTTAAAACGGTGGAAGACTACGACAACTGGATAAAAAGAGGCACGGCCTTTAATGCGTGGGCAGACAGTGCCATTGTATATTTTAAAAAAGGAATTGCGGCCAACTATGTATTGCCCAAGGCATTGGTGGTGAAAATGATACCCCAAATGAAAGACTTGGTAACCACCGATGCTACTAAGAACTTGTTTTATGGCCCAATTAAAAAACTGCCAGCAACGTTTAGCGATACCGATAAAAAAAGGTTTGCTACAGCTTACACAAAACTGATTAATGAACAAATAGTGCCTGCTTACAAAAAACTGGGCGACTTTTTGCAAAACGAATACCTGCCAAAAGCAAGGGCCACGTCTGGCTATTCCGATTTGCCCGATGGGAAAAACTATTATGCGTTTTTAGCAAAGCAACAAACCACTACCACGAAAACACCTGATGAAATTTACAACTTAGGCTTAAGCGAAGTAAAACGCATACGAAGCCAGATGGACAGCGTGAAAAACGCAGTGCATTTTACCGGCGACCTTCCTGCATTTTTTGAGTTTATGAAAACAGACAAGCAATTTATGCCTTACAAGAAACCTACGGAGGTGTTGGCGGCATTTGAGAAAATACACCAAACCATGCAGCCCCAATTGCAAAAAGAGTTTATCCATGTGCCAAAAACCAAATTTGAAATAAGGCAAACAGAAGCCTTCCGGGCAGCTAGTGCAAGTGCAGAATACAACCAAGGAAGTGCAGATGGCAGCAGGCCGGGCATTTTTTATGTACCCATTTTAGATGCTACTAAGTTTAACACCACCAGCGGTATGGAAAGCTTGTTTTTGCATGAAGCCATCCCCGGCCACCACTACCAGATTTCTTTGCAGCAGGAAGACACCACTCTGCCCAAGTTCCGCCGTTTTGGCGGCCAAAATGCTTATGTGGAAGGCTGGGCATTGTACTGCGAAAGCCTTGGCAAAGAGCTGGGCTTATATACGGATCCCTACCAATACATGGGTGCCCTAGGCGATGAGATACACCGTGCTATACGCCTAGTAGTAGATGTGGCCATCCATACAAAAGGCATGACAAGGGAACAAGCCATTAAATACATGATGGACAATGAAGCGATCAGTGAGCAGGGTGCCACTGCCGAGATAGAACGTTACATGGCCATTCCTGGGCAGGCACTAGGCTATAAAATTGGCGCATTGAAAATAAGGGAGCTACGCACCAAATACGAAAAAGCACTAGGAAGCAAGTTTAACCTTGGCGATTTCCACGACCAGATATTAAAAGATGGCAGTATGCCGCTGGCACTGCTGGAAACGAAGATGGATAAATGGGCAGAAGTAGTAAGTGGTAAGTAATAAGTCATAAGTAAGCATTGACAGCGCCTACAATGGTTTTGAGCAATAGCCCTATCATTTAAAATTCAAAATACAGCATTTAAAATAGCACATTATTCATCCCATTCCCCCGCCCCTATGCGGATAACTTCGTATTCGGGCTTGGTGCAGTCTATAATGGTGGAGGGCACCATGCCCCCTGCGCCGCCATCAATTACTATGTCAACCAAGTTTTTGAAATTTTCGTAAATCAATTCTGGGTCGGTAAATTCCTCCACCATTTCGCCGGGCAAGGAGGCTGATAGTATTGGGTGGCCCAGTTCCATTGTGATGGTGCGGGCAATCAGGTTGTTTGGCACCCGGAGGCCGATGGTGCTTTTTTTAGTCTGCAATATCTTGGGCACTTCTTTGCTGGCTGGCAGGATAAAGGTATAAGGCCCTGGCAAATAATTTTTTAGCAACCTGTAGAGCGGGGTGTCTATGCTTTTGGTGTATTTGCTTAGGTCGCTCAGGTCGTTGCAAACAAAACTAAGCTGTGCCTTGGCAGGATCTATGTTTTTGATGCGGGCAATCCTTTCTATGGCCTTGTGCTGGAATATGTCGCAACCCAAGCCATAGATGGTATCGGTTGGGTAAACGATAACCCCGCCAGACAATAAACAATCCACAACGGTTTTTATATGCCGTGTATTGGGGTTAAGCGGGTGTATGTTCAACAGTATTGCCATGCTGCAAGTTACAAAATATAAGAGGAAAGGGATAATTTAGATAGACATAGGTAAATAAAAGTTTTTTAGTATAGACCTCACCCCAACCCCTCTCCAAAGGCGAGGGGCAAACCGAAAAACTTGTATGCTCAATAGGGTTAGCCATTATTTTACTGAAAAATTGAAAAATATTGTGCAGAGTTTTAAAATTTCCAAATAACTCCTTATATTTGCAGCCCATTAAGGAATGGTGCGGTAGCTCAGTCGGTAGAGCAAAGGACTGAAAATCCTTGTGTCGCCGGTTCGATCCCGGCTCACACCACCATATATAAGCCTAGAATACGCGTCAGACGCGGGTTCTGGGCTTTTTTAATGCCCAGGAATTAATGCTGGTTGTCCCGGTGGTTGTCCCGGAAATCCGAAGAATATTCCTGAATATTGCCTGAAATGTTTTCTGTTTGACCTTGATTATTGAATGGTTGGCCTGCCACATGCTATCTTTATTGCAATAGGATATGATATTGACCTTGCAGACCTTGCAACCTTGCAGACCTTGCAACGTTGCAAGGTCTGTGCGTATATTATCCTCAAAAGCCATTGACAGTATGTTACACTTCCCCAACCTTTAATACATATTGCAATATAAATAGCCAGTGCTACAATATTGCGGTTCTGGAGTTTTATATATTGCAATATCTTATGCAGTGTTACAATTAAGGTCTATATATAGCATTATTAATTGTTTTCAAATATTAATATTTGAAAACAATTAATAAATATATCTACCCTCATCATTACTTATAATGATGTTTACCTTTATTTATATATTATACTATTTATTATTGCATTTTTTCTTTTATATATTTATTTCAATAACGATCATACTTTATCGTGAAAACATTATACACAAAAATCTTGCAACGTTGCAAGGTCTGCAAGGTTGCAAGATTTTGTGTGACTCGTAATGATAAACTCCAACCTATAAAACCCCAAAGTAGGAAAGACCTTGCAACGTTGCAAGGTCTGCAAGGTTGCAAGGTCTGCAAGATTAATTACTATGCCTGTGTGTTTTGTTTGGGATATATTTTTGAATAAAGCCCCAATTTTTCACGGTTCAAAGTCTTTCCCACAAGTTTAGGAAGGAAGTGTGCCACTGTACTTTCAGCCATTCCAAAACATTTCCCTACTTCTATAGCCTCTTTCAGTTTAAATTCATTTGGCAGGGCCTCAAAGAAATTACGTTTGTTGTCACCTTCCTTGAACATGTTTTCACCCTCATTTTTCGGGAGGTTGTTGTAAATGAGCATGCTATGTTTGAGGAACATGAATATCAATTTGAGCGCACTCCTAAAATCGATGTCCGTGCAATAGACTATTTCATCAAGGCTTCTACTTTCATATTTGCGCATGGCTGTAAAAACCATACAAATCCTGCACATGCTCAGTCCAAGCCTTTTTATAACACTCCCGGAACTTTCATCGGAAAACATCGTTGTTTCTGTGAGCCATTTGCTAAACCGCTCATTCATAATCCCCCATTGCTGTTCTGTGAGACGTACCTCAGTATTTGAGTTTGACAAATAAACCGCCATATCAGTTACATCCTTTGAAAGTGCAGACAATGTCTCAGTTTTACTTTGACCCTCTTTTGCAGGTGATACACTTTTCCAACGTTGTTCAACTTTATAGGCGTAGAACAAGAACCTTGAAAAGAGACCATTTTCTTTTGAGTTTATTAGCCGTGATATTTGATTGGGTGTTCCCGATAAGGCTAGTGAAAGCTTCGGTTTGTCTACCTCAATGTATTCACTATCGTTTTGCCTTCTTGCGCTGGCAATCTTTTCATGGTGAAATGCACACCTTAATGTAGCACTTGACATACCCCAATCCTGTTTGATAGAGTCAGACAACGTATCAATCTCCGTTTCGGCAATTATAGCCCTGCCATTGTTCTGTTGCATTTGCCAAAGCATCATTGAGTTGCTGGTGTCGGCCGGAATGAACAACATCTCAAAATTTGGTGGGTCTCCAATTGGTTCACTATCATCATCCTTAGATTTCTTTTTCTTTTTCTTGCGTAGATATTCGGCTTTTTTACGTTTGCTTTCATCCAAGAGGGCAATATGATATTGGTTTGCCAATTCTTTTGCATCTTTAAGGGCAGATTTTCCGCTTGCGGCAGGGGCAAGAACCATCAGGTAAAGGTTTGCGAAAACCGTATCACCAGCGTATTCGCAGCTAACGTTTGGAAAGCATCCACTAATGATGACGATGGCAGCCACGATGAAAGTGTCCCTTTCCCTACGTTCGGTGTACATGGCCGCCCCGGATGCTATAATGCCAGGCAATAAGGGTATAATGGAATCATCTATCATTGGCGTGTCCCTCAGGTAATCAGCACTTTCATCGGGGTCGATTGCCTTTTCGGGGTCATCCACAGGCAGTACCTCCTGTGCACTTGGAAGTACCCCCTTCGTGAAATTGCCAAATTCATGCGCATTATTTCTATAAGTGCTTTCTATCGTTGCTAAGACCTCCTCATTAGGGAGGTCGAACCGTGAGAGGGAATATTCCATCAAGACCTGCTTAAGTATAGCCCGTCGATTGGCCTCACAGGCAAAATAGTGCACAAATTTGTTCCGGTTGCCCTCCTTGTATTCCATTTTCCCGGAAACATATGCTTCAAGCCGTTGAAAAGTCTCGGCATGCCCAGTAATCGCCAAATTGTTTGGTATATCCACTATAGGAATGAGGGTCGATGTCATTTTTCGGGGTACAGTTTTCAATAGATTACCGTCATCTATATCTATATGCACTATTTCGCTGTCTTCATTGTAGTAAATGTTGGGGTCATAACTAATGAAACACAACCTTACTACATCCTTGCAGGCATCGTCCGCCTTAAAGCCTGTCTCGCCTTCATAGAAGTGCTGTACCTGCAGGTAGGCGGCGGTGTGGTTTTTCAAGGTTGAGTCAACCTTTACAAAGACTTTCAAGCCATTTCCGCTCGGGCTTACAAAGGACATGTATGTGAATGGGATGGCATTTACAACGGTAATTAACCTTGCAAGGTCTTCTGGTGCGAGTTTGTCAAAATCGAGATGGCATACCCCAGTGTATTCACGGATATTTTTAATGTCCTTCCGGCCAATGAAGGAAGCGGACGGCGTGAATGCAGGCAAGGACTGTTTTAATTTTGTAGCTTCTTCTTTGCCCACATTTTGCAAGGCCTCCCTATAGCTTGTAACCTCCTTAAGCCACCTACCAGATGAAATTTGGAAAGCCAGCATATAAAAGGATATTTCGCAAATACGTGTAACGAAATTTTTAAAAAGTGTAACTTGTTTCATAATTTTTAATTTATTGTAATTGGGTTTTCGCCATGTAAAAAAGTTAATTCATGTAATTTTTTATAGTAATAGGCTTTTAATTTGTCATAAGCCTCGCCTTTGAATTGAGTGTCTTTAATGCCGACAGAAACAGCTATATAGCCCAGGGAAGGGTGGGCCCCAATAGAAAGTGTGTAAGTGGTCCTGTAAATTATTTCAAGTGCCCTTTCGAAAAGAGGGACAGGAACATTTTTTACATGTAAAACATGTATGTCGTAATCTTTTGAAATGGGGCCATAGAACGCTTTTTGGGTAGGGTCCGAGGGGTCTGTGAACACGCCTAATTCATAAACTTTGCCTCCTAACCATTCTATCTTGGTAGGTTTTGCCATAGTTTTTATGCGGTCGTACGCACCAATCTTTAAGCCTTGTGGCTCATTTTTTCTTTTCATTTTTGTTTGTTTTTATTATTGATAAAAGTTTTTATCTGTTGTATTTGCGGATGTCTTTTAGTATCAGTAGAATGTCCCCCTTTTTTAGGTACACCCTCTTGCAGCCTTCGATTTTGGTACGGTTTATTAGGCCCCTGTTTATAAGCTTATAAAGGGTTGGTTTGCTAATATGTAAAAAAGCACATGCCTCGCTTGGTGTAAGGAGCTCTTTTTCGGATTGTTTCTCAAACAGTCCGTTCAGACATTCGTTTATAGAATTCTGGGAGGTTTTGACAGACTCTGTGAGGAGTTGCGTTATGGCCTTGCCTATGGTTTCTATTAACCCTTGTTTATCTGCTGTTGTCATAAGCAAATATTCAAGAATCGTTTCTACGGAAAATTATACGGCTACTCAAGTTTATACCGTATAAAAATTGCAGCACTTTATGTTTCACCTAGGTTTTATGTGTAGGGGATTATAAGAGTCGTTGTTTTGCTTTTATATAAAGCAAAACAACGGAATGGGCAAAGCCCCTTGATGGTGTAATCATTACATGGAAACAGAAGCGATGTTTTAACTTTAGAGATAGCTCAGATAGTTTTGATACAGTTTTAATGGTTGTCTAAAATTCAACTGTTTAATGTTGGGCAATAATTGAAATTTATATGTAATAGTTTTTAATCAATGGCTAGGATGGTTTCCCAATCAACTTTTGGCTTTCTATTTTCCGCTATTTGAAAAGTCTCCCTCGCTAAAGTGTCTTCTATACTTTTTATTGTTGAACTCGAAGTTTTCCCTTTATATGTGAATTTTTTTGCTAAAAAATTTGCGACAATCATTACTTTACTTTCAACTATATACAATCGTTTTTCCTTTGGCTTAATGCCTTTCGATTCCTTTTCTTTCCTGTCTGCTGTGGTATAGAGTAACTCATAAAAGATATAGTACAATGCATTGTTATTTCCAATCCAATTCAGTTTGACTGCTTTTTTAAGTAGATCTTTTGCTTCATATTCTTTTATATCTTCATCCCCTCCACAATTATTTTTCAATAAGTTGAAAATGGAAATAAGTTTTGGTTTGGGAGACAAAGTAAATTGGAAGTTTTGGCATATAAAAATTGCTACCTCTTCAAGGGTATTGCCAAATCTGTTTTTATCGTCGGAACCAATGAAATTGGAGAATAGCAAACAAATATTCTCATGCCTCCCATTGATTAGTAGTTTCCCTTTTTCTTTTAGTTTGTTTTTTTCCAAGTCTGTAAAACCCAACTGTTCAATAAGAATTTTTTTGATATCGAGACAGAATTTATACGTTTCTTTTCGAAGCCTTCCGCAGCTAAATTTAAAACATTCATTTAATGGAGGTTCTTCTACCAAAGCACGCTTATTTTCTGCCCTAACAATATAATTTTCAGCAAAATTTAATAAGTAAATATCGTCCCCATAGGGTAAATCTAAGACTGGTTCGCATGTTTTTAACCCTGCAATTTTTTCATTGTAAATTTCAGTTAAGGATATTATTTTAACCGAAATAGGAAGGTAAATGTCTTTAAGGTGTTGTATATTAGTACAAAGCGTTTTTGATTCACAAAGTTCTTGCCTGAATTTTTCAAAATCGAAAATTTTGACATCTGAATAAGCACATAACTGGCAATGCTTATTTTCTATGGCCATTTCCTCAAAATATTTTTCAATAAACAAAAGGGTTAGGTCAACAGCCAGCATTTGTTTTGTTTCTGGCTTATAATAATCTGCTCCCTGAATCGTGTTATTTTCCAAGATTAATGTATTTATATATAATATTTTTTTTATATAGCAACTTTCAATGCCAATTTACTTTTGTCCATGTTGTTCATCTTGCCGAACTGTATAGCGGCATGGAGGGGCGTCAGTTTAATGTATTTCATAAAAGATCTTTCGGTTCGATGCCCGGTCAGTTTCATAATAAAAGCAATAGAAATGTTTTTTAAATATGCGTTTGTCGCAAAGCTCCGCCTCCCCGTGTGTGCCGAAACACATTCGTAAAGTGGTAGCGAGGGGTCTGTTGTCAACCTTCCTTTGACATCCAGGCCAGCCGCCTTGCATACTACTTTTATTTGCTTATTGAAAACAGGATTAGAAGGCACTTTTGGGAAGCCCTTGGGCGTGTCCTTATACTTTCCGAGGATTTCAATGACCGTATCGGTAAGTGGGATTATTACTTGCTCGCCTGTTTTCAATGTGTTTTTCCTGATGAACCTTTCACCGTTGATTTCTTGTATATGTTCCATTTTCAAGGAGGAGAAGTCACCGAACCTCATTCCTGTCATGCAAGCGATGACAAAGGCATCCCTGACGTTTTCTAGGTTGGGGTTGTGGGAGACGTCTGCTTTGTAGACTTCAAGGATTTCTGCCTCAGTAAGATAAACGTTCTCCACATTAATTTGGCTCACACCGAATTTGCGACGGCGAAATTCCATGTTGGTCGAAAACCCAAGGTCGACAGCTTCCGACATGAATGCCTTTAGGCATGCAAGATACTTGTTCAGGCTGTTTTGTTCTTTAACCCCAACGCTGCGCAGGTAAGCTACCCACTTGTAGAAGAACTCAAGGGTTATGCTGGCATAACTGAGGCTGTAGTTTTCCGCAGCTTCAAAGTTTTTAAGGTGCATCAACGTGGTGCGGTAGGTCTTGATGGTCCCCTCGCTTTTTCTATTCCCTTTGTACAATATATCGTTGGCAATGAACCTGTCAATCAGTTGGTAAAATGTGGGGACAGCATTTTCCTCCTGTTCTTTCATTTCGTTCCGTTTGAAAAACTCGTCCAGGTGTTTCCTGATTTGTTGGACAGTCGGTATGCCATTTGCAGATTCCTTCCTAAAGCTAGTGGTAACCACGTTTTCAATATTGCTAAGCAAGTCGTTTAAATAATAATGCCCGTTTTGGACGGTCATTTGGTTGTTCTTTACCCTTTGCCTTTTCTTGTCCCAGAAGTTCGGCGGGATGCTTTGTTTAGTGCTGTAAATCAACCTATAACCGTTCCATTTTACCTGCAAGGAAATCAAGGATTTCCCTATGTTGGAAGGCTTTTTCAATATGAATGTCGGGTTTATTTCCCTGATAAGCTTGTTGTCCATAATCAAACAGTTCTGCAATGGGTTAGCAAAATAATAAAAAATTTCAAGCAACGTGCCAAGCTTTTTAAAAATTGCTTGTTTTAAGTCTTTACAGTCGGCACGCTCTTTGTTTTTTTTGGTAAATACTGTGGGATGGAAATACCAAAAATTGAAATAAGCTATATTGGGAACACTAAGTTATTATGCAGGCCAAAAATCCAATGTTCCGAAGACTCGTTTGCTTTGTTGCTTCAAAATTGGGATAAAGGGAAAATTGGCTTGATTGAAGAATTCAAAATCTTGTTGTTGAACCGTTCAAATAGGGTGTTGGGCATAGTGGACATATCTTCCGGGGGGATAACAAGCACTGTCGTGGATTTGAGGATAATATTTGCTGTTGCGCTTCAAGCTGCTGCTGTTGGTATCATCCTGGCACACAACCACCCCTCCTTTAATCTTCACCCAAGCCAGTCTGATATAGCCATGACTGAAAAGATAAGACAGGCGGGGTGCATAATGGAAATAAAATTGCAAGACCACCTAATAATAACACCGGAACTATACTATTCTTTTGCGGATGAAGGAAGGATTTAATTGAATAAAACATATAATAGGCAAAACGTACTAATGGAGTCTATAGAAAAGTGAGCAGTTATATTTGATAATAAGAAACACACATTAATTTAAACGGTTGGAGGGTTTAAATCCTCCTGGCATTAGACTAAAGTATTTCGAGCAAATTAATTAAGTTATAAATTTATAACCAAACTGATATGTCCAAATAATGATGGCTTGATCTAATGTCTTCTGTTCCAAAGCCATTTTGGAATTTTTAATTAAAGTATCTAGTTGAGTTTTAAAAAATACTTTTTGTTGACTATTTAATTTATCTGTGAAATCATCAAAGGGGGTGACCGGGTTTTTACAACTTACAGTTAGCCAAATTGATTCCTGGATTGCTTTGGCCGTTTCATAAAATGCAATATCATCCCTTGCATTTGCTTTATAGTATTTAGCTACCCAAATTGAAAATGCAATACCACTAGGCATTTTTCTACTTCTCGTATTTGCCCAATATTTAAAATATTTTACTAGGCGCACTAACTGCCCATTTCTATCTTTCCTACTTTTAAACCATTCGCATAATTCTTTTGGGTCGCTTTTCACCCATTGCATTTTTGTTGCTAAATATGGATGTGCATCTTGGGGTAATTTATAATAAACAGGTAAGTCAATATCAAAATCCCCTTTATAAATAACTCGTACGCATTTTTCTCTATGCTGAGTTCCAATAGTTGTATGATTTGTAACAGCCTTTAACAATGTCCTTTGCAATGTTATAGGTAAAACGTATGGATTAGTAAGAAAATAAACACCTAGATCTACATCATAAGTACCTTCCTTGTCTACAACCATTGTACCCATTTTAAATGAGCCTTGTATATAGAACTTTGGAATAGGCAAGGTTGTATTAAACCTAAAATAGTCTGTGATTTTTTTTTCTAATGCTTTTCGTGAAGCAATAAGTTTTTGTTTTTTTGATGTTGGCAATGAAATTCGTTGCTCAAAATTCAAAAAAAAATTGTGTGCGTTAGCCATATTTTTAGTTTTTGATAATTCTTTTATTAAAGTGATTAAACTACTAACTGCAATACCTCCTAATAATAAGGGAACCACTTTTTTGAAATTCTCTGGTAGCTTTTTCTGCAAGTTTTTCCAATTTAGATTTATTTGTTTCATCTAATTCTATTTTACAAGTTTCATCCAATTCAGTATCTATCCTATCATAAGAAAAATGTTCATCTTCCTGTTTTCCTATACCATGTTGCATAAGGCTAATCATGTTCTCTACTTGTTGTGTTTGACCTTGTAAGAACAATTCTATCAATTTTTTTCTTTTAATATTAATCCAATATAAAATACCCCAATTGTTGCGTTGATCATTTTTGTTTTTTATTGAAAGCATCTTTAAGATTTTATTAGGAAATCCTGTATTATTAATAATTCCAGTATCACAAAACTTTTGATGACCAGTTCCTATTGATAATATGCTCAAATCTTTTAGTTCTTTACTAAACGCTTTTTGTGCTTCCAGTATGGCAGTCAAAGTAGGGTTATTGCAAAAAACTCCCCCATCAACCTTATTATGAAATGGAATGGCTAGCCCATTTAAATCTGTATAGGAACTACTATATGGATTAAAATAAGTAGGGGCTGCCGAAGTAGCCAAAGCTGCTTGATAAGCAGGTATATGATAATCATTTATAAACTTGGGATGATATTTTGATTTTAAGATTCTAGGACAACCTTCTTGTAAATCGTATACGGTTACACATGTAGGTTTTTTACAGTCCTTTAAACGTGGGTCTATACCATTATTAAATTCAGCAAATTTTTTTCGAATCAAACTTTCAATATTATCTGTCTTATAAGCAGATCTTATTAATTGCATAACTCGTCTTTTCTTGCCAAATATTATTTTAGCATTATCATAATATAGCTCATAAATAACTTTAGCAGGAATACCCAATGACAGTGCAATTGCAATAATCCCTCCAGTTGATGTTCCACATATTAAATCAAAATTTTGATATACTTGCCAGTTAGGATTACCGCTTTCTTTTAAATTGGCTTCTAATTGTGCCAGAAACATTGCAGGAAATATTCCACGTATCCCACCCCCGTCTATAGATAGTATTTTGAATTTATTTTGTTCCATATTTATAAAGGCAGGTGGTTAATAATTCATAATTAATTGATTGTTTCTTGTTTTTCACTTTCTATTTCATGTGGAATGCCTCCACCATGCCAGGTACCAGTACTTACCCAAAGTTCGTAATGAATCAACCATTCTGAAGCCCAAGGTATTAGGGTATGCACATAATACATCCCCAAATCCCACTCCTTATCTTTAGGGTAATATAAACAGAGTTGTTGCTTAACTGTGCTGTAAACATGGGGTAATTCAGTTTTCCCTTCTGCTAAAGCTAGTTTAGTAGGCGAAATGACAAATATTCTAATCTGCTTTTTATATTCATAATGTAGCTTTAATGTATAGAGGCTACTTAATGCCGAAGGCCTAATTTCAGAACTCCAAATAATTTCATTATTTCCGTTACGAATTATTTTAGAATTTGGGAAATAAGATTTTAAAGCTCCTTCTTGATGTAACAAGTCAATTTTATTCATTTTTTCCAAATGGTTTATGTTGTTGAATAGTTGTCCTCCCAATTTCACTAATCATACCTGTTCCAGCAGCCATTTTCAATTGTCCATTTTCCCTTCTTTTCAATAAATTGTCTCCATAATTACTGAATACTTTTGTAACGATTTCTTTTCCAAAAGGCCTTTGAAAAGATTCGCTGATATATTGAAGACCTTTTTCTTTTTGATTTACGATATTTTGGACATCAATTTTTACTGTTGCTAACCATTTATAAAAGTTGATTTGTTTTTGTGGATTTTCAGCCCATTTATCTGCAAAATTTTCTTCATCATTTACAGGGTTTCCTATCCACTTTACCATCCTTCCTTTTTCTGCATCATAACGTTCTTCTATCAATTTGGGGGAATCCATTAAATTAATTACGTCACGTAATGTATCGATAATATTTGTTTGTTTATTATATGCTTTGGCTGCCAGGGTGGTAATTATTATAGAAATTGGTTTATCATCAGCACCGTTGAACATCATGTCTCTATGACGTTTTAGAATTTGAACGACACGTTGAAGTGGAAGTTTGTTTGTTTCATAACTGGGCACAGGATTTACAGAATTTTTTGCTGAAAACAAACGGATAGAAGGTATTTCAGCCCTATTAAAAAACCATTTAGCATACCCAAATGGATTACTTTTAAGCCAGTTGTCGGGATTAGATTCATTTAAATAATTATATCTTTTATTGTCAGTAATCCTAATAGCAATACTATTCATATCTGAAGCTGAAGCAGATAAAGAAGAAAAAACTTTTTCTAATTGTAATCTATATCCAACACACACAATTGAAGGCAGGATATCCATATGATAATTTGATGCTTCTGCATACTCTAAAGTCCAACAACGACGACCTTCTTTGTCTAACATTGCTTCATAGCCCTTATGCGCCTTTAATCTGTCTCCAACTACTTTTTTTAAATCGGCTTGCGTCCACGATTCTTTTTTACCTTGTAATTCACATACTAAATCAATATCTAAATCGTCATTTTCATTTATTGGTTTTATCATTGTTCCTAAACGAAAAGACCCTTGTGGGCTTATAACAGGTTCATATGGTGCTAATTCCGAATCTACCCTTGAAAGCCAACTCCCGACCGCTACATAACTTCTTTCAACGGCTTCATGTTCTGTAGCTGAAATATCTAATGTTTTCCCTAATTCTTCCAGAATCTCTGTAAATTGGTCACGCTGTTCTTTTGTTAACATATAATAGTTTAAGACATTATAAAGAAAATTTGCAAATCATTAACAATTATTTTGCCAAAGAAGTTAGCAAACCTAAAATGTCAGAAAGAAGATATTTTATTTTACAGCATTTTTAATTATTAGATTAAGTATGTCAAATATTCATATTTAGTACCTTGTTTCATAAAATGATTAACGACACGAAGGCATAAGTTTTTAATTTTTTCGATTTTTTAAATTAAATTTTGTCAAAATGTCATTTTTGTCAAAAGGCTTATGGCAATGTTTTAGTGATAAGGATAGGCAGCTTTAGCCCATACATTTTTTCTTTTCAACGGAAGGCTATTTCCTTGCAGTCCATTGCTTCTATTAGGCTAAAGTAGGGATTCTATATTCCAAATGCGCTCCTTTGCCCCCGGGAAGCCCAAGAAAGCATATGTAAAATATATTAAGTTAAAATGTGAACATAGCAGGGTAACAACAAATAGCACGAAAAGAAAGAAAAATAGAGGGTATAAAGTTCATACTCAATAACCCTAAACCTTAGTTTAAATAATCCTTGGGTTCATAAACAGTATTTGCGGCATATACAGCAGTTGTTTCCATACAATAGGATAATCCTTGGAATAAAATGGAATGGCTTTTATCCCCAATGACTTCATCTTTCCCAAGGTTTCCTGTGTCCCTTTGTAAGCTTCCTCAAAGCCATCACATTCAATTGCATTCACAATTGGCAAATCCTGCCATGGGCAACCATCCAAATCCTCCTGGTTGAACAAGGCCAAGGTTTTAGGGATGTCAAAGCCTGTGTAATGGGAAAGGAACAACAGCCCTTTAAATGACTGGAACCTGATTTCAGTGGCTATTTCCACGAGCCTTTTTATTTGATTTTTATCTTCCATAATATTTTTCTTTTGACGGAAAGGGCATTTCCTTGTTATTGAATGTCCGGGTGAGGCAAACGTAGGCATTGTATTACAAAAGTGTCTCCCTTTGCCTCGGAAGGGCAAAGAAGCCTAGCTTTTAAATAAAGGGCATTGGCAAAGGAGTTGTGAAAAGGTGATGGGAATACCATTTTTTATGTGCCACCATATACCGGCTGTTTAAAACAGTTTAATCAAGCCTATCATTTTCCCCATCACTATCCCCTTTTCTTCTTCGTCTAGTATTGGGATAAGGAAAGGCTCGCTACCTACCAACGTCCTTGCATTGTCTATGGTTACCGCTTCTAGTATAGACCTTAATTCAGCCACTTTTTCCAATTGCAGCTTCTTTATGTCCAGCCTTATCTGCTTGCGTTCCAGCAAGTCGTTGATGCCCATTTTTTCCTTTTTCAACTCGGCTTTCTTCTTGCGTATGTCAATGCCCTTTTCCAACAGCTCAAGCTTTTCTTTCTTGGTGTTGCCCTTGGTTTTGCCGCCTTTTCCCTTCATCGTATTTGCCTTATGCTTTTTCATGCTGTAGTGAATAGATAACCAATAAGTAGGTGCAAAGGGCCAACCCGCAGCCCACCACATAAAACGTTGGTGAAAACAAAGCCAATGCAAAACAGGCATTGGCCAATAGTGCAAACAGGAAAAACACGGTGCTTACGGCACGGGTCACAAGGGCTACCCTGGGGGCTGCAGCCCTTGTGCCTAAAGCTAGCCCTAATACAAGGCTAAACACCACCATGCTGCATGTTGCCAGTAAAGTTTTGTTGCCTTCCTGCGCGGAACTATAGAAGCCAAAGGATATAAGTGCCGAGGCTACTATGGCCAAGGATAATTTAATAAAATTGATTTTCATTTGTCGTTGTTTTATGGTGCTGGTATAGGTGGTGGCGGTGGCTGCATGGCAAAAAGGTGTGTGAGCTCTGGGATGTTGGCAGCAAGCTCCCAAGCTGGCATCCCTTCCTTCCACGCATGGTGGCCCTTGGTGAACCCTCCACTTTTTGAAAGCTGCCCCAGTTCAACTAGGCTGAATGGCCCAGACTGCTGCCCCGCCAATGCGACATGGTAAAATACCCCTGGCACGGGCGGCGGGGCGGCTTGCCCAACTTTCCCCATCATGCCGGCCACTTGCCCCCCCAGCGTACCACCCACTGCCATGCCCATGGCCAGCCCTGCTGGGTTGAACCCCCCGCCGCCGCCCAAGCCCACGTTGCCCATGCTGCTCAGGTTCTCGGCTGCGGCTTTCAGTATGGCTGTTTGCTGGTTGAGCTGGTGCACGGCAAAATTGTTGCCCTGCACCTGTAGTTCCGTGCCTTCCCTTTGGATGCGCATGGTTTCAGATAAGTTTGTTATGCCAATGGTTGTCTTTGCTTCCACTTCCCTTGACACCTGCGTTGCCGTCACCTGCCTTAGTTCCCTGTAGCCTTGGCTTTCCTTGTCAAAATCTATCGCGCCTAAGTCAAGCCGCTTGAGCACGATGCCAAAGTCATTTTCAAGTTCCATCGCCAGTGCAGCTTGTATGGAAGCGGAGATTTCCCCTATATGCCTTTCAAGCTGCAGCACGGGGCTTTGCTTTTCCGACGGGGCATTGGCAATGATGCTTTTCACCCGCTTGTTCACGCAGTCCCTCACTTGCTTTTGGAAGCTGGCCAAGTCAAATGCAGCCATCCTGTTCAGCTTGATGAAGTTGCGGCAGTCCTGTATGTTGAAGGTGATTGTCCCCCTTGCTGAAACAGGCACGGAAAAGTCTAGGAAGCGGGGGTCTGGCACGTCGAACCAAGGCGCGCCGAACTTTACTTGGTTGTTCCCCTGCAGGTTGATGAAATAAACCTCTGCCTGGAAAGGGGACTTGCCCCCGAAAGCCATGCCCACCAAGCTTGCAAGGATGGGAAAATTGGCAGTCTTGATGGTGCTGTCGTGCGGCCCCATGATAAAGTCCTGCATGGGGCCATCTTCTTGGCTGTACACGAAAACCGCCGCTTCGCCATCCTTTACCCTTAGGCTGGAGCCGTAGCGGATAGCGTTTTGCCTGTCGCCATTCATACCCTTGGGCGACCATTTCCAAATGAGGTAACTTGGCTCGTCGCAACGGATAACGTCCATTGCAGCGTTGTTGTTGTTGAAAAGTGACATATCAATTTTTTGTTTTAGTTTCATTAATCAGCTTTTCAAGCTCTGTCTTTTTATTCTCCCAATAGTCCCTTTTTGCCTGGTATTTGTCTTCTACCTTTAAGTAATTGTCCATGAATGTTTTTTGCGTGTCATCGGTGACCGACCATTCAAGTTGGTTCAATAAAACTGTTGCATCATCGAGGTTCTTTTCTTTAATATCTTCGATTACTGCCTTTTCTATGCCGTTCAACCTTTTTTCCTCCTTGGAAATTTCACTGTTGCCAAATAGTTGGAGGCAGCCGAACACAATACACATTACTATCAACGCTACAATAAACAGCAGGATTTTTTTGGCAATTGAATTTAGGCTAATGTATAATAGTGTGGCCTTGTCCAATTTAGAGGTTTCTTGGATACTGCCGTATTTTTCCAACTCGGCAAGCATCTTGCTGTCATTGGCAAAAACCACTTTGGCTCGGCTTAGTATTTCCTGGAATTTATTTCTCCATGCAGCCACGTTCTTGTCGGAAGTGATGGAAATCCGGGTCTTAGGGGACATGAAATGAAGCAATTCAAGGATGTCATCAACCGTGTTTGGTATTGGGAAGTTTTTAATCACGTCCCTTTGCTTAGTTAGGACATCGTCCCTCCTGGCACTTTCCTCATTGTCATGCAATCTCCCAACCATATGTTTATAGGATTTGCCCTCGCAAGCATCGACGATTGCCTGGAGCTTAGCCGAAAGCGCCTCCACTGATTTGTTTGCGCCTAGGTTTTTGAACTCATAGCCACAATCGTTGCATTTAGCGGAAAATGAAGCCACGGCAGCCCCGCAGGACGGGCATTTGTCAAGGTCGCCAAATTTGTTTGATTTTGTTGTTGTGGTAGCTTTGTTGTTTTTGTTCATCTCAAAAAGCCTCCCATCCAAAATCATTTCCAGCTCTTCTTTGTCCACGCCATATTCCCCGGCTTTTTTCATCAGGACAGATTTTTCTTTTTCAGTAAGCACGCCGTCGGCAAGTGCATAGCCTATCAATTTTTCCAATTCTTCGTTCAGCATTTTATGTGGTTTATTTTGTTTGATGTAATAATGTTTAGTCTTTTGTGGGGCAGGCAATGCCATCATAATTGACGCATTTGCCGGATTTGTCTATATACATGAAATTTTCCTCGTCGAAGTAAGCTTTTGCCAATTCGTTGCCCCTAAATACAAGGCCTGTGATGTTGTAAAGCGTGGGTTTCAATATTTCGATGCCTTTCAAGTTGGTTATGCCAATGCCATTTGTACCTGAGCTTTTTACTATTACCCAGTCTTTTGTAATGGCAATGACCCACAAGCCTTTGTTGTAAGGGATAAGGGCTTTTCCTTCGTTGTCTATGAGTTGCTCCTGGAGCAGTGTCCTTCCATTGCTCCTGACCTCCTTGCTGATTACAGCCAGGCCATTACTGCAAATTGATACATCATCGTCATTTTCATCACCGATATAAATTTTTACGCCTTTCTTGTTTATGATGGTAAGGCGGGTATAACTATACCCAAGGTTAACGCCCACGGTCTTGTTGCGGCCCACGATTGCCTCTTCCTTGGAGATTTGTTTCCATTGTTCCTTGCCCGAAACGGCAAACCCATAAAAAAAATCTGTCAAGCCCGTGTATTGCGGTTGAATTAAATATTGCCCATTCCTGTCTATGAAGCCCGCCTTGCCATTTATGACCACCTGGCACACGCCATCGGAGAATTCAGAGGCCATGTCGAACAGGAAGCCTGTCAATAACTTGCCTGAAAAACTTATCAAAGCCAGTTTCCCATTCCTTTTTACATAACCTGTCTTGAAATCAAAGGACTTTACATTGTCGAATTCGATTGGGACGGCAAGTTTTCCCGTTGTGTCCACTATGCCCGTCTTGTCAGTGGTTGAAACGACAACGCCACATTCGTAAGCCCCACTGATAATTTCAAATTTTGCTTTGGTGATGGTGTCTTTGGGTAGTTTTATTATCCCGTATTTCTTGCCGCTCGTGGTATATTTCTCATAATAGTCAAACCCAAAATCACCTAGGTTGGTAGTGAACCGATGTTTATTGAGGATTAGGTAATTTGTCCATTGGGCAATCTTCCAAAGCGACAGCGCTCCGCTTTCTTTTTCCTTGGTTAACTGGTCGTCGATGTCCTTCTGGCTCGTACTGAAATCATAATCGTATTGGGCTTTAGCTATTTGGCTAAATAGTAGGATGCAAGCCATGGATGCAACTACAGCAATTCTTCTTTTCATTGATTTTTATTTGGTAATAATTGGTAATGTGGTTTATGCCGGATTCATGCAGGCACATTCTGGTGGTGGGAGGCTTGTCCTTAAGGTGGTAATAGTCGTCATGCAGCTTGTAAAAGCCACTGGTCCTGATGGCAGAAATGGTTAAAAATAAACAGGGGCGTGAACCTAAAGCTTACATCTAAATCAGAAGGGACGACCAAGACCCGAACAACTAGAATGCAAGTAAGGACACACCCCATGGGGTGCGACGCTTACTGATTCCGTTGTTCTTAAAAATTGGTCGTTTTTCTGACTGGAATAGTAACCTACGCTATGTTTTTATATTAAAATCTTTGCTTTTTTGTTTACATACGCTCCTGTTTTAGGCGAAAATAAAGTTTCTTGGGTTTCCTTGCAATTGTTCTTTTTGCAGCCCAATGCGCGTCCCCAAACGCCGTGCCAAAACAAGCCATTATTTGAAGGGAATTCATGAACATATTAAAAAAAGGCTTGGCACGTTGCTTGTAAAAATCCTGTTACCGCCAAGGCCCGTCAGCTAGGGTGCAAGTAAGCTACAAGGCAACCTGTAAATGACAAAGAGGTTATCCTGATTTAGGGTAACCTCTCTTTTTTTTAGGACTATTAGAGACAAATTCTTTTTAGGGTCAATAGTGCAGCAAGTATAGCCCGTGCAGTTATTTCGTAAACTTTTTCAAATAATACGCCTAAGCGAATTTAGATTGAAAGTATTCATAAGTGGAAGGTGTAGCGAGTGTAGCTTGTGCAATGTTTTCCTGAACTTGTTTATACGAATAGGGCCATTTTAGCATAGGGTTCCCATAGCAAACGAGGTTTTGGTGTAGGGAGTGTAGCTAGTGTAGGGTTTATGAAAACTTTTTTACAGAAATGCAGCTAAAATTCTAGGGACAGCAAGGTTGGAAAATTTAGTTGAGATATTATACAACAAAGAAAAGTTTGTGAAAATACTACACGGGCTACACTAGCTGCACCAATAAGATCTTTTTAGGCTTACAAAGCGGTATTATAAAAGAAAGTTTACAAAAATGCTTCACGAGCTACACGCTCTACACCTTTAAAGCCATTTTTAGCAAACTGGCAATAAAAGGTTATAAAAACACTATACAATCTACACTTCCTACACCATTTGCTAAACTGTTCTATTAAATCTTACTAATCAAATTCCATTTTCTTCTGAAAAGAAACAATAGGGACCTTGCATTGACAATCTTATCAAAGGCATAGCGTTCCATAACCACCAAGGCATATAAAAGGATTAGAGGACTATTCAAGATAAAAGCTGTAATAATAATCAAGGCTGCGATGTTGGGCGTATTAAGGTGCTTAAACAGTTTTGGGGAGACCCTCGAGTTGATTGCAAATAGTTCCTGGCTGACAAACATCAATGAATAAACCCACCATTGTACTTCTAAACCGAGGAAACAAATAAAGGCAAGGGTGATAAGTAAAAGGAAAGGATAATAAAATTTATTTAGGTATTCCATGAGAAAAGATTTCTTTTATATATCACTATTCATTTTGCCAGAAGGTATTTTTTCCTATTTTTATATTGTTAGTTTTGGTTGCGGCCCCGGTTTCTACTGGGACCAATTTTTACATTTAGCAAATTAAAATTCGTTATTCATTGTATTTATAATTTCTAAACAGTATAATCTGACTTAACAATTATTGTTGTTATTTAATGGGACTTTCGATATTAAGTTAGTAAACAAATATATCTTCGATTGACTGTTAAACACATAATATGGATAAGATTAACTGGGCTAATTATAATCATGAAGATTTTACCATCTTTTGTAATGCCTTATTGACTTTTGAATTTGGCAAAAAATATCAACCATTTTCTGCATCTGGAAAAGATGGGGGAATTGATGGGTTGTTTTCTGGCTCTTATCTTGATTTACAAGGAAATTGGAGATTTCAATATAAGTTTAGACAAGGATCAAGAATAGAAAATTATAGGGGACTTAAAAGTAAAGTGAAATCTGAGCTTTCAGATTTAAACGATGAAAACTATTATGTATTACTTACAAATATCGAACTTTTACCACAAGAATTTTCTGATTTAAAACAAACTTTTGATGAAGAACTTAACCATTTGAAAAAAAAATGTACTTGTTTGATTTGGGATGGGGCTAAGTTATATAATCTTTATTTACAGCACCCACTACTACGATTGTGGTTACAGGACGGCTTCAATACAGCGCAACTACAAGATTACAGGAATGTATTTAAACTTAACCTAGAAAAAAACGACTTTTCACCTGGCAGTCTAAATAATCTTTTTGTAGCACGAGATGTTGACTTACAAAGTCTTAGCCAATTCTTAAATGGTGATCAACCAATGTTAATAATCACTGGAGAGGCTGGTATTGGCAAAACAAGGCTAGTTTTAGAGTTTTTTAAGACAAAAATTGATAGTTTGGATGATTGGTCTGCTTTGGTGCTTCTGAATCGAAATATAGATTTTGATAAACTAAATAGATCTCTCTTGGGGGGAAGGAACTATATTGTTTTTATTGATGATGCTCATAATTATCAGCCGGAAGTGATTTCTGATATTCGTTCGTTATGTATTGGGGCGAAAAATAAAATTAAATTGGTTTTGACGGCACGTAACCTTGATGCGTTTAAGTCATTAACCTTATTAAAAGAATATGATAAAGCATCATTGCCAGCTATTAAATTAGGTCCATTAACAAGGGCCGATACGGAAAGATTATTTTTAAGTTATATCAACAGTGGTTATTACTTTAATCTTATTTCGAACTTGATAGAAATTTCATATGGAAAACCTATACTTATTGTTGCAATCCTTAATGCCATTCAAAAAGGATTGTCTATTCCTATGATCAGAAAAAATGATTTTGTAAAGGAATATGTTGGCAACTACTTTGAACGTTATTATAATTTAGTAACAGAAAAAACAGGTTGGTCATTAATTAAAATCAAACATTTTCTACAACAGATAGTATTAATCGAACCATTCAATTATAATGACAACGAAGTTGTAAAAAAACTTGCTGACTTACATAAGGTTGATACCAATGAGGCATCATTAGCGTTAAAGTTACTTGTAGAAAACAATTTTGTGGATGGTAGGTATGAGCAATGCATTAAACCAGATTATTATAGTGATATCTTATTGTCCCAGATCAATCGAGAAGAAGTAGCCAATTATATTGGAGATTTTGTTCAATTTCTTGATAACATAATCATAAATCTAAGTAGTGTTGACGAGGTCGGCGATCCTAATGGAAAATTTTTGGAAGAAATATTAAATGTTTACTCTTTACTTATTAAAGATACTTCTCAAATAGAAATAGTTAACCGAGTATTAACAACGGTTAATAATATTGTTGGTTTTAAGCCCGATGTTGCTAAAAATACAATTTTAATATATTTGGAAGCACTATCGAATGAACAACATATAATTTATAAGGATTATAAAGAAAATTATGTAAATCATAATCTTTTCAATTATTCAACGTTAACTAAAATAGTGCAAATGCTTTCATTCTTGGCGACACTGCCAGAATATTATGACTTTAGTTTTCGCAAAGTTTTACGTTTATATAACCTTACTTATGAAAATAAAATTGCAAATGTGTATGCATTCAGCAGAAAAGATGTAATTGAAGAATTCAATTTTTTACGGCAACAATTTTTTTTGAAAGAATTTAATAATAGGCTGAACACATTTACTTCGAAAGAATTGTCTTTTGGGCTAGTAGTTTTAAAATCATGGTTAAACTTAGAATTTACAATAACTGATATTAGTGCTACCGACCAAATGTCCTTGAATATTACAACATATTACTTGCCATCAAGTCGGGCAGTAAAAAAATTACGCAGGAATATTACCGACACATTAACTATATTATATACTTTGGAAAATGAAGATACTTTTAAAATTGAAGTTTTAAAATGTCTGTTAGATATTCCAAGAAGTATTCTTTCAACACAACGAAACAGTAATCCCTATCATAACAATGATGAGATTAAAATTGTATTAAATTTTCTTGAAAAAAATGCTCATGAGTTTAACTTGTTGGAAAAAAACGAGATTAAAGAAAAACTGTTTTGGTTTCAGCAATGGGGAATCGCAATAGAATTTCTTCCATTCATCAAGGCTGTTGATGCAAAACTCAAGCCTAGAAATCTTACCGAAAAACTTTCGCAGCTTTTTTCCAGGTCAGAAATTGGTATTATGCAGAGGCATGATAAAGAAGAAACTATTAGAAAGAATTGTGATGATTTGATTATTGAATATGATATTGAAGAAATTGTAGAAAGTATCATTCAATATCTAATGCCCCAACAATATTCGTCTTATTATTTCAATCTCTTTTTGGATAGACTTATTGAAAAATACCCAACATATGCTAAGAAACTATATTATAAAATGTACGAAACCTCTCCAAGCATTTTTAATTTATACGCAGGTTCTATTCTTTCTGGAGCATATTACATTTTCAAGGACCATGATTTTTATTGGTCTGAGATAAAGGCACTTCAGAAATTAAATTCAAGTGATGTCGACAATATATTGCTCTCCATTTATGGACGCCGCGTTCCTGGATTTACAGATATATGTGAAAATGATATTGACGTTATTTTGAATGTTTTTAATAAAAAAAACAATGATAATAATTATAACTTAGCTAGTGGTTTACAAAGCTTAATTGCTGCAGGTTATACCCAATCTTATGAGGTTTGCATTGATTTTTTAAAACGAGCTAGACAAAAGGAAGCAGAAATGTTCTTTATTTGGCTATCTGATAATAAAACAGCCAATCCTTCATTGATTACAAATCTTGTTTTAAATCATACCCATCGTTTTAATTTGACTTATGAACTTGAAAAATGTGTCAACCTTGCTTTGTGTTTTATAGGGATAAGGCCAGTATTTGACTATTTTACCCAACGATATGAGTATAAAAAAAACATAGTGGTTAGTCAAAAAACGTTAATAGGATATGATTTTGTTCCACATGGCGAACATTCACATCTCTTTGATAACTGTAAAGACTATAAAATTGAAATGTTCAAAATGGCACTAGAGTGGTATTTGACACTTGATGGTAAAGGAGGGCATTTGTTTTATGCAAAAAATATGCTTGAATATCTAAGGCCGAGCAATGCAATTACTTTGGAAATTATGCCTTGGTATTTATACCATATCCGCTCAAATAAGGAAATGGGCATCGGAGTAGATAGAATTATTGACACCTTAACAATATTCCATATAAAGGATGACCATCTATTGGATATAGTTATTGAAGCTTATACGATTGCAAATGATATTAGTGAGTCTAATACTGATCTATACCAGTCAATCAGGCAGGAATGTTACTTCGCTATTACTATATCAGGGGTTAAATCTGGAATTGCGGGCCAACCATTCCAAGTTGATATTGACTTGCAAAATCTATTACGCCTTAAAATAAGTAATTTGCCTGAATATATGCCTGCTACAAAATTTTTAAAGGATGTTTTAAAAACAGTTGATGCAGATATTGATCGTTCATCAGATAGAACTAATTTAACATGGTAGAAAAAAATGTAAACCTTACTTCATTTGTTTCAATACGGACATCATTATTAACAACTGTGCAGCGGAAAATTATCGCTTCAAAAGTGCTTGATATAAATGAGTTGATTAATGCTAAGTTAAAAGTAGAATTAAGTACAATTTCAGAGATACTTCTTAGTATAGAAACTAAGTTTAGGAAATGCGAAATGATTTATTTTGCTTACATTGAAAATGTAGGGCATGATATACTTAGTGGAAACCCTTCATCTCTTCCTTACAAAATGGATTGTACTTTCACTGACATTACAACAACTTTTAAATATATTTATAAATGCGATGACAAAATATTTTATAAGGAGATTACAGATATGAATTTTCAAAATTTCATATTGACGATTGCTTCAATTTATGAAAACATTGTTGCGCTTTCAGAGGTTATTTTAAAAAAAATTATTATTCATACTAAAGAAAAACCACCGATAAGTACCCCACTGAATGACTATCTTAATTACCTTAAACTTTTGATAAGTTTAGGTTATCGAGGCAACGATAAACTTTATCAATGCTTGAATAAATACGAATCTTATTTTAAATCTCATTTATTAATAATAAATCAACTTCGTAATCGTTTTATTCATGGGTATTCTATGAATTTATCGTCAGATGGTTTTACATATAAAGTAAAGATTCCCGGCTCGACTTTTTTTCCTCCTTCGGCACCCCAGCTAGACATCGACTTTTTTACACTAACAGTTTTGGATAATACACGGAACTTCATACAAGATTTATATCCGATGCTTCAAAATTCCATTAAGCATCACAAAAAATTTATTCCTGGTTAGATATAGGTGATTACATAAGGTTAATGAATTATTGTAACTTCCTCACTTATATTGACTTCAGGAGTTTTATTAGCATTTAAATCAATTCTTGGAAACCACTTTTCGTTTATGAATAGCTTTCTTTTCTGGCGGAAAACGTATTGCCATATTCATAATCAACCAACCTGCATCAGAAACTGTACAGGGACTATCAAAGTTATTGGCCACAAAAATTTTGTTTATGTTGTCTGTATGCTTGAAACCATTTGCAGTGTCGCCTGCCTTTGAAAATGCGTAGCCAATGGATGGCCAAGTGTAATCATCCATTTTTGGGTAATAACTGAAGGATGTCCAATAGGGGAATTTTTTATTAAGGGCTTTCCTTTGGTAAACGGAAATAGGACTGACAGTGGTTTCTATTTCAAATAACTGTGGCCAAATTATAGCGACAATCCCACTGCTATCATACCATTTGGTGGGGTCAACATAGGTAGCCCTACCATTGATATCCAAACTGTGATAATATAATTTTGAGCCAGGGTATAATTTTGTCTGAATTGATTGTTTTACCCGCTGCGCAAGGGTATCAAGGGAATCTGCCTCTGCCCCATGGTTATATATTTCCCCTTCTATCAAGGACAGGCTCAGCAGCCCTTTGTAAATCTCGCTGTTATCCATTAGAAATTTGATTGCATAACTGGGTTTTGCAATTGACAAGTTATCAGGTTGCATTAAACTATCCTTTAAATATTTTGCCCCCGATTGCAAAACTGTGTCCAAAGACCCCGTAAAAATTGACTTGTCTTGTGATACACGGTAATATTGATATAATAAATCCCAAAACAAGGCAAGGTAGCTGTCCTCTGCATCAATCAATTTACAGGAATCCGGTTTTAAGCAAAGGGAATCTTGGGTAGGATCAATAGGGTCATTGTAATAATAATTGTATGCAAGCCCCCTTTCGTCAAAGTGGTTGATATACCAAGCCAACCATTTCTTAATGACCTGGCACTTCGCTGTGTTACTGGATTCCAACAAGCCAAGGCATGCAATATGGTTGAAATAAGGGTTCACCAGGAATTTGCCACCCACTTCGGGTGATTTGGAAAACTTTATGGCCCCATTGGGGAGTTGTTGGCTTTCAATAAAATTTGCCAAAGCTTCAATATCTGCCTTTGTGAAAGTTGTGCCTTGGCCAAATGAAAAGGATATGCATAAATGGGAGGAGAGGATAACGAGCAGGATAATTTTCATGTTTGGTCGGGTTGTTTGGAGTAAAAATACCAAAACACTAATAGAAAGGGAATACAAATAGCTATGCTTCTTGAATAAAATCAAGCAAATTTGTAGTTGTAAAAATATTCAAACCTCATTTTGGTGGGTTATTTAAAATAGCCCATAGGGACACAGTAGCCTACACGTTGCGTAAAAACTGCAAAAAAATTTGCGTAAAAACTGCAAAAAAATACCGTATAAAAAATGTCTTTTTATAAGTATATCATATAACTATGTTTTATATTGCTAGGACGAATTATTCGTATTTTTATTCAATAAATGCCAAAAAGGATAGACTGGTGAATCTAAAGAACTAAATTTAAACAGGCTCTAAGCATTAATTAATAAAAAAAATTTTTCAGTTTCAATAAATTATTGTTTATTTGTATCGTAAAGGGAAGTCCAACACAGAAATTATCGTAGAGATCAAACAATATAGGAAATATAACCTATCTTCCCTTTATTTTTTTAATTTACCTTACCTAATTAGTATGATTTCCAGAACAAAATTTATCCAAAGTAGCCTGTTAAGTGCATGTTCCTTATTTGTTCCGTCCTTTGTTTTTTCTAATGTTGTCAAAGCGATTGAAGGTATGGAAACTGACGAGAGTTTACCTGCCCTTTTAAAAAAGGCCGCAGATTTTAGAAAGAAGGAAAAGTTTTCTAAAGCTATAGCAGTTTATGAGCAATTAATTAAATTGTACCCACAGGAAATAAGGGTTTACAATGGGTATAGAAAAACAATTCTATCGCAAAAAAGTAATTTAAACAAAAGTGTTGATGTTGTAAATATGCTTCAAATTGCGGCAAGCGCTAACCCAGATAATAAAGATATTAAGCAGGCATTAAACAAAGAATATTTGAAAGCTAGTTTGGGCAATAAAGTAGTTCTGCGTAAAATTAATTTCGATGTAGCACTTTTACCTCAAGTTGGTAAAGAGTACAAAAAATATTCTGACATTAAAAACCCTACCCAAAATGGTAATAGAAGTAGAGTAATCAGATTATTAGAGGCAAAGGCTGACAATATAAACCCAAGGAATAACAAGGAAATTATATCCTTTAATAGCAATGAAAAACAAAAACATAAACATAGGTTTGAAAAGGTTGGTGCGCCTGCATTAGAGAAAAAGTTAAACGCTTTATTAATAAAAAGTCCTGATGTAAATAGAAGCCTGCCCATTAGGGAGCATTATAAATTAATTTGCAGTAAACACATAAAAGACAAAAATCACGCAAAGGCTTTAGACAAATCATTGGAATATATCAGTAATGTAGATAGCCAGGATTGCTTTTTTCTAGGGCAAGTAAGAAGATTATCCAAGTATAAAAAAAGGTATGATTTATTATTGAATGTAGAAGTAAATAATCATGATAAAAAGCAAACTTTTTGGTCTGCAATATCTTTATTTGATGCGCAAATGCTGGCTTTGAATAATAATATGGGAAAGAAATCTAATCACACATTTGAAAACCTTTTGACTTTTCTGGATGCCAAAGCTTCAAATTTCGGTGAGCAATTGGAAAGCAATATTCGGAGGGTAAAACTTAACCTAAACAATAATCAACTTGTACTGGCTAGACAAAACATCCTAAAGTTGTGTGATAAACTTGGTTCTGTAACTAACTCCCACATGATAGATAAGGTAAATATCCTGGCTGCGCAATATTACCAACAATCTCGGCAAGCAAATAATGCAAAAAAAATTGTGGCTATTGCTAAAATGCCTTATGAATATGTAAATGACCCTGAAGAGATGACAAGGTCTTTGGCCGCATTGAATAGTGGGCGACTTGATGAGAAACCTATTCATTTACAAAACTTAATAAAGAGAATAAATAACATATAAGCTATCTGCAAAATAATTAACTATGGAAAAAATCCAAGACGAATTAGTTTTTCAACCATTGATATTAAAAAACACTTTTATACTATTTGTTTTAATGTTTTGGTTTTATAACCCTGCAATATCACAAATAAGTATAACAGAAGTTTATTATAATACACCCTTTAACGAAATGCTACAAGTAAATCGTTATGAAACTAAAAGACATCATTTGGGGGAGTTTATTGAATTATATAATTACAGCGATAAGGATATAAATTTATCTGATTGGTTTATTAGTGGCAAGTCGTTTAAATTTTACTTGCCCGACAAGATAATTAAGTCGGGGCAGCTAATGGTAGTAACTTACCAAAGCCATACGGCTTACACAGATTTCTTAGATTTTTTTCAGTTGACAGATCATCTTAAATATTCGCCTGACCAGGTAATTTACCAGTCAGATTTTATGCTAAGAAATAGATATGGTCGTGTTTCTCTAGGACAGAGATTGCATAATACCAGTTGTGAACGTGTTGTTTCTAATTTAAACGGTAATGTATTTGGATGGGGTTTTTCAGATGAACCAGCTTCAAATTTTATTAATGACATTGCTCAACATCCTGCCGATTTTTATAAAGTAAAGTCATTACAATATAATAATAGCAATTCCCTTATATATGATAGGCCTAATCCCTTATCCTTACCTGCATCCGTTACTATTCCTACACAAATCTATGATGACTTAGTAAGCTTTTTTTATCAAACAAATTATGCTTATCTTAACTATTACGAGAATATAGCCAATATTTTAAATAACAGCTGTTCTAATAGCATACTAAAATCGAGTCAACAGCCCTCTACCTATAGTTATGGACAAACCCCTATTAGTATTTGTTTTAACTATGATAATGCTGGAGATGGAACAGGCATTACAACTAATTGCAGCATAGTTACACCTCCTGGCCCATCAACTAACTTTACACCAGATATATTACAAGCCATTAGCAACGATATAATTGTTTATCCAAACCCTACAAAAAATTCGAAGGTTAGTGTTGCTTGGAAAGGAAGCGCAATAGGTAAAATAAGTAGTATACTTATTAGCGACTATTTAGGAAATTGTATCTTGTATTATCCTGATGCCACAAACATTAGCAATCCATTTTCGTGTACGTTTACTAGTATTACTACTTCGAGTTATAAAGCTTTGTTCACACTAACCACCGGACAAGCCATTACTAAATACATTTTAAAATTTTAAATGAAAATGCCTAGAAAAATATCAATTCTACTTTGGTTGTCAGTAATATATGCTACCATTTCGTGTTCATGGGCCCAAACCACCATCAACATCCCATTAGGATATAGCACAAATGGATATGCTAAAAAAACTCCACAAAGCCCTACAAACATAACCACATTTGGAACAACAAGCAATTCAGATGATTATTTACCTTCAATAAAAGGGGAACTAAGCGTGTCGGATGTGGGTGCGCTTAATTATGTATTACCCATTGAGGTGGAAAAAGGGGTTAATAGTTTTCAACCCAATATCTCATTGACTTATAACAGCCAAAGTGGTAATGGCATGGCTGGCTGGGGCTGGAATATAACAGGGCTTTCTATGATTACCATCGGGGGTAAAAGTAAAGCAATTGATGGAATGACCATTGGGGCGCAAAACGATGGAAGTGATCCCTTTTACCTTGATGGGCAAAGGCTGGTACCAGGAGCGGAATCTAATACCTTTGTAACGCAGAAATTTTCTACTATTAAAGTAACAAAAGATTTTTCGACAGACTATCCTTTTATTGTACAATTCCCCGATGGGAAGATTTCTAAATACAAGAATTTACAATCAAATGGCAACTATTATATATCTACCATTTCAGACGCGCTTGGCAATGAAATTCATTATACCTACACATTAATAGCCGATTTAACTAACAATGGAATCGTTACTCGTTATGTACCCTATTTAGAAAAAATATCTTATGGGGGTAAAGACATAACTACCGACAAATACTATATAAAATTCAACTACGCTAATAGGAATACACCTTTAACTGCTTACTCAAGGGGCATTAATTATGTTACCGATAAAGTATTAAGTAAAATAACTGTCGGTTATATGGATGCGAGTAGTGCAGAGCGTACTTATTCTTTAATATACGACCACATCCAGAACAATACCACCGAAAGGCTTGTTGGTATTCAACTTTACAATAAAGCGGGGAACCCACTACCTAATGGATTAACATTTGATTATAATGGGGTACAATCTCAGGGTAACGCCACCTTAAATATTGATGGGGCTATAAAAATACCCTATTATACCACTGGATTAGGTGCTGTTACTTCTGGCTATTATAGCAACTTCTCTTCCCAAGAAAATACACCAATTTATCAAATAAAGGCAGGGGCTAGCTACGAGTTGAACAATCATATTAATTTGGGAGCTATAAAAAATGATGCGGATACCAAGCTTTTCTCTGGCAAAATACTTAGTGCCAGCAACACCGTTACGCAAGATGACCAATTGATTATTGTAAATGAACAATATACAGGAACGGTTGCAACATATGGTTCGCAAGATTTACAAAGTTTGCACGATTACCTAATTTTTAATATCAAAGATTTACAAACTGGAGGTGTAACTGAAATAAAAACAGAAGTTAAAAGTGGCTATAACCAAAAAAATATGGGTGCTAAAAACTCGCCTCAATCTTTTAGGGATGAATCTAAGCGGAAATTTTTGCAAGGAGATTTTAATAATGATGGGTTAACTGATTTTTTAGTCATTGAAAACGAAAACCTTGCCCGGAAAAATCGCATTTATTTCTTGGATATTGGAAACCAAAATAAGTCTGCTACTGTAGATGCTACTGTACTATACGAAGGAACTGAAAAGTTTTATGATAAAGAAATTTATCCTGTAGAATTGGATGGTGATGGTTTACCTGAATTGATGGTGGTAGATAGGGTTAAATTTTCTTATTCGGTTTATAAAATAGATTTATTAAAAAGTAAAATAACGCTTTTTAATAGTTTACAAAATATTACTTTAAGTAACTTTACTAAAAATACGCCGTTATTTTTTGGTGATTTCAATGGGGATGGACTTACTGATTTTATTACCCCAAATAAAGTATATGAAATACCGTCTAATGATAATGGGGATGGCTCGGATATGGCCCAAAAGTACCAACAAATGGAGAGTGAAAAACTCCTTTGGAAAATGTACACCGCCACAGGCACCCAGTATCTTGTTTCTGACAAAGATTTTACCGCCCAAAAAATTGCTTATTTAAAATCGGCGCAGAACAACAATATAAGTGAATCATCCTGGTGGGATAAGTTTTGGAATGGAAAACCAGATAATTATAATTATACTAGGTATGCAACGCACAATATTATTGTTACTGATTTTAATAATGACGGCAAATCTGATATTATTATTTTCAATAAAATTGGTAAGGCTGTTTATAATAACAATGGCACCATTGCTTACCTTCTTGTTGATGATTTGCCGAATATAGCTAACTCAAGTATTGTAAATAGTATTTCCTTTTTCGAGAATACAACAAACAACAATGTACAAACTTTTAGTGCTTTAACATCTGCCAAAACGTCTATTGAGAAAATTCCATTTTCCCCTTTCTCCCTTATTTTGCCTAAAATTGATTTTGATAAACTAAATGTTTCTAATGTAGGCCTATTTATACACGACCCTATTCTAGCTAGAAACATTAAACTTACCATTGACAACAGCAATTTTTTGGAAAAAGAGATTCAACAGGTTGATAATGGCTCTGGGATAGTGCAAAAAATAGAGTATAGGAATATGATTGACCGGTTGGGGTCTTATAGGGGAGATGGCCCCAATGCTGGCGAAGTTACTTACATATACCAGCCTCAATTAAATTTAGAATACCCCTTTTATGTGCACAGAAAAAATCCGAGTGTATATCTAGTGGGTAAAATACATACCCTTTTTAATAATAACACTCAAATTTTAACCAAGGAGTATAGATACCAAAATGCAATTCAAAATTTTGATGGCAAGGGCTATATTGGTTTTCAAAAATGCTTTAGTTCAGATGCTTACGAATCGGAGAAGATTGGTACAGGGGCAGCCGCAGCTATTAGAATTAAACACCCTACAACAACAGTATTATGGACCATATTAACCAAAGACCCATTCTACGATAATGCGGTTGTAAGCAGCACTTATGGGGGGCTTGCCAATTTTCTTACCACCACCACTACTAATTATCAAAAATTTGCGAAATTGGGTGTGGGGCAAAAGCAAGAACTTACCCTAGCAACTGATGTGTTTTCGGTTGATGACTTAAAAAAAATAAACAGCAGTAAGAAATATATTTACGACGACAACAATGGATATAAACTTAAAACAGTTTATACCAATTTTAACGATATTGGCTCATCAGTTAGCAGTTATGAATACGAAAATGCGAACAACCCCAACGCAAGCGCACCTTTTTTTGATGGTAAAATAACAAAAAACAGCACTACTATTTATAAGGACGGGCTTAGCTTTTCTACCCTTGATGTTACAAGCTATGATGCTGCTAATGGGTTACCTAAATCTGTTACTAAATACAATGATGATAATTCACAATCTATAAAAACAAGTTATGTTTATGATAAATATGGGAATGTAACTAAAAAAACAGTCACAGATAATGCAAATACTATTTCTTTAACCACTGCCTATAACTATGATAATTCTAATAGGTTTGTAACGTCGACCACCACGCCTGACGGTCTTACTACCAAAGCGGATTATGATGCAACAGGTAAAGTAACTAAAGAAGTATCTCCTTTGGGCTATACAAAGTTATATTCCTATGATAATTGGGGCAATGTTATCAATACCAGCAGCTCTTTGGCCGACCCGGACTTGGCATCTACTCCCGCCCCACTTACTGTGACTATTGAAACGAAGAAAATTGGCACAATTGATCAGTCTATTCCCACAGGGGCTGTTTATTATATTCACAAAACACCGCTAGGAAGTTCGGAATCCTATACCTATTATGATGTATTCGACCGTGTGGTGATGACCAAAACACAAACTTTAAAAGATTTTGTGTGCAGCCAAATTCAATACGATATACTTGGTAATAAGATTGCCTATTCTGAACCGTATTTTTATGATGATGGTAAGGGAAAGCCTACTTTATGGACCAAAACTGTCTATGACGATCTAAACAGGCCCATACTTACTACTACTTTTACTGGCAAGAAAATTAGCTCTTGCTACGAAGGCACTACCGTAACAGTAGACGATGGTTATCAACAAAGCAGTAAAACCATCGATGCCATGGGGCATACCATTAGGGCGCAAGACAATGGGGGCGTTATCAATTATAGATATTTTCCTAATGGAACACTTAGGGAAACCGATTACGAAGGCATAAAGAACACTTTTACAATAGATGGTTGGGGTAATAAAACCAGCCAGATAGACCCTAGTATCGGCACTTACACGTATGAATATGACATTTTAGGTCGTTTAACCAAAGAAACAAACCCTAAAAGCACGCAAACCATTAATACCTATAACGATAAGGGCTTAATAGAAAAAGTTACCATAACCATAAAAAATGATCCAGATAAAGTCATTAGCTATACCGATTATAGCTATAACGCCCTAAACCTGCCAATAAAAATTTCTGGTGTCAATAAAAGTAGCCTTAGTTTTTCTTATGAAACCCAATATGGTGACTACTCTAGACCCATTAAGCAAGTTGAAACTACGCCTGATTTTATTATTACCACCACCACCACTTATGATGACAATAAATATGGTCGAGTAGATAAAGTAGATAAAACAACCACCAACAATTCTACTGTCAATTTGCCCACTTTTAACAGTACTACTACCATAATAAATGGGTACGATGCTACTACTGGCATCCTAATAAAACAATTCGATGGCACAAATACTAAACTTATATGGGAGCTAAATGAAATAAATGCTTGGGGTAAAACCACCAAGATGACTTATGCTAATGGGTATACCATTAATAATACCTATGACCCTAATAATGCCACCTTAACAGAAATAAAACACGAAAAAACAGCAACCTCCAAGACTTTTTTTGATTTTAAATATACCTACGATATAGATAAAGGGGTGCTTACAAAAAGGGAAAGCCAATATTATGATAATAACAATAGTAAACAAATAGATAGAACCGAGGATTTTGTTTATGACGAATTGAATAGATTAACCAAAGAAACCACCAAGGAAAATGTAATAAGTAGCGCAAATATAAGCCTGAACTATACCTATGATAACCGTGGCCGCATGACTAGTAACGACCAATTGGGGCTTTATAACTTTAACAGCGCAGATTATCTACTTCAAAATATAAAACTAAATATCAGCGGCATAGTTGTTAATAAAAATAGGGGGTTTGTAGCAGCCACCTACAACGAACTGAGGTACACAGAAAAACTTACCCTGCCATCAACGGAAGAGCTCAATTTTGAATACAATATTTTGGAAGGCAGGTACAGCATTGCCGATGACAAGAATGGTACTATAACCACTAAATATTATAGTGCAGATTATTCGGTAGAAATTATTAAAAACAGCAGTACCAACACCGCCAAGCTGATTACCTATATAACCGGCAGCCCTTATGGTGCCAACTATATAAAAATTGAACCCTTAACGAGTAGTGGTATTGGCACGGCTAAAAATTATTACCTGCACCGCGACCAGATAGGTAGCATAGTGGGCATTACCGATGCCACAGGCGCAATGGTAGAACAACGCTTTTTTGATGCTTGGGGCAACCTGAAAGTATGGGTTGATGCCAGCGGAACGGCTACCACCGATGCAGATGTAAACAATAACTGGTCAAGCACCAATCTGTTGATAGATAGAGGCTATACAGGGCATGAGCACCTTTGGCAGGCTGGCCTTATTAATATGAATGCCCGCATGTACGACCCCGTATTGCGCCGTTTTTTAAGTGCCGACGATGTGTTGCCAGACCTGTTTAGCACACAAGACTATAACCGATTTGGCTATGGCAGAAACAATCCGCTATTGTATATAGACCCAGATGGTCATTGTCCTTTTTTAATTGTAGTAGCCATAGCTGCGGCGGTTTCAGTTACTGCTAATGGTATAAACAATATAATTAATGGCGTACCCTTTTGGTATGGTATGGGCAAATCTGCTGTGGTAGGTGCTGTATCCGGTGCCATCAGCTTTGGCATAGGGGCGGTTGCTTCTAGTGCGTTTGGTGAAGCGCTAAGCTTTGGCAAGGCTGCCTTCGAGGCAGGTATGCACGGCATTACTGGCGGGCTTATAAGCCAGGCAGATGGCGGCAACTTTGGCAGTGGCTTTTTTAGTGGAATGGTATCATCTGCTATAGCAAGTGGAGTAAATGCTTTAGGTATAGATTTTAGCCATAGCACAGAAAAAAGTACCGCATATAATAGCTTTGGGAAAGACTATATGCAAGCAGCCATGATAGCGGCAGGAGGGTTGAGTGGCGGTATTAGTGCCACGATAGCTGGCGGTAACTTTTGGGATGGTTTGCGGCAGGGGATTATAACCAGCGCACTGAACCATGTGGCGCATTTGGCTGAGGGAGATAAGGATCAGCCGAATCCGAAACCGAAACAAAAATGGCATAAAATGAATGTTGATAAAAAGCTATATCCTGGAATTGATTTTTATAAAAATGATAATCTTAAAGATTATGATGCTGTAACACTACCAGGTATAGGGATTTTTATTGGTGGTGGTGTTAATGGTGATCGAGAAACTCGCCTTATGCAGCATGAGTATGGACATTATTTAGATTATAAACATAGTCCAGATTTGAATTTTGATGGGAAAGGATTATTCAACTTTTATTTATCCATTGGAGTGTCTAGTATTTTTAATATGGCTACTGGTATCGGAGGTAACCACAGTTTTTACTGGACTGAATTAAGGGCAAATAACTATGCTTATATGTGGTTCGGAAATAATTTGGCCCCTGATTTCACAATACGTTACCCTTTGGAACCTAAAAAATAGAATATGAATATTATAAAAAAAGGATTTTTCATTCTTTTTCTTTTCTTGTGTGGCTGTATATATGACTACGGAGATGGCAAATTAACCCTAATAAACAATTCGAAAGATACAGTTTATTATAAATTAATTTGGGATGGTGATAAAATTCTTTCCAATAAAAGAAATTTATTTGATACAATAAACTATATCGGTTCACATGATATTATTAAGCCATTTGATTCGGTGCCATCTGTTGTGGATAACACATCTTGGGAAGAGTTTATAGAATCTAGGTTTAGTGACAGCACATTGAAAATTATTTTCATGCCCAAAAACCTGTTAAATAATCGTGTAAAAGATTCATTAACACTATTTCATTCCAATTATAAAATATACAGACTTACAGTAAAACAGCTAAATAAAATGAATTGGAGGGTTAGTTACCCATAACATTTTCTTCAAGCAATTGCATTTAAAGGGAAAAACGAAACCCACCTAGTCGAGATATTTCTTGTCATTCGAAGTCCGGCTGTAGTAGGTGCTGTATCTGGTGCCATCAGCTTTGGCATAGGGGCGGTTGCTTCTAGTGCGTTTGGCAGCGAATTATCCTTTGGCAAGGCAGCTTTTGAGGCAGGTATGCATGGTATTACTGGTGGGCTGATAAGCCAAGCTAGTGGTGGCAACTTTGGCAGTGGCTTTTTTAGTGGGATGGTATCATCCTCTATAGCAAGTGGTGTAAATGCTTTAGGTATTAATTTTGCTGCGAGCAGCGGTAATAGCACTGTATATAATGGCTTTGGTAAAGATTATATGCAAGCCGCCATGATAGCGGCAGGTGGTTTGAGTGGCGGTATTAGTGCCACAATTGCTGGCGGTAACTTTTGGGATGGGCTGCGGCAGGGGATTATTACGAGTGCGTTGAACCATATGGCGCATTTAATGACGCAACCCAAACCCCATACAACAGTTGCTGGGATTTACGGTGCAGGAGGCCTTGATGCAAGCGGAAATCCTGCATTAAGACAATTAGTTGAAGGCAAAGGTGGTAGAATGTTTACTAGTTCAACTGGTTGCTGTGACGATGATTTTATAGCATATTTGAAAGAAGGATATAAAAGAGGGGATTAATTGGAAATTTACGGTCATAGCCGTGGTGCTACTGCGGCAGTAAGAATTGCAAACAAACTTGGAGAAATGAGCATACATATTTCTCAAATTACTCTTTTCAATCCAGTGGCAATGTATTTTGGAGGTAGTTTGAATTTCGATTATGCTAACGTGTGGAAAGTAACTAATTACTACCAACGAAATCCATTGGACGGTGTTTTATTTTTTGGTAAAAACCCCTTATAGGCAGTCCGGTAAGCGGTTCTTTTAATTGTCCTGAAATCAAAAATATTGATTTAACATCACCCAAATAGCGGCCAATCTCTTGAAAAATCAAAACTCAAAGAAAAGCAGCCTCAACAATAAAAGGTTGTTTGTGGATGGGATAATGATTTCTTAGCCAACCTCGTATTTCTCAAAATTTGATGCGTTTACCCTGCCTCTAAATATTGTATTGAATTTGTTTGCAGGATTACGTGCATATATTTTTTTGGAATGCTTGCCTTCAATTTTTATTTAAAAAATACCCAAAACTCACGTTAATAGGTAACTGAAAGCAAACTGTAGAAATTATTAAAATTGTAAAATTTGTGTTGTTTCTATCAATGGAGGGTCTGATTATATAATTTATTTTCGGGGACTACCAGTAGGCCGTTTTGCTTTATAGTGTTTAACTCAAATAGTTAAGTACGGTAAAGCTCTTACCCTTCAAATCCATTTCTTTTAACCGTGTTTAACCCAAACAGTTAAATACAGTAAAGCAATTTTGTTTCGGCTCACACCACCATATATAAGCCTAGAATACGCGTCAGACGCGGGTTCTGGGCTTTTTTAATACCCAGGAATTAATGCTGGTAGGCCGCTGGGTAGGCCCGGAAGTTTTTAAACAACCTGCCAAAGGCTAACATTTTGCCTTGCTGAATAATTCAATACCGCCCTATAAACCCTTTTGGGCAGGTGAAATTAAAGAACTAATCGAAAAATTGAAATGGTTGTTTTTTGGTACTTTATTTTTTTTGCTTTCTTCTATTTTTACTTTTAACTCATTGATATTCAGTTGTTTATATTTTTAAAGCCTCTTTTTTTATTATAATTTAAGTGAATTTTATGATACCTTATTGATAATAGAATGATAGTTTTATGATAGTAAAATGATAGTTTATTGATAAGAAACTGATAAGATTTTGATGGTGGATTATCATTTTCCTAAGCCAACTTCCATCCGATTAAGAGCTAAAGCTAAGCTGGCTCGTTCCTGTTTCAAGGTAAAGTTGGCATAGATAGGTATATAGCCCAACAAGAAATTCCTATATGGGGGAAATATGCCCCCATGAGTATCCCCAAATTCCCCCATATAGGATTTTGGCACTTTGTGGGATTAGGAAATCCCTTTTATCTGTTTAGGCTAGATGCGCTACGCTAACATTTTGCCCAGTGGGGTTTTATTTTTTGTATTGTTTTAACTAGGATTAAGTTGGCGAGGACTGGCGGGGAGTAGAACAACTTGATTAATGAGATTTTTTAAATCTATATAGGCATTTTCAAATGAAGTAAATTTCCATCCATACCAAAAATCCTCTACTCCATCCCATTCAATGTCATTAAGTATTTTTTGCAATGCTTTTGATGGTTTAAATTTTTTTTCACTTGCAAAATGTATTCCTACGCCAAAATAAATATAATCTTCTGAATCTTCATATTCAACGATTGTTGCAAATTTTTTATTTTCATCATAAAAATTCACACCTATATTTATTATATTTTTTTCAAGTATAAACTTATCTCCGACAATCTCTAAACTAGGGAAGTCTATATTCAATAAACTTTCCCATTCCGCAAAATGTTTTTTCACTTTTTGCAATTTGTATGCACTTTTCAGTAATTGAATTTGAGTTATTGCATTAGTCAATTCGTCTTCTTTCTCAGACAGAATTTCGATGGCTTCTTGAGGATTTGCATCTTCTAAACCTAATTCTTTTTTTATAAATTCTTGAAGTCTCATATTCATTGATTTATTTATAATTCTTAAACTAAACATACCTTCTAGATGGTCAAGATACTGTTCAATTGCACTTTGTAAATAAACATTTGCTCTATCAACCTTTGGCAATATTTCATTTTTAAGCCATGGGTAGATGTTGTCTCTATACGATAGTGAACGAAATCTATTTTTAAAAGCATTTTTATAAGAAAAACCATCTTTATTTTCCCAAGACTCTTCAGATGGCTCCCTAGTATATTTTGGAGTATAAATAATATAAATATCCTCTAATTTTTTCTTGTATTTGTCCTTGATTGTTTCTATATATCTTGCAATTTGCCCACCGTTCGTTGTGTTTTGATCTGGGGCTTTATCAGTTACTTTATTTTCTATTAAAACAACATATTTATTGTCAAAAATAGGAATGTCAATACGCCCACAGGAGTCAACGTTTTTTATTATTGGCTTTTCTATGCAAAGGTCAAAGCTGCAAACTTCTTTCAAAAAGCTTTCAAGGAATGGGAATTTATTACTCGATTTATAGCTTAACAATTTGGCAAAAATTCGACTATGCGCATTTTCATTTACATGTAATTCGTCTATGAGGTTAATATGATATGGCAACTTATTTACCTCTTTCTGATAAATACTTCCAAATTCTGATAGCAACTTTAACAACGCTCGAAAGTTTTCTTTGCTTCTGTTTTCGAGTGAGGTGCTAAAATTTATTGCGTTTTCAATTTGTTTTAATTCCAAGTGTATTGTTTTTCGTTACTACTTTAATAACTCTACAAATATTGTCTTTCTCTAGATTAATTCCCAATGGGGTTCCCTTAATGTAAGTATGACGCCTTCTTTAGATTTTCCACCCTTACTATATAAGCCAATTCTTCATCTACGATAGGGTTGTGAATATGCTGGGAAAGATGTTAGCGTAGCGCATCTCGCCCATCATGTTAGTAGACGTGAACTAGCTGTTATCAGGCATACTCCAGCAAACTAATATTTTATATTATTGGCTTCAAGATTTTGCTTTATTTGAGCGAGTATAACATCGTGATCAGGATTATGCAACTCTAGCTTAGTAGTTATTTCAAATAATGCAATGGCTTGTTTTGCATATTTAATCCAATCAGAACTATCCGGATTTCTATGTTGAAGTATTACGAACATACAGAAATGTCCATAAGGAAAATTAGGATACTTAGTAATTACAGAATCGCAATAGTTTAACGCATTATCAGTAGTAAAAATCTCAACGCCTGCTCCTTTCACAATATTGCTCATATAAAGTGGTAGCCCAGTTTTAACAGCAGGTATCATGACTGCATTGCTATTAACTTCAAGGCCTAGTATTCCATATTTCGCATACATAGGTATATCATTAACAACAGTGTAATTATAGTTGTTGGTAATAACAAAGGCAGTTTGTCCACCTTTCTGATTGTTTGAATTAACTTTTAATTCAAACCCAGCATTGCTAATTCCATATTTTTTTAGTAATGCAGATATTTCCTTACGAAGACTAGCAGTATCTTGAGAATAAGAAACAACTGGAGTTATAAGTAAA
>NZ_JBKHKJ010000005.1:0-193825 GCF_046546515.1 Parasediminibacterium schistidii | reverse complement strand
CTGGTCAGGTTGTGGCCGCAGGTTTCGCCAAGTTGCCTTTGTCTGCTGTTTGGGATTGTCCAACCAGTTTTGATGTATCTTATTTCACCTGTCTTATATAGTATAACTGTGTTTTGTTTGTCGCTGATTGTTGCAAAAGTAGGGTGCGAAAATGGCAGCTAACTCATAAATAGGCGTAACACCCATTGCGCCAAGCCCTTCAAAAATATGCGTATTGCCGCATGTTTTTTAATATCTGCGCCTTATTTTTATTATCTGCAACTTGCTGCCAATTCTTTGCAGTGCTTCCCCAACAGTTCGCAGCACGCTTCCAATCATCCGTAGCGTTTCCCCAACCGTTGGCAGTACGCTGCCAATCATTCGCAGTACTTCCCCAACAGTCGGCAGTACGCTTCCAAACTTTGGGCAACACTGCCAGTCGTCCGCAGTGCGCTGCCAACCGTTGGGAATTGCTGCCAATGGTTAGGAGAGTGCTGGAAAATAAAATTGCAGGTACTCGTACAGTAATGGAAAACTTTTTTTATTATAGGGCTCACCAAAAAACACTCCAAAATGAGTACGTATTTCATCCCAATATCCTCTCCTAAGAAAAAGGGCTGCCCCAATATTATTAGGACAGCCCGATACAAAAGATATATGAACAAATTTCTGATTACCAGAAGAAAGAATACAAGGCAACCAACACACCTACAATAATCAAAGCACCCACTGCAAAACCATTGGTGGTTTTAAACATGCTGCTGTCAATTTCAAGGCCATTTGTTTTAACGCCCCTGCTATTGTCTATCATGCTGATAATACCCATCATCACAACACAAATAACAAAAACAAAGCCCATCCTGTCTAGGAATGGTATTTCGTAAACACCATTGTTATTGTACGCAAAACCCATAGGTTGCAGCCATGCAAGGCTTACAAAATTTGGCAGGAATTTAAAAATAACCGACAATGCAAAACCACCTACTGTGGCAAACAATGCCGCATTGGAAGTGGCTTTTTTCCAAAAGAAACCTAGTATAAACATGGCAAAGATACCTGGGCTTACAAAGCCTGTATATTCTTGTATAAATTCAAAACCACCTTTTTTATCAATGCCCAATAATGGGGAAATTAAGCAACCAATAATCATAGCAACCAATACAGTTATTTTACCTGTGGTTACCATTGCATTTTCAGAAGCATTGGGGTTTATTTTTTTCTTGTAAATATCCAATGTAAAAATGGTGGCAATACTATTTGCTTTACCCGCCAAAGAAGCAACGATAGCCGCAGTTAAAGCTGCAACAGAAAGCCCTTTAAAACCTACAGGCAATAAGTTCAACAAAGTTGGGTATGCTTTATCACCTACTATTTCACCAGAAGCATCCATTAATTCATGGTTGGTAAAATATCCTTTTTGGTTCAATACATAAGCGGCAATACCCGGCAACACTACTATAGCTGGCATCAACAATTTCAGGAATGCTGCAAATAAAAGACCGCCACGGGCTGTTTTTAAGTCAGCACCCAATGCCCGCTGTGTAATGTATTGGTTACAACCCCAATAGTTTAGGTTCACAATCCACATACCGCCCAACAGTACCGTGAGACCCGGCAGACTTGGGAAGTTAGCATTGTCTTTCTTGAATATCATTTGAAAGTGGTCAGACGAATGATCCATCATCAGTTTAAAACCACTGATAACTCCCTCGCTTCCATATTGCTTGGCAACCAAGTCCAATGCAAGGTAGGTAGTAACTAAACCACCCAATATCAAAAAGAATACTTGGATAACATCCGTAAAACCAATCACCTTCATACCACCCAATGTGATGATAACAGCAAAAACAGCTAATGCGTACATACATACATACAGGTTAAGGCCTGAAATACTGCTGATAGCCAATGCACCAAGATATAAAATGGAGGTAAGGTTTACAATTACATACAACAATAACCAAAACACAGCCATAATCATGGCAACCGTGGAGTTGTATCGTTGGCTAAGGAATTGCGGCATGGTATATATCTTGTTTTTAAGATATACTGGGATGAAGAATATAGCCACAATCATTAGGGTTGCAGCGGCCATCCACTCGTAAGTAGAAATTGCCAACCCCATTTTAAAGCCATTCCCGCTCATGCCAATAAACTGCTCAGCAGAAATATTAGAAGCAATTAATGAAGCACCAATAGCCCACCATGTCAATGAGCCTTCTGCTAAGAAATAATCGTGCGAAGCACTTGTAGAGGCTTGCTTTTTACGGTTGTAAACCCAGTAACCATAAGAAGCCACTACAACAAAATAAACGAGGAAAACAATGTAATCGGGTGTCGATAAAGTTCTCATGGGGCAATAGCAATTGATGTTTGCGTTAAAAATAATGAATGTTTAATTATACCTTACAAATATATAGGCTTACATTAAGTGTAAGGCAGACATTTATAAAAATATTTTGCAAGCATAGTTATTTTTCACCACAATAGGCACAAAGTTGCACAGTTGCTAGATTATTGAAACAAAAGTGACCCAATATATATATAAATGAACCTATTTCCCTTGTTCCTTGCTATGTACAAATTGTGCCTATGTGGCGAAAAATTCTATCTCTAAATAAACCTGTTGATAATATTTTCCAAATACTCTTGTTTGCCGCTGATGGTAGCTGGTTCGCCATTAGCAATAGCGTAAGCCCTTAAATCTTCCAAAGATAATTTGCCTTCTTCAAATGCTTTGCCTTCAGCCGTATCGAAAGAAGCATAGCGGTTGGTCCTGATTTTTTTGTAATCAGATTTTTGCAATATTTCATCTGCCACTATCAAGGCACGGGCGAAAATATCCATGCCACCAACGTGTGCATAGAACAAATCCTGAGGGTCAGTACTGTTCCTGCGGATTTTAGCATCGAAGTTGATGCCGCCACCTTGCAATCCACCGCCTTCTAAAACCACCAACATGGTTTCTACCAGTTCGTTGATATTGTTAGGGAATTGGTCTGTGTCCCAGCCATTTTGATAATCGCCCCTGTTGGCATCCATACTGCCCAATAGACCATTATCCACCGCTACTTGCACTTCATGCTGGAACGTGTGACCCGCCAATGTAGCATGGTTTACTTCCAGATTCAGTTTAAAATCTTCCAGCAAATCAAACTTGCGCAGGAAGCCAATTACGGTTTCACTGTCATAATCATATTGGTGTTTGCTTGGCTCACAAGGTTTTGGTTCTATGAAGAATACCCCCTTAAAACCATTTGCCCTTGCATAGTCTTTGGAAGCATGCAGGAATTTTGCAAAATGCTCCTGTTCACGTTTCATGTTCGTGTTCAACAGGCTCATATACCCTTCACGGCCACCCCAGAATGTGTAGCCATCGCCACCCAATTCTATGGTTGCGTCAATAGCTGCTTTCACCTGTGCCGCACCGTGTGCCACTACATGGAAATCTGGATTAGTAGACGCACCATTCATGTATCTTTTGTTAGAAAATAAGTTGGCAGTGCCCCACAATAGTTTCACGCCGCTTGCCGCCTGCTTTTCTTTTGCATAAGCCACCAATGCCTGCAAGCGCCTATCGTTTTCTAGTATATCATTGCCATAATCTACCACATCCACATCGTGAAAGCAATAAAAAGGGATATTCATTTTGGTAATAAATTCAAAAGCTGCATCCATTTTGTCTTTCGCCCTTTCCACAGGGTCTGCCTTTACGCTCCATGGAAACAAATGTGTGGCTTCGCCAAAAGGGTCTGCCCCACTGCCGCAGAAGCTATGCCAATAGGCACATGCAAAACGCAAGTATTCCTTCATCGGTTTGCCCGCTACTATCCTGTTTTCATCATACCAACGGAAAGCCAATGGGTTGTCGCTGCCCAACCCTTCAAATTTCACTTGATTAATACCCTTGAAAAATTCTTTTCCCCCCGTAATTACTGCGCTCATTGTTATTTGTTTAAAAGGTTAAAAATTGTTTATTTGCCACAAAGGCTCGAAGGCTGAAAGAGGCACTAAGAAAAGATGTCCACCAGGGGTTGGCAACCCTTAAAACCTTTGCGCCCCTTCGTGACTTTGCGTCTTTGTGGCGATACTTACACTTGTTTCATTAAAAACCCTTTCCATTCCTCATACACATCATTATATGCCGAAGCAACGGTTGGCTCTATCAAATCCAATGGTTTTGCATTGGCAAATGCCTCTTTTTCCGATGCAAATATTTTTGCGCCAATACCTGCACCTTTGGCCGCACCTACGCTGCCATCTACCTGATACAATTCAACAGGTACATTAGTGGCATTTACAAATGCACTGATAAATACATCGCTCAAAAACAGGTTGGCTTTGCCAGCACGGATTACAGATGGGGTAATACCATTTTCCTTCATAATATCTAACCCATAGCGGAAAGAGAACGCAATACCTTCCTGCACTGCACGGAAAATATGTGCCTCTGTATGTATATTGAAATTAATATTCTGGTAATGCGCCCCTACGGTGCGGTTGTTGAAAATACGTTCAGCCCCATTGCCAAATGGCAATACAGTAAGGCCTTCTGAACCAATAGGTATTTGCTTGGCTGCTTCGTTGATGTATGGGTAGCTTTTATCAGCCGCCAATAATTTCCTTGTAAAGCTATTGGCAATGCCTGTACCATTGATACACAACAATGTACCAATACGGGTTTGCTCCGCAGTATGGTTTACATGCGCAAAGCTGTTGATACGTGATTGCTTATCATAACTCAACGTATCCCCTACCCCATAAATAACCCCTGATGTACCTGCCGTTGCGGCTACTTCTCCGGGTTGCAATACATTTAGCGATAAAGCATTATTGGGTTGGTCGCCCGCCTTATACGTAATAGGTATGCCTGTAGTAAGTGATAATTTGGCTGCTATTGACTCGCTTACCAAACCATGTTCAGTAAATACATCTTTTATGGTAGGTATAATAGAAGTATGAAAACCGTAATACCCCATTACATCTTTGGAAAGTTCCTTGTTCTTAAAATCCCAAAAAACACCTTCTGACAAGGCAGATGCTGAAGTAGTGACACAGCCACTAAGCTTCATAGCAATAAAATCGCCAGGGAGCATTATTTTGTCTATCTGTTCGTAAATATGGGGTTCATTGTCTTTTACCCAAGCTAGTTTGCTAGCGGTAAAATTGCCGGGTGAGTTTAGCAAATGGGAGAGGCATTTTTCTTCACCAATGGCTGTAAAAGCTGCGTCGCCATAAGGCACGGCACGGCTGTCGCACCAAATAATACTGTCACGCAACACATGCTGGTTCTTATCTACGCAAACCAATCCATGCATTTGGTAGGCAATACCAATAGCCGCAATATCTTTTGGGTTATAAGTACCTGTTGCATTGGCTTTTAAAATAGCCATTTGCACATGCTCCCACCACATTTCAGGGCTTTGCTCGGCCCAACCATTTTGCAAAGAGGTAATAGGCGTTTCTGTTTCCGGGTATTGTGCAGTAACAACCGTTTGTTGTGTTTGGGCATCAACTATCGCAACCTTGATAGAAGACGTACCAATATCTATCCCTAATAAAAGCATGGCAAACAATGTTTATTTCCGGATGCTAAATTAGGTTGGTGTTTAGATAATGAATGATACTTTTCTATTTATTACTGAAACTATTTTATTGATTAATCAACCAAGTATTATAAATAACAATTAAAATAGTGATTTTAAAAGGATTTTAGATAATTTATGGTAGAGCGTGCATAAGATTTTGAGGTACAAAACCTTTATAAGGTTTGTAACCTTATAAAGGTTAGCAATTGCTTTCAAAAAAAAATCCCGGGCTTCAAGCAGCCCGGGACATTCACCATAATATAATTCAACCACGGGTTGCACCCGTGGCTACTATTGTTCAACCCTTTCAGGGTTTTTAGTAACCCCAAGTAGTTTAAAAATTTCCTTCTTGAAGAAGTTATTTCAAGAACATTATTAACCCAATTTTGCTTTTAAGTTTTCATCCAAAGCATCTAAAAACTCCTCGGTGTATAGGTAATGCTCACCATGGTTCACTTTGTTGCCATGGATACAAACAGCCAAGTCTTTTGTCATCTTGCCGCTTTCAACAGTAGCTACGCAAACTTCTTCCAAGGCATGGCAGAAATCTATCAATGGCTGGTTGCCATCTAATTTGCCACGGAATTCCAAGCCCCTTGTCCATGCAAAGATAGATGCGATGGGGTTGGTAGAAGTTGGTTTTCCTTTTTGGTGTTCACGGTAGTGGCGTGTTACAGTACCATGGGCTGCTTCTGCTTCCATTACTGTGCCATCTGGTGTTACCAATACAGAAGTCATCAAGCCAAGGCTACCAAAGCCTTGTGCCACTGTATCGCTTTGCACATCGCCATCATAGTTTTTACAAGCCCATACAAAATTGCCATGCCATTTAAGCGCACTTGCTACCATGTCGTCAATCAAGCGGTGCTCGTAAGTAATGCCAGCTTCTACATATTTGGCCTTGAATTCATTTTGATATACTTCTTCAAAAATGTCTTTGAAGCGGCCATCGTATTTTTTAAGGATAGTATTTTTTGTAGAAAGGTACAAAGGCCATTTTTTAGCAAGTGCCTGGTTGAAGCAAGAACGGGCAAAGCCGAAAATACTTTCATCTGTGTTGTACATTGTCAAGGCAACACCATCGCCTTTAAAGTTGAATACTTCATAAGATTGCTTTGTGCCATCTTCGCCTTCAAATGTTACAGTCAATTTGCCCTTGCCTTTGGTTACAAAGTCGGTGGCACGGTACTGATCACCAAAAGCATGGCGGCCGATGCAAATAGGTGCAGTCCAGTTGGGTACTAGGCGTGGCACATTGCTGCAAACAATCGGCTCGCGGAACACAGTGCCATCCAAAATGTTGCGGATAGTGCCATTAGGGCTTTTCCACATTTGTTTCAGTTTAAATTCTACAACCCTTTCCTCATCGGGGGTAATGGTGGCACATTTAATACCTACGCCGTACTGTTTAATAGCATTGGCAGCATCAATGGTAACCTGGTCATTCGTTTCGTCACGGTACTCCACACCCAAGTCATAATATTTTATGTCTAGTTCCAAATATGGAAGGATTAGCTTGTCTTTAATAAACTTCCAAATGATCCGGGTCATTTCATCACCATCCAACTCTACAACAGGATTGGCTACCTTGATTTTTTGTGCCATGATTAACTATCTTTAATTTTTTATGAAGTTTACAAATGTAGGGGTTTCAACATTTTTTGCTTCAACAATTGGGCGCATAAAAGTTTTTCGCTATTTTTTATTAAAAAATCAACCTAGCCAAACCTCATCCCTTCCGAAAGACCGGGACAAGTTACCCAAAGGAAAGGGTAACAGGAACAAGGCAAAACAAAAACCCTTGCACATTTTTTATAATATCTATTTTAATGGTATTTTTATTAAAATAGTTTCAGTTTTGCATTTTTTCGGGCTTTTTCCCTTTTCGTCGTTTTTCAAAAATCGTCTCAGCCGTTTTAAATCATTGATTATCAACAATATCCACAAATTTTTAAGCGTGTTTTGTGCGTGTTTTGTGCGTACTTTTTGAGTGATTTGTGCGTGATTTATGAGTGCTTTGTGAGAAAAAGTGAGTGATTTTATACCCATAAAACAAAACCCTATTTTGGCACTACAACTATTTTAATATTAGTAAAAAAAGAACTCCGATTGGGATGTCAAGATACTAGTTTTGTAAGTAGTTTGTATCAAGTGCATTTCTAGCACAAAGATAAGGTTTTTATAGAGTGCGGGGGTATCAGGACAAAGCGAAAAAGTTTTATGCACCCCAACAATTCGGATGCCTGAATATTTGGAAGTAATCTTTTACTTTTGGCAAATTAGAACATTGCAATATGCTCACTTTTACAAAAGAAAAAATAAAAGAAATTTCAGAACAATTGGACTTGGGATTGCGGGCTTTTTTTCACAAACAAACCGGTAAATTGCTTATAGTACCCGATACTAACAAAGATTTCGATATAGAAGAAGAAGCCTGGCAAGAAGACCTAGACGAACTAGACGAAAACTTTTTGGATTATTGTGAAATTAATCCGATGGAATCCCGTGATTCATTTCAGGTAATGGCAGACTTTGCTGAAGAAGTTGCAGACCCAAAACTTAGAGCCAAACTTGTAGCAGCTTTAGAAAAGCGCAAACCATTCAGGGAGTTTAGATTTGTAATCGACAATTCAGGCGAGTATCGACAAATGTGGTTCCACTTCAAAGACAAAAGCTATATAGAGTGGGTTGAAAAGCAACTGATAAGAGAAAACGCCCTCATTTCACTTTCTTGAAAATATGCCCCACCCTATTCACCCACTAAAAACACGATCATCCCTTTAGGGCCATGCGCCCCTAAAACCAAGGATTGCTCAATGTCCGCCGTTTTGGACGGGCCAGCTATAAATACCCCAAAATCATATTGTGTGCCAGCAATTCTTTCATAAGCCTGGTGCATATTGTACACAATGTCTTTCTTATTGACCACCACAGCTAATTGCTGGGTGATAAATGGGAGTACCCGGTATTGAATAAGGCTATCCGTAATCCACATAGCCCCATTTTCAGCAACGCCAAAATGGGCGGGGATTATTGCCAGTTCTACATTTTCTAACAAATGGGCATTTTCTTTTATGCCTTCAATCAACACGGCAGTAGCGCTCAATTCTGGGATGGTGGTTACTGTTCGTAAATTAGTTGGCACTTCTTCTTTTAAAATAGTTTTAATGGCTGCATAATCAGGCACTTCATGTACAGTAATATGCAGCACATCAAGCCATTTTTTCAACTCCTCTATTTTATCATACTCCCCTTGCAATATGTCAATATTGGGCAAAGGCAATAAGGCAGGCTGGTTTTTAAGTACTTCTTTTAATATTGCTTCACGGCTCATTTGTTGTCATTTTAAACGTTACTATTTTAGAATATGTTTTTTTAGCCACAAAGGCACAAAAACACGAAGAAACACGAAGAAAAGGAAGGTTAAAAGGTACTAAGTATGCAGACATAATTAAGTTAATACTATTTATTTTAGAGACCTCACCCCAACCCCTCTCCAAAGGAGAGGGGCAAGAACGAAACCCTCTTAGAATTATATTAAGATAATTATGGCTTATTACTTAATAACATAATTTTTCTTCTTATTTTCTTTTCTTATTCTTCCCTTAAAACTTTGTGCTACTTTGAGTCTTCGTGCCTTCGTGGCAGATTAACCAAACTTGCACCTGAGTATTAACAAAATTATTTATCCCTGTTTTTCTTGTACCATTCTTTAAACGACTGCTCTGGGGCATCAGGCATTTCCCTTGCCTTGAACCAAGGGTTCAATTTGTTACTTACTACAAAAGGCGTGTTCCGCAATGCCCAACGGGCAGCTTTCCCTGAAAAATCATACACTTTTGGGGACGATAATACCCAGCCCATAATTTTCATGCTGGCCGTTTTTGAAGCGGGGCCATAGCCTTCTTTCATCAGTACCTGCCGCCATTTGTACAATTGGTCGTGAATATCAATCTTTACCGGGCAAACATTGCTGCAACTGCCGCAAAGCGTAGATGCAAAAGGGAGGTCTGCATTCTTTTTCATATCCATATTAGGCGTAAGGATAGAGCCGATGGGGCCAGCCACTGCATTGTGGTAACTATGACCGCCACTACGCCTATACACAGGGCAAGTATTCATGCAAGCGGCACAGCGGATACACTTTAGGGCATTCCTAAAATCTGCCTTGCCTAAATGGATGCTCCTGCCATTATCTACTAATACAATATGCATTTCCTGCCCAGGTAGCGGCTTTTTAAAATGGCTAGAATATGTGGTAATCGGTTGCCCGGTGGCACTCCTCGCCAGCAGTCGCAAGAAAACACCAAGATGATTCTGCTGGGGCAATATCTTTTCTATGCCCATGCAGGCAATATGCACATCAGCCAAGTGTGCGCCCATATCGGCATTGCCTTCGTTGGTACAAACGACAAATTCGCCCGTTTCGGCAATGGCAAAGTTTACGCCCGTTAAGGCAGCTCTCCGGGTTAAAAAAGTTTCCCGTAGATGTTGCCTTGCGGCAGCTGTAAGATACACAGGATCCGAAGCACCTTTGTCAGTGCCTAAGTGTTCGTGGAACAACTCCCCTATTTCTTCTTTCTTCTTATGGATGCAAGGCAGCACGATATGACTTGGCGGCTCTTTGGCCAGTTGTACAATGCGTTCCCCCAAATCGGTGTCTATTACGTCCACGCCATTGGCTTCTAGGTATTCGTTCAGGCCACATTCCTCGGTAAGCATGCTTTTGCTTTTCACCATGCGGTCTATGCCATGCTTTTTGAGGATGCCATGCACAATGCTATTGTGTTCCGCCGCATCTGCTGCCCAATGGATAATGATTCCATTGGCTTTGGCTTTCGCTTCAAATGCCTGCAAGTATTGGCTAAGGTTGCTTAGCACATTGTTTTTTATCTGCGAGGCATATTCCCTCAATTGCTCCCATTCTGGTATATTGTGGCTGGCTTTATCCCTTTTTTCACGGATAAACCAAAGGGTTTTGTCGTGCCAGCCTACCCTGTCTTCGTCTATATTAAAATCTACCGAAGCATCTGCATGATTGGTTATGTTGCTGTGCATGGATTCTGTTTTAAGTGGTATGTTTTACGTTATAAGTTATACGTTTGAAAAACATAAGTGCTTATGAGTTGTTCAGTATTTCGGCAATATGAATCACTTTTGTTTTGCTTTTCCGCCTTTTTAGTATGCCCTCCATGTGCATCAGGCAGCTCATGTCAGCCCCTGTAATATATTCTGCATCATGTTTCAGGTGGTCGGCTACCCTATCCTTGCCCATTTTGGCACTCACGGCTTCTTCTGCCACGCAAAATGTGCCACCAAAACCACAACATTCGTCTACCCTATCCAACTGTATCAGCTCAATACCTTCTACCATGTTCAACAATGCACCTGGCTTTGAGTAAGGGGCAGCATTCAGTTCCGACATCTGGCTTAGGTGCAATCCCCGTTGCCCGTGGCAACTTTGGTGCATACCTACCTTATGTGGGAATTTTGCTTTTATATCTTTTACTTGTAACACATCTACCAAAAACTCGGTGAGTTCATATACTGTTTGCCTGATATGGCTTTCAGAAGCATTGTTTTCATGGGTATGCAAGTGCTGTTTGATGTGCAAAGTACAGCTACCAGAAGGTGAAACAACATAATCGAACCCCTTGAAATTTTCTGCAAACAATCGATTGCAGGCATCTGCATCCCCTTCAAAACCACTATTGGCCATTGGCTGGCCGCAACAGGTTTGTTTTAATGGGTAAGATACTTTGCACCCAAATTTTTCCAATAGTTCCAACGTGGCGATAGCCACTTTGGGATAAAACTGATCCACATAGCAAGGAATAAAAAGGCCTACATTCATATACTAATATTATTATTTTAATCAACCGCCCGCAGCAACTGCTTTTTCCTATACTCTAAAGGCGTAGTGCCATTTAGCTGCTTGAAATAACGATTGAAGTGGGAAGAGTTGTTGAACCCGCAATCGGTATAAATATGCTCGATGCTTTTTTCCGATTCTGCCAGCAGTTTACAGGCATGGTTAATGCGCATTTCAAGCAAAAACCGGGAAAAAGTTTTCTTTGTCCTTGCCTTGAAAAAGCGGCAAAAAGCATTTGGGCTAATGTTTGCAAGCCTAGCAATATCGTCCAAAGTAATCGGCTTGGAAAAATTCTCCAGCATATATTTAAAAATAGTCCCCATGCGTTCATTTTCCTTTTCCGACGATGGCTGCTGCATGTTATTGGCAGCAATTGGCTCCAGGGTTTGCGAGGTTGCCAATGTTTGTAATATCTGCAACAACAAAATCAACCGCTCTGCACCAGTTGCCGTTTGCAGGCTTTGCATATAGCCCAGCACCGTTTCCTTTGTATTGGAAACAATTTGCAACCCTTGTTTGGCCCTTTCTAACAAATCCACAATCAATTTGTTTTCTGGCAACTGCATAAATGCCCCCATCAAATCGGGCATAAAATGCACCACTAGCGATTCTGCTTTCAAAACGCTCCCTTTTGCAAAATACATAGGGTCACATTTCCACAAATGAGGCAGGTTGCTGCCTACCAATACCATGTCGCCCGGGCTAAAGTGGTTTACACTGTTGCCAATAAACTGTGTACCTGTCCCCTTTTGTATATACACCAATTCTATTTCCGGGTGAAAATGCCATTCGCTATAAAAAAAAGGCACACTATCGAACCTGCAACTAAACGAATGCTGCGGCGCAACGGAAATTTTGAGCAATTTAGGCTTCATAATGCAATTGCGTATTAAATACACTTCAAAAATATGTATTTTTATAATTAAAAGGTAATATAGTGCGGCAAGTTGCTAAATGAATATTAGTTAGAGTTGATTATTTTGCATCCACTAATGCCTGCATGGATAATTTTTTTTCTTTATGGACGAGCAATGAAACGTGAAAGTAGCAAGTGGGAAAGTTTTAGCTGTTATATACTGTTATAAGGGGGTAAAGACTTGCGCTTTAGAATATTGTAATTCTTTAAAAGGTGGCAATACACTTATTTTTGGATGGAATTACGCATTTGGGTTGGGCATATTTATGAATTGCGTAGTACTTTATTAAACACTAACCTACTTTCAATTCAAGTGCTTTGCGAATGAGAAAAATAGCATTTATAGACACATTTGACGAACTTAAAAAACTTATGATTTATGAATCACAAGATGGTATTTATCTTTTTGGTTATGATTGTGTGCAAGACTCATCATCACTTTGGGACTATCAATATTTGACAGTCCAAGAAGCTGAAAAGCATTGTTTTGATAATTACCAAATTGATAAAGAAAAGTGGATTAGCGTTTCTGAACCCCTTGAAGATTGTCAGCACGATTTTATTATGCCAACAAGGGTTATTGGCAAGAAAGATGGAAAACCAATATGGGGACAATTTGAAGTATTTGAAAATGGCAAGTGGATAGAAATCTCTTATCCAGAAAAGTATTTGAATTTTGGTGGTATGACAGGTAATGAAAGACTTTGGGTTAGTGGACTTATGACGGAATTTGAAACATCAAAGCATTTTGACAAAACTAAAGCAAGATTAATTTTGACTGCATTGCAATTTGAGAGCAATTCAATTGATATTATTATTCAATAAGGTAAAGGAATTAGGTTTGGCGTTATTAGGTCTTGCCAAATATATATCTAGACTTTTTCAACCCCCTATTTGATAAATTTTGCCAAGGCCAATATGCCACCAATAATAGAAAGTATTTGTATAAAGCTAGTAATGTACATCGCTCTCATCATGTCTGCCTTCGAGTTGCTTATTTCCTTTTGTACAAAGTCTTTAGTAGCCATGTCCTTAAACTTTTCGTCAACATGGCTTTGCAGGTTTGCTATGTCCTTGTTGAAATATTCGTGGGTTTTGCTCGCAGCAGCAGCCGTTTCCTGCTTTACATAATTAATTACAGCAGTGGCTTCCTTCTCGCCAATTTTAGCCTTTAGCAGTGCGAATAATTCTATATCGGTAATGTTTAGTGTCATCCCTATGTGTTATATTATGGCGAAGTTAATAAAAAGTGCTGTAAGGGCAAAAGCAACTTGTTTTGTATGCATAATTTATTTTACGCTCTAACCCTGCTAATAATAGGGTTGGAATAACCTAATAACGGAATAAAACTTCCCAACTTACCTTTTCGCAGTATATACGCATTAAAAATAAACATTTAATAAATAAAAAGATAACATAGTATGGAAAGTTGCTAAACTAGCATAAACAATGCATCGCAATTCATTCTATTTTTGCTTTGTTCAATTAAGTAAACGTTATGCTTGCGATACAACTTATTTTAAACGCTGTTTTGTTTAGTACACAAAGCCCTATAGTTCTATTTCCTTTCTAAATAGCTTCCCCTGTAACAGGGGAAGCTATTTTATACCACTGATTAAATGATTTGCATGATTACACCCCTTGATCTCAAAGGATTTTATAAGGATTGTCGTAAACCATTTTATTTAATTCTTTTTTCTTTTTTACTCTTTAGTGCCGCTTTAAGCCTTCGTGCCTTTGTGGCGAAAAAAATATCAATCATTCATGGATCCACATTTAGTCCTTCAAATACACCCAAAAGACAATGTACTGGTAGCATTGACCGATTTAACAGTGGGGCAGTCTATCATATACAATAAAGAAACCTACCTTTTACTAGAACCTATCCCCGCAAAGCATAAATTTTTTATGCAGGACATGGCTACTGGCGAGGAAGTATATATGTATGGTGTATTGGTGGGCAAGGTGCAGCACTATGTAGCCAAGGGCGCAAGAATGACGGTTGACAATACCAAGCACGCAGCCGACCCTTATTATTATCGGGAAGCGCATTATCACTGGACAGCACCCGATGTAAGCAAATATGCCAACAGGACTTTTAACGGCTACCACCGCAACGATGGCAAGGTAGGCACGGCCAATTACTGGCTGTTTATCCCAACTGTGTTTTGTGAAAACAGGAACCTAGACGTGATAAAAGAAGCCCTGCACAACGAACTGGGCTATGCCGTTACCGATAAATACAAAAGCTATACACACCTTTTAGTAGAGGCTTATGAAAAAGGGGAAGACATCAACACGGCTGTGCTTGCCCCTGCGGAAGCCCCAATAAAGAAAGGCTTGTTTAAAAATATTGACGGCATCAAGTTCCTAAACCACCAAGGTGGCTGTGGGGGAACGAGGCAGGATTCGGCAACGCTAAGCAAGCTATTGGCCGCTTATGCCGACCATCCCAATGTGGCTGGCATTACCCTGTTGAGCCTTGGTTGCCAGCACTTGCAAACGGCCGACTTTGTACAAGACATTAAACAAAGAAATCCTTTGTTCAACAAGCCTGTGCTTATTTTTGAACAACAGCAATCGGTAAGCGAGGAACAATTGGTAAAGGATGCTATTAAGAAAACCTTCCTGCAATTGATAGAAGCCAATAAGGCAGAACGGAAACCTGCCCCACTAAGTCAGTTGACCATTGGTGTAAAATGTGGTGGCAGCGATGGCTTTAGCGGTATATCTGCCAACCCCGCCGTGGGTTATTGTGCTGATTTGGTAGTGGCATTGGGAGGCAAGATTTTACTGGCGGAGTTCCCTGAATTGTGTGGCGTGGAGCAGGAACTGATAGACAGGAGCAGCAGCGAACCCGTGGCAAAGAAGTTTATCCAACTAATGAAAGACTACGATGCACAGGCACATGCTGTGGGTTCTGGTTTCCACATGAACCCCTCCCCCGGGAACATCAAGGATGGCCTGATTACAGATGCCATCAAAAGTGCAGGCGCCTGCAAAAAAGGTGGCACCGCCCCGGTGGCAGATGTATTGGACTATACTGAACCTGCTACAAAACCAGGCCTGAACCTAGTATGCACCCCCGGGAACGATGTGGAAGCAACTACTGGAAAGGCTGCTAGTGGCGCAACACTTATTTTGTTCACCACAGGTTTAGGTACACCAACGGGCAACCCGGTTTGCCCGGTGATAAAAGTGGCCAGCAATACCAAGCTTGCCACCCGCATGAGCGATATTATTGACATCAATGCAGGGGACATAATAGAGGGCAAAAAAACAATAGAGCAAATGGGCGAGGATATTTTGGAATATTGCATCAAAGCCGCTAGTGGAGAAATCATCCCCAAAGCGGTACAACTTAACCAGGATGATTTTATCCCATGGAAAAGAGGGGTAAGCCTTTAAATAGTTATGAGTTATGAATGATGAGTTATAAGTTTTTCTCGTTGTAACTTTAGTTTATCATTCATAACTCATCATTCACAACATAACTCATAACTCATCATTCATAACTCATAACTAAAAATATGTTTAGGTTAGATAATAAAACAGCAGTAATTACAGGTGGGGGCAGTGGTATAGGCAGGGCTATGTCTGTATTGTTTGCACAACAAGGTGCAACGGTACACATCATAGAGTTGAGCGAGGAAAACGCCGCACAAACCGTAACGGAAATAACCACCGCTGGCGGTAAGGCTTTTGCCCATAGCTGCAATGTGGCAAATCAGCAGCAGGTAGTGGCTACTATATCGGCTTTGGACAAAGTAGATATTTTGATTAACAATGCGGGTATAGCCAATATTGGCAAAGCAGATACCACTTCCGAGACCGACTTTGACAAAGTAATGGCAGTGAATGTAAAAGGGTCATACAATTGCATTTTTGCGGCAATACCTAAATTGAGGGTTCAAGGCGGTGTGATTATCAATATGGCTTCCATAGGTTCTAACGTTGGGATTGCTGACCGCTTTGTATATAGCACTAGTAAAGGGGCTATCAAAGCCATGACCATGAGTGTAGCAAGGGATTATATAAAGGAAAACATACGCTGCAATTCCATTTCCCCTGCAAGGGTACATACTCCTTTTGTAGATGGCTTTTTGAAAAACAACTATGCAGGCAAGGAAGCAGAAATGTTTGAAAAATTATCCCAGTCGCAACCTATAGGTCGCATGGCAGAACCTGTTGAAATAGCTACGCTTGCCCTATATCTTTGCAGCAGCGAAGCCAGTTTTATAACAGGCTGTGACTACCCTATTGATGGAGGTTTTACTACTTTAAATAATTAAACAATAAGCAAGAATATATGAAACTCACAAGATTTGGAAATATTGGGCAGGAACTCCCAGCCATATACGAAGACGGTAAACGCTACGATGTCAGCGGTTTTGGGCAAGACTATACAGAAGATTTTTTTGCCAATGATGGCATCAACAAACTAAAAGAATGGTTTGCTGCCAACAAAGTCACTGCACACGTAGTGGACGAAGCGGAAAGATGGGCACCCATTACTACCCGCCCTTCTAAAATTGTATGTATTGGGCTGAACTATGCTGACCATGCTGCCGAAAGCAATATGGCTTTGCCAGCAGAACCCATTATTTTCTTTAAATCTACCACCGCTATTGTAGGCTGCAATGACGACCTAATCATACCCAAAGGCAGCGAGAAAACAGATTGGGAAGTAGAATTGGCCGTTGTAATTGGCAAAAAAACAAGCTATGTGTCCGAGGCGGAAGCAATGGATTATGTAGCAGGCTTTGCTTTGCATAACGATTATAGCGAAAGGGCTTTTCAACTGGAGCGTGGCGGGCAATGGGTAAAAGGCAAAAGCTGCGACACTTTTGCACCTATCGGTCCTTGGTTGGCTACTACCGATGAGTTTGAGGACATCAATAACCTCCGATTGTGGCTTACTGTAAACGGCAAAACCTATCAGGATGGCAACACTAAGAACCTTATTTTCAATGTGCCGTTCCTCGTGTCTTACCTTAGCCAGTTTATGACCCTGCTACCGGGCGACATTATATCCACAGGAACGCCAGCAGGTGTAGGTCTTGGTCAAAAGCCATCGCCAGTTTACTTGAAACCAGGCGATGTAGTTTCATTGGGTATAGATGGCTTGGGCAGTTCTACACAGGTGGTAAAGGCATATGTGGGATAAACCTTTTAGATTTGGCAACTTTTGGAAAGTTAGCAAATCACCAATAAAATAGCCACGGTTTGCACCGTGGCTATTTTTATTGAGAATACTTTCTGTGAAAGGCTTGAATCATTAAAATCATGCAAATCATTTAATCAGTTGTATAATATTATTTCAACAATTCTTTCAATTTATCCTGCAACTCATCCCCACGCAGGTTTTTGCCGATGATTTTTCCATTGGGGTCTACCAGCATATTAGAAGGGATGCTTTGTATTTTATATTGCTGGGCCACGGCATTGCTCCAAAATTGCAAGTCGCTAACATGCGTCCAAGGTAGTTTATCGTCCTTAATGGCTTTTACCCAGCTTTCTTTTTCCTTGTCTAAAGAGATGCCTAGCACGGTAAAGTTTTTGTCTTTATAAGTATTGTAAGCATTTAATACATTGGGGTTTTCCATGCGACAAGGCCTGCACCAGCTAGCCCAAAAATCTACCAGCACATATTTGCCACGGAAGGAAGACAAACTAACAGGCTTGTTGGCGGTATCGTTCTGGGTAAAATCTGCTGCCATGCTGCCTACGTTGCCTATCTTGGAAACAGCGATATTTTTTTCTATTTCTTTGGCAAAAGCTATTTTATTTGCAGAAGGTTTCAATGCATTATATCTTTCTTCCAAGCCTTTCTCGTCGTATAGCTTGCTGAATTGATACAAAATAAAAGCACTAACAGGCGAAGCTGAATTTGTTTTCAGGAAATTGTCTGTATATATTTTTAATTTATTTTTATTTTGGTTAAACAGAGCTATCAAGCTATCTCTTTTTTTTGTGCCTTCTTTTTCTACCTTGACGGAAGCTATTATTTTGGTTAAAGTTTCATTAATAGGCAAAAATTCTTTTACATAGCCTCTGTAAATATTTTGGGAAGCAGAGCCAGTGAAAACAGCAGATTTTAAATTTGACATATCCCCAGTTATCGTAACATTATCATTGCTGCCTAGGAACATTTCGCTCATGTCTTTCGTTCCAATAAAAGCCAATTGGAAAAAGCTTACATCATCAGTTTTGCCAGCAATAGAAAATTTGCCGCCTTTGGCATAGTCCTGTGCAATGGTAGCACCTTCAATATTCTGCAAAAAAACCAGCGTGCTGTCTTTCAGCCCTTTTATATTCCCTTTTACGGTAAACCCATTTTGAGCCAATGCAGCCATTGGCAACAACATTATTATTAATAACTTTTTCATTCCTATATCTTTATTTTTTATGCCTTTTTTGTAAAACCTCTACTACCTCGTGCAATTTATAACCTTTGGCTTTAAGCAGCAACAAATAATGGAACATAAGGTCGGCAGCCTCGCCCAAAAATAAATCTTTATCATTGTCTTTTGCTTCTATTACTAGCTCTACAGCTTCCTCGCCTACTTTTTGTGCTACTTTATTTATGCCTTTGTCCAACATCCTAGCTGTGTAAGACATTTCTGGTACCAGCTTGCTACGCTGCTCTATAATATTTTCTAAATAATATAAAAAGCCAGTTTCTTTATTTTCTTCCCCCCAGCAGGTATCGGCACCAGTATGGCAAACAGGCCCAACAGGGGATGCTTTTACCAGTAATGTATCATTGTCGCAATCAATAGCAATGCTATCCAATAATAAAAAACTACCGCTCTCCTCCCCTTTTGTCCATAATCTTTGTTTGCTGCGGCTGTAAAAAGTTACTTTGTTTATATCTTTTGTTTTGCTTAAAGCCGCCTCGTCCATAAAGCCTAGCATTAGCACTTTCCCAGTTATGGTATCCTGCACAATTGCCGGGACAAGGCCATCTGCATATTTTGTAAAATCAATATCCATGCTTACAAAGTATTATTATTTGCGGCTATTTATATTAAAAACTAACCTATAAATTAAAACGAAAATATGCTTGCGGCAGCATATTGGCTTGTGAATTTTTTGACAAAGATTATTTACACAAATTTCTATGGGCTTCACCCATCGCTTACATATACCGCCCTTTCAGGACTATGGCGAAATTTTCAGAATCACACCCTTACATGAATTCCTTTTTCCTTCAAATACCCTTTTAGATCAGGTATAGCTATTTCCTTAAAATGAAAAATACTGGCTGCCAATGCTGCATCTGCCTTGCCTTGCGTAAATACATCAACAAAATGGGGCATAGTGCCACCGCCACCGCTTGCTATTATAGGTACAGGCAATGTTTCGCTTAATAGCCTTGTAATATCCAGTGCAAAACCTTGTTTTGTACCATCGTGGTTCATGGAAGTAAGCAATATTTCACCTGCCCCTGATGCTACAGCTTTCTTGGCCCAGTCCAAGCATTTGGTTTCTGTTTTTACCCTACCGCCGTTTAGGTAAACATACCATTCCCCATCTTCTTCCTGCTTTGTATCAATGGCAAGCACAACAAACTGGCTGCCAAATTCCTTGGCAAGGTTATTTATCAATGGGGGGTTTTTATATGCGGCTGTGTTGATGCTCACTTTATCTGCCCCATTTTTTAGCAATAAGGACGCATCTTCCACCGAGCCAACCCCTCCCCCAACCGTAAATGGGATATTGATATTGCGTGCTATACGGTTTACCAGTTCGCTGAGGGTTTTGCGTTTTTCTACAGTAGCAGTTATATCAAGGAACACCAATTCGTCTGCACCCTGTTCTGCGTAAAATGCACCGAGTTCTACCGGGTCGCCTGCATCCCTGATATTTTCAAAATTCACCCCTTTCACTGTCCTTCCGTCCCTTATGTCAAGGCATGGGATGATGCGCTTGGCTAGTGAACTGGCAAAATGTTGTTTATTTTCTTCCATTTTTCAATATTAACTATGCTGCTACTCTTTTTTAAGCGAAGCTATTTGTCTCAATTCCTCCAACGAAATTCTATTTTCATAGATGGCTTTGCCAATAATCACGCCAGTGCAGCCAGCTTCTTGCAATTGATATACATCATCTATATTGGCAACGCCGCCACTGGCTATCAAGTGTAGCGTGGGGAATTTGGCAATGATGTTTTTATATAACTCAAGCGATGGGCCTTCTAGCTTTCCGTCTTTGCTTACATCCGTGCAAAATATTTGTTGCACGCCAAGCTGTATATAGCTTTCTATAAAGTCATAGATATTGATTTTCGTAGTCTCTAACCACCCCCCTATTGCTATCATTTCATCTTTTACATCTGCGCCAAGCAAAAATTTACCCGCCCCATATTCTTGAAGCCAACTCGTAAAAGTAGGCTTGTCCTTCACGGCAATGCTGCCCACTGTTGCCAAAGCCGCCCCAGATTGAAAGACAATATCCACATCTTTTTGTGTTTTAATGCCGCCACCAAAGTCTATTACCAAACTGGTATTAGATGCTATTGCTTCCAGAACTTTCCAATTTTTTACAGCCCCGGCTTTTGCCCCGTCTAAATCTACTAAATGCAGCCTTTGCAGGCCAGCGGCTTCAAACTGCTTGGCTACTTCTAGCGGGCTTTCGTTGTAAATGGTTTTCTGGGCATAATCACCTTGTGTAAGTCGTACGCATTTGCCATCAATGATGTCTATAGCGGGAATGATAAAGTTGTAAGTCATAAGTCATAAGTGGTAAGTCGTAAGTGATAAGTAGTAAGCCATAAGTAGTAAATGTTTAAGTAAGCTACTCACTAAATAATCATTTATTCATTACTTACGACTTAACACTTATTACTTACTACTTATCTATTTTTATAAAATTTCTCAATATTTGTTCACCAACCTTTGCAGACTTTTCCGCATGGAACTGCAAACCATAAAAATTGTCTTTATGGAAAGCCGCACTATACGGCTGCACATAGTTGGTAGTGGCAATGGTATATGGGCTTAAAGGCACATAATAACTATGTACAAAATAGCAGTAACTGTCTTCTTCCAAGCCAGCCATCAAGGGTGATTGCAGGTTGTAAATGGTATTCCACCCAATTTGGGGCACTTTTATGCCCTGCTCATCCATGTTTGGCTTGAATAATTTTACTGGTTGTTCCAATATGCCAAGGCAGGGGGTATCATTTTCCTCAGAAAAAGCACACAGCAACTGCATACCCACGCAAATGCCCAGCACGGGTTGTTTCAGATTTTTAATAACTGCATCCAAGTTATTTTCTTTCAAGCTATTCATCGCACTGCTGGCTTCGCCCACGCCGGGGAAAATAACTTTGTCCGCAGCCATGATGGCTTCGTGATCATCTGTTACCGTGGCTGCACCCCCTATCCTTTCAAGTGCATAAAGCACACTTTGAATGTTGCCTGCATTGTATTTAATAATGACGATGCTGCTATTACTTTTTGAAATAGAAGCATTATTTGAAGTTGTATTTTCCATTATTAATAGTTAATGTGTTTTAAAAAGCTTACAATAAAACACTTTCTAAAAAGTTTTTTGTTGCCAAAGCAACATCCGCAGCCCCATCCAATGCTTTTATATATGCTGTCCCAATAATGGCTCCATTGGCATATTTGCATGCCGCATCAAAAGTGGCTTTGTCTTTTATGCCAAAACCCACCAATATTGGGTTTTTCAATTGAAGGGACTGTAGCCTTTGCAAATATTTTTCAACAGCACCAAAATCTTTTTCATTACCCGTGGTAGAAGATGAGGAAACAGCGTATAAAAAACCACTACTTAGAGCATCTAATTTCCTAACACGCTCCTCGCTTGTTTCTGGCGTTACCAAGAAGATAAAATCAAGTCCATATTTTTTAATGATAGCACCGTATTCTGTTTCAAATTCATATTCTGGCAAATCAGGTAGTATCAATCCATCAACGCCTACTGCTGCCGCATCGGCACAAAACCGTTCAAAGCCATATTGTAAAACCGGGTTCATATAACCCATAAGGATAAGGGCAGCACCCCGCCACCCGCCAACATCCCCTAAAGGGGGGGTAAAGGTTTTCAACTGTTCAAATAGTTTTGCTATAGTCATGCCATTTGCCAATGCTTGTGAGCCACTGGCTTGTATTACGGGGCCATCGGCCAAAGGGTCGCTATAAGGCATACCCAGCTCTATAATGTCAACTCCATTGGCTTCTAATGCTTGCATAATAGGAATGGTACTATCCAAATTTGGGTAGCCTGCCGTGCAATAGACATTTAAAACATTATTCGATTTATGTTGAAAAACGGATTGTAGTTTACTCATCCTGTTATTTTAAGTTCTGAATTTTGAATTTTAAATTAAAAGGCTGTATAACTTATTATAATCCCATCGCTTTCATATACGTTGCCAAGTCTTTGTCGCCCCTGCCACTCAAGCAAACCACAACCACATCTTTTGGGGTAAGTTCCAAATTTTTCAAGGCAGACAAGGCATGGGCTGTTTCCAAGGCGGGGATAATGCCTTCTATCTTCGACAAATGGAACGCTGCTTCCAAGGCTTCTTCATCCGTGGCACTTAGGAATACTCCCCTGCCACTTTTAAAGAGGTTGGCGTGCAATGGCCCTATGCCTGGATAATCAAGCCCTGCGGAAATACTATGTGGCTCCACCACTTGCCCGTCTTTCGTTTGCATTACCAAGCTTTTGCTGCCGTGCAACACGCCGGGTTTCCCCAGCTGGGTGGTAGCTGCGCTCATGCCAGAATAAATACCATGTCCTGCTGCTTCCACGGCTACCAATTGCACATCTAGTTCATCTAAGTAATGATAAAATGCACCTGCTGCATTGCTGCCGCCACCTACACAAGCTACTACATGCGTTGGGTTTTCGCTACCCGTTTTCTCCAATAATTGTTCTTTTATCTCTTTGCTGATAACGCTTTGAAAACGGGCTACCATGTCTGGGTAGGGATGCGGGCCTACTACGCTTCCTATAATGTAATGGGTATCTATTGGGTTATTTATCCAATCCCTTATGGCTTCATTGGTCGCATCTTTCAGGGTTTTGCTGCCGCTAGTGGCAGGTATTACTTTTGCCCCCAATAGTTTCATCCTCGCTACATTGGGTGCTTGGCGCTCAATGTCTTTTTCGCCCATATATACAATGCACTCCATGCCTTTCAGTGCGCAAACAGTAGCTGTTGCCACGCCATGCTGCCCTGCTCCTGTCTCGGCAATAATCCTTTTCTTGCCCAAGCGGATAGCCAGCAAAATTTGCCCGATAGTGTTGTTTATTTTATGTGCGCCCGTGTGGCAAAGGTCTTCCCTTTTCAGGTAAATGTTGCTGTTCAACTCTTTGCTTAATCTTTCCGCATAAAACAAAGGCGTTGGGCGGCCTACATAGTCTTTTAATAGCTGGTTAAATTCCTGCTTAAAGGATGGCTCATCCATTATTTCCAAGTATGCCGCTCTTAATTCCGCCACGTTCCGTTGCAGCATCTCGGGTATGTACGCACCACCAAAACTTCCGTAGTACCCATGTTCATCAGGGTTTTGAAAAAGTGCCTGCTGAATAGTTGCAGGTTCTAATGTTTCTATTGTCATCATATATCTAGAATTCTTCTTTTAAAAAATAATCTGAAAATAAGTTGTTCAGAATAGGCATAAACATCTTTGTATAGTTTTAAGCGGATGTTTAATCACAAAGTACACAAAGTGTTTTCGCAAAGAAACACAAAGGAAACACTCTTTTAAGTAAAACGTTCCACTTAAAGGGTACAAAGAACGGTGCAGCTAGGCTAAATAAGCAATACATTTACTGATGGGTGAACTATCAGATTTGGCAACTTTTGTAAAGTTATCAAATCAAAAAAAGGTAACCTTATTGCTTCATCGCAATGATCGGGTTTGAATTGCTGGTGCCATTAACGCCCCCATTGGCATCGTACAAGACTTTTGTAGTGCCTATTTTATCAATTGTGCCATTGTAATTGTAAGACAAGGGCATACCACCTATGGAAGCAATATTGCCATTGTAGTTATACCCTATGGGCGTGCTGCCTACCGAGGACACCCTGCCTTCATAAGTATATTGCATGGGCAAAGTACCTACATTATCCATTAATCCCCGGTAATTATATTGGGGTGTACCTGTGCCAGATGGAACCGATGTGCTGGCAATCCTCCCAAATGGTGTAAGCGTAACGCTGCTGTTACCGCTGGCAAAAGTAACATTATACTTGCCGTCTGGCGCTAGGGTTACTTTATAATCTGGCCTCAAGCCCGATGGCGTACCCGTATTTTGCGGCTGTTGCTGTGTTGTATTTTGTTGCTGGGCATCCTGCCCATTGGCAGCATCTGTACCTATGGCAGGGCAATTGCAGGGCACTGCAGACGTGGGCTTCCTTCCCCTAGCAGGTTTTGAAGTAGTTTGTTTCACCATTGCTGGCCTCAGTGGCGTAAGCGTAGCCGAGCTATTATCGGGATTAGGGGTATTAGAAACAGGCTGTGGTGGTGGGGTAGTAACAGCTTGTTCCGCCTGTCCAGTACCGTTGTAATTGCCCGAGGAAGGGGTGGTTTGCAGGGGCGGTGAGTAATCAGGGGTAACACTTGCAGGGCTGCTGCTGTATGTTTTATACCTATATGCCTTTCGCCTAGGCACGGGAGCAGTAACTTGCTTTTTTACCCCTGAATCTATAGTAACAGGGACGGGCTTTGCAATCCCCATCCCATATACTTTTGCCTCGCTAAACCCCGATGCAGTCGACGGTGCTGGTGCGCCGCTGGGTGCTGCTACGATTTTTTTTTTTACCTCGTTGTTGTTCCACCTAGTTGCCGGTTGCGCTGGGGCAGAAGGTATATTGCCAGCAGGCACGGCCACGCTGTATTTGGGCAATGGGCCAACTGTTTTCCATGATTGGGTGGTGCTTGTTGGCGGCCATGCTGTATAAGTCCTGCCGCCTTTGTTATAATAAGTATTTCCTCTCCATTTCGTAATAATAACGCCATCATAAGGGTCGTTTGCAGCTATGTCATTGTGATTGGTAACCACCCTGCTTTGTACTGCATAGCCCGATTGGGTGCTTGGTGTGCTAGCTACTTTTGCAGGAGCTACTTTTCTATTGTAGTGGAAACTTGCTGGCGGGGTTAAAGATGTGCCGTTATTGCCATCTACATAAGGCTGCGAAGCCCTTGTTTTGTATTGATAAGTATCTTCACTTGTGGTGGTTGTGCTGCTTCCATCTACCACCGGCTGTGCTGTATTTGAATTATACTGGTAAGTATCACCGCTATTAGTGGTTTTGCTCCTTCCCTTCTTCCCATCCACATAAGGCTGCGGCGCCCTTGTTTTATATTGATATGTACCTTCACTTGTTGTAGTTGTACTGTTTCCATCGAAAACAGGTTTCGATGCATCTGTATTGTATTGGTAAGTATTATCGCTTTTAACGTTTCTTCCCTTCTTGCCATCCACATAAGGCTGTGGGGCTTTTGTTTTGTATTGATAAGTTTCATTTACAGTGGTGGTTGTACCTTGTGGTGTATAGGCATTATCGGTCTGAGCAGCAGGAATTATTGTAGAATCTATTTTGGGCAATAATTCTGGGCATGTAGTTTGAACGTTTCCTGGCGAATAAGTAGTAGCGCATTTAGGTTTTGCAGCAACAGCCCCCGTAACCACTTGCGACTGGCTAAAGAGTGCTATATTCAATGTGAATAAGAAAAATATTATCCCTGCAAAATGCTTCATTTCTTTTTATAGAATAGTTCTAATTACTTTTTTATTTCAGTAACAAAATTCCCGACCTTAGCCATGTCTTTTACGCCTGGCGAGGTTTCAAAGCGGCTATTTACATCAATAGCAAATAAATCTTTGGCAACAGGGTTTTTGCTAAAGGCTTTCAAGGCATCCACATCAGCTGGTTGAATGCCACCGCTTAAGAAAAAAGGCTTGTTGATGTTCAAGTTCAGCAATGCGTCCCAATTAAATTTCTTGCCTGTACCACCGTACCCTGCCCCTTCTGTGTCAAACAAAAACATATCTACTACATCGGCATAATCTTTTATTTTCCAAAGTATATTATCGTCCTCGGTAAGCCTAAATGCTTTGATTACCGAGATATAATCCGATACCTTTTCGCAAGCCCTTGGCCCCTCGTCGCCATGCAGCTGCACCAAGTACAAGCCACAACTGTCAACCGTTTGCAATATTTCATCTGGGCTGGCGTTTACAAAAACCCCCACCTTGTTTATTTTACCTTTTATTTTCTTGATGCCTGCTTGAGGGATATGCTTCAACACATAGCGTGGGCTTTTAGGGTAAAAAATGAAGCCGCAAAATTCTACACCCATGGCATCCAATTGGTTTACCTGTGCTGCATTTGTCATGCCACAAACTTTTACTCTCATCTTTCCTCAGTTTTTTACTGCTTCAATTTCAAGTCAGCCACAAAATCGGCAAACGCAATTGCAGGCTTAGGCTGCTTCATAAAATGCTCCCCTATCAAAAAACCTTTGAACCCAACATCCCGTAAAAATACAATAGTATCTGTATTGCTAATGCCACTTTCTGCCACGGCTATTTTATTTGTTGGTATCTCCTTAATAAGTTGTGCCGAAGCCTCTACATTTACCTTAAAATCCTTCAAATTTCGGTTATTTACGCCAACCATATCGATTTCTTCACATATGTGCAGAAGTTCCTCGGCATGATGTATTTCTAATAACACTTCCAAGCCAATGTTTTTAGCTTCAATGGCGAGCTCTTTTACCCTTTCTGGCGACAGGCAGGCCGCTATCAACAATATGACCGATGCACCATAAGCCTTTGCTTCTACCAATTGGTATTCGTCAATCATAAAGTCTTTGCGCAGCAAAGGCACTTCATTAATGGTGGCTGCCAGCAAATCGTCCAGGTTGCCGCCAAAAAAATGATTGTCTGTTAAAACAGAAATGCCCGATGCACCGTTTTGGCTATAAGACGTAGTTACTTCCGCTACAGTAGCCGTCGCATTGATAATGCCTTTTGACGGCGACTGGCGTTTATATTCGGCTATAATGCCCGTTTTTGTTTCATCTAACAAAAATTGCTTTAGCGACAATGCAGGTTTTGAAAAGTGAGGCATTTGCTTTAGCTCGGCAATGCTTTTCAAAGCTTTGGCTTGAGCTACTTCCCCTTTTTTGTATTCTATAATTGTATCTAAAATAGTCACCGTAAGTTATTTTTAATTTTAAATTAATACCATTTTAGCCTTCGTGGCAATAACCTACTGCAAGGCAATTAATTTTTGCAATGCACTGTATGCGGCTTTGCTTTCTAGGCTGTCAACTGCGGCATCATAGGCAACTTCGTAATTAGCAAATTTGCCAGTGCAGTGCAATGCCATGGCAGCATTGGCCAATACCACTGCGTTTTGCGCCCATGTGCCATTGCCTGTAATAATACTCCTGAAAATGGCAGCAGATTCTTCCACTGTGTTGCCACCATAAATGTCTTGTGCCAACACAGTTCGCTTGCCTAGTTGCTCGGGCGTTTTAATGCTTTCCCCTTCGTTGGTAATTACCTTGGTATCATTGGTCAACGAAATTTCATCGTACCCATCCAAGCTATGGATAATGGTAAAAGCCTTGCCAGTAGGCTGTAATAAGTAATTGTATATCCTTGCCATTTCCAGGTTATATACCCCCACCAGTTGATAAGCTGGCGATGCGGGATTAACCATTGGCCCCAGCATATTGAAAAAAGTCCTTACGCCTAGGTTTTTCCTGATAGCACCTACTGCTTTTAAAGCAGGGTGAAATAATGGTGCATGGAGGAAACAGATGCCAGCTTCCTCTACTTCCTGTTTCAGTTTGTCATTGTCGTTTTTAAACTTATAGCCCAATTGCTCCATCACATTGCTGGCCCCGCTAATGGATGATGCACCGTAATTGCCGTGCTTGGCTACTTTTTGCCCAGCACCAGCCACCACGAAACAGCTTAGCGTGGAAATATTGAAAGAGTTTTTGCCATCGCCGCCTGTGCCTACTATATCCATCAATTGATGGCTGCCCAAGTCTATTTTCACGCATAGCTCCAGTAGTGCGTCCCTAAAACCTTGCAGTTCTTCAATGGTGATGCTCCGCATCAAGTAAACCGTCATGAATGAGGTTACCTCGTGTTCATTGTACAGACTCCTGCCAATGCCCAGCAAAGTATCTTTGGCTTGCTGGTAAGTAAGGGTTTTATGTTCAAATAAATATTGTAGTATTTTTTTCATTGTTTGTTTTTTCGCCACTAAGGCACTAAGGCTCAAAGTGGCACGAAGGAATAAAGAAAAGAGAGAAAGAAAAAGGAAAGAAGAAAGGATTTATTTTAAACTTTTCCCTTAGTGCTTCTTCGGCCTTTGTGTATTCGTGGCTATATTTTACCCAAGCCAGTTACGCATTATTTTTTCGCCATCGGGTGTCAATACGCTTTCGGGGTGGAACTGAACGCCTTGCACATCGTATTTTTTGTGTTGTAGTGCCATGATAAAATTGCTTTCGTCACGGGCAGTTACTTCCAATTCCTCAGGGAAACCTTCATCGCTTACTACCCAACTGTGGTATCGGCCAACAATTAAGCTATCATCAAAACCAGTGAATAGTGAACCGTTGACCGTTGACCGTTGACTGTTGACTGTTATGGGCGTTGCGATACCATGAAAAACAGAAGACAGGTTGGTCAATTTACCACCAAATGCCTGCCCGATAGCCTGGTGCCCTAAGCAAACACCTAAGATAGATTTTCTAGGCGCATACTGCTTAATCAATGGCAATAGCAGCCCCGCTTCTTCGGGGATGCCCGGCCCGGGCGAAAGGATGATTTTATTGTAAGTATCTACATCTTCCAACGGGATTTCGTCATTACGGTACACATCTACCTTTAAATGGGTTATCTTTTCTACTAGGTGTACAAGGTTGTATGTAAATGAATCGTAATTGTCGAATACCAAAATACGCAAGCCATCAAAACCGCCTTTGACAGAAGATTGGTTTTCATTGGTCGTTTCTATGTTTATCCCACTCATAATTTTAATTATATAATTTATAATTAGTAATCGCCATAAATCCCTACCACGGGTTTCACCCGTGGCTACTGTTGTTCAACCCTTTCAGGGTTTTTGGCAAACCCAAGCAATTTAAAATTTCTATTTTGGAAAGCTGTTTAAACAAGCAGTCATATTATATCGCTCCTGCTACTTCAATTGCTTTCTTCAATGCATTCAGCTTGTTGTTCACCTCCTGTAATTCGCTTTCGGGGTTACTTGCGGCAACTACCCCCGCCCCTGCTTGGTAAAACAATGTATTGTTTTTGCTAAGGAAGGTGCGTATCATGATGGCATGGTTGCAACTGCCATCAAAACCCATGAACCCAATTCCGCCACCATAATAGCTGCGGTTGGTGGTCTCAAAACTGTCTATCAAGTGCATGGCTTTTATTTTGGGCGCACCGCTTAATGTGCCTGCGGGAAACGTTTTTGCAAGCAGTTCAAAAGGATTGCTGTTTGGCCGCACAGTGGCATTTACTTCGCTTACCAGATGGATAACATGGCTGTAATACTGCACTTGACGGTAACTTTTTACAGTTACCTCATCGCAAACACGGCTAAGGTCGTTCCGGGCAAGGTCTACCAGCATTACATGCTCTGCATTTTCCTTTTTATCCAGCAGCAAGCGTTGTGCAGCTTCTGCATCCAACAAATCGTTGCCTGTCCTTTTAAAAGTACCTGCAATTGGGTGCACGGTAGCTTTTCCATTGGCAATAACCAGTTGGCTTTCGGGCGAAGAACCCATTAGTTTGTAATCACCATAATCGAAAAAGAACAAATAGGGGGATGGGTTAATATTCCTTAATGCACGATATACGTTAAATTCATCCCCTGTAAAGCTTTGCTGAAACCGCCTGCTGAGCACAATTTGGAAAACATCGCCCCTGAAACAGCTTTGTATGCCTTTTTTCACCATTTCTATATAGGCTTCGTCTGTGATATTAGAGGTTTCCAGGCCTTTGACAGTGAAGGGGTAAGCTGGTACGTCTTTGCTTTTTATCAGGCTTTCCACCATTTGCACATCGCTTTCTATGCCAGCCATCTTGTTTTCGCAAAGGTATAGCTCGTCTTTAAAATGGTTAATGGCAATTACATATTGGTAAAGCCTGTAACGCATCAAAGGAATGTGGGTTGACTGTTGACCGTGAACGGTCAACTTGACACTATCAAAAAACTGTACCGCATCATAAGTAGTATAGCCATACAGCCCTTGGGCAAACTTGGCTGCGGCAGCTTCTAAACTGTTGCTGCCATTTCCAGGCTGTATATTGGCTACCTGAAAATTATTCATAAAGTCCCAAACCAATTGAGGCACTTGCTTGGTATCTTTTATCACCACTTGCTCTGGCTTTTGCCCCGGCAACTTATATTCTATATTGCCTGCATCGGTAATTTCTATGCCTGCAATGGCATTGATGCCTATAAAACTAAAACTGTTTTCGGCCACATGGTTGTCTGTGCTTTCCAGCAGGATAGTATCCCTAAACCTGTCCCTCACCCGCAGGTAAATGCCTACTGGCGTATAAACATCCGCAAGCATTTTTTTAATAGAGGTTGTTATATCAATCTTTTTCATCGTTTTTTGAGTTCTACGTTGTACGTTTTACGTTATAAGTTTTACGTTGTAAGTATTATGTTGCTGGGCAAAAAAAAGCCCCGACTAAGTGTCGAGGCTTTTTTCAAATAATATGAAAATGTATTGGCAATGCCACTACAAGCCCCTTGCAAGGTTTGTATGCCACCACCAATTGATATTTGTATTTTTTTGCTTCATTGCAGTGCAAATATGGGCTGTGATTTTATTACTGCCAAATTTTTTTTGTAGGGGCGTATTGCATACGCCCATTACTTAGGTTTATTCGCTTACAATATTTATCAACCCTTTAATGAGGGCGTATGCAATACGCCCCTACCCCCCAAACAATTAATACCCTTGCTGCAAGGCTTTTACAAAATCGGTTACCAAAAAACTAAGCAGCTTGCCAGATGATGTATTTTCTTTTGAGCATTCGCTGATGTGCAGGTATGCGGGCTGGCTGTCCAAAGCAGCCACATGCAGGTATTGCCTGGCTTGTTTTGCGGATATGCCCGTAGGCATAGTTGTGCCATTTTCAATGCAGTTCATGTCTAGCTCTATGCCGCAAAGGGTATCTATGGTAAACTCGGTTGCATGGTTAATGGCTTCTTCAAAAGTCCTTTTTTCATGGAGGAAAATATCTTCATACGTAATGCAGTCTATAAACGGGTTGTTTACCATGTCTATCCATACATTTTGTTGTATCTGGTTTTCTTCCAGCCCTACCACGCAATATTTTTCTAGGTAGCCGTCTTCTTCCGCATAACTAAAGGCATTGCCACTGTGCCGCCCCTCCATGGGGCCATAGTCTGGGCAAGCATCCACATTAATGGCATTTATCTGGGCAATGGGTATCACCCCGCTTTTGAACCAGCCTTTTGCAGCGCCTTTTATACAGGGGTAAGCATTGTTTTGCCCACCACCAACCACAATGGGCAATTTCCTGTTTTGGGTAATGATGTGTATTAGCTGCTCCACTTCATCGTCTATCATGTTCACCGCATGGCGGTAAGCGTCCACTTTTTCATCAATGGTTTGCGCAGATTGTTCTATTACATCATCTACCTCACTAAAATCAAAATGGCCAAGCAACAGTATTTCCTCCCCTCCTAAAAAATCGTTGCTTTGGCTGCTCAAAAAAGACTCCAAGAAAGGTTGCCATGCACTGGCTTCGTTGCAATAACCATGGTTTGCCTTAATGCCAATCCACTCTGGCACACCTACCAATATGTATCTGGCCGAGGTTTGCTGCAGCGATTCCTCCAAGTCCTTTGGGTTTTTAATTACCTGCACTTGCTGCCCTAGCCTAGTCTCAAAGCGGCGTGGGTTGGTATGGGCAAGCACATCTTGCCTTGAATAAATTTTCAGGTGTTGCATATCGTTGGCATTTAAAAATTAAAGTTAGTGGTAATATGGAAAGCCGCATTTATTTTTTCATCGGGATAGCCACAAAGGCTCGAAGGCACTAAGTTTTAAAGGGAGGATGGAATACGATGGGCGCGTTTCAAATCTTCGCTTTTTATTGCCCTTTTTTATTTATTTCCTGTTTTTCGGTGTTTTATTTTTTTTTGCTATTTCCCATTTTTGCCTACAACTCATTGATATTCAGCTATTTTTTATTTTTTTAACCTCATTTTTTATGATAATTTAAGTGAATTTTATGATAGTGTATTGATAATGGAATGATAGTTTTATGATAATGTAATAATAATTTATTGATAATAAACTGAGAAGATTTAGATGGTGGATTATCATTTTCCCCAGTCAGCTAACAACTGGTGCAGGAGTTAAAGCTAAGATGGCTAGTTCCTGTTTTACTGTAAAGTTGGCATGGTTATGTATAAAGCCAAAAATAAAAATCCTATATGGGGGAAATATGCCCCCATGAGCATCCAAAATTTCCCCCATATAGGATGCTTGTGCCAAATAGAGAATAACAAAAATGAAATTTTGAAATATACCCAAAAGGATAGCTATAATCTTTTCTTCCTTCTTGTTGCTACTTTGAGCCTTAGTGCCTTTTTGGCAATATATCCTCTTAATTTGCACTAAGATTTGAAATTACTACCCCCCATTTAGTTCTCTAATGACAAAAATTGGCATACTATCGGATACACATAGTTTTTTGGACGAGGCGGTTTTCACCCATTTTGCCCAGTGCGATGAAATTTGGCATATCGGCGATTTTGGAGATGCCGAAGTTGCCGAAAAGCTTCAAGCATTCAAGCCCTTAAAAGGCGTTTATGGCAATATTGACGAGGCGGGCATCAGGGAAGCATTCCCCCTTTACAACTCTTTTTTGTGTGAAGATGTGCCTGTTTTAATGACACATATTGGTGGCTATCCACCCAAATACAATGCAGCAAGCAAGGCTTTGATGAAGCAATACCGACCCAAGCTGTTTCTTAGCGGCCATTCGCATATATTAAAAGTAATGTACGACGAAGCCTTTGGCTGCCTGCATATAAACCCAGGTGCCGCCGGCAAGCACGGCTGGCACGCCGTGCGCACATTGATCCGCATAGCCATAGATGGCAGCATTATTAAAAACTGCGAGATTATTGAACTTGGGGGGAGGTGAAAAGACTGAAAATACAATTGCCAGCGTTGCAATTTTTTGTACTTTTAATAAGATTTAAATTATAAAATATGTTATACGGACAAGTAAGCATTGACCCGGAAATAATGAGTGGGACTGCGGTTTTTGCAGGAACCAGGGTTCCAGTACAAAATCTTTTTGACTATATTGAAGGTGGCGACGGCCTGCTAGAATTTTTGGACGACTTCCCCTCCGTTTCCAAAGAAGCTGCAATAGCGGTTTTAGAAATGGCAAAACATACATTGACAACTGAAAAGGCACTGCATGAAAATTTTGCTTGATGAAAGTTTACCCAGAAAACTTAAAAATGATTTTGGGATTACGCATGAAGTTTGGACAGTTCGTGACAAAGGTTGGCTAGGGCAAAAAAATGGGACCTTGCTGAAACTTATGATAGCCGATAATTTTGAACTTTTTATTACCGTTGACCAAAACCTCCCCTATCAACAAAACTTAGAATGGCTTCCCTTGACCATATTTGTGCTTTGTGCACCTAACAATAGGCGGGAAACACTTTCAGCACTTATCCCTAAACTTTTCGCTCGACTTGCGGAAGGCAACTTACAAAACGTAATTAACATAAATTAAGAAATAGCGCAATGCCGCTCAACATTGTTTCCCCTCTTTTCCGCAATTCGATGTTTGTACATACATTATTGTTTTATTTTTGGCTTGTCAAATTAAAATATTAAACAAAAAATTAAAACCCATGAGCTTAATAAGCGATTTACATTGGCGGTATGCCACCAAAAAAATGAATGGCACAAAAGTGCCGCAAGAAAAAGTGGATAGCATTTTGGATGCCATACAACTTGCTGCGTCCAGTTTTGGTCTACAGCCTTATACCATATTGGTAATTGAGGATCAGGCAACAAAAGAAAAATTAGTTGCGGCTTCCTATGGCCAACCACAAATTGCAGCAAGCTCGCATTTGCTGGTATTTTGTGCGTGGAAAGAGGTAACACAAGAAAGCATTGATACTTTTATTGCAGACATTGCTGCAAAAAGAGGGGTACCTTTAGAAAGCCTTGCCGAGTACAAAGCCTATATATCAGGGTCGGTAAGCCATTTGAGTAAAGAACAACAAGCCATCTGGAATGCCAAACAGGCCTATATTGCACTAGGCACTGGCCTTGCAGCAGCTGCAGAAGCAAAAGTAGATGCAACGCCAATGGAAGGTTTTCTGCCAGCACAATACGATGAAATATTGGGCCTGTCAGCACAAGGCTTGACTGCTACCGTAATCATGCCATTAGGCTACCGCGATGAAAGCGATTGGCTATCCAACCTTCCTAAAGTGCGCAGGGACAAAGACTTGCTGTTTAAATTTATATAAAAATTACCACAAAGGTACAAATTGGTTAATCTGCCACAAAGGCACGAAAACACAAAGAGGCACAAAGTTTTAAGGGAAGTAAAAAAAGAAGAAAAATTATGCTATCAATATTTTTCAACCTTTTTTTTCTTAGTTTTTTGGTTTTTTGGCTCTTACTGGCTAATAAAGGCATATTTTATGTAGTGCGTACGGTGTGCAACTTTAAAAAGTTGCACACTTTTTAAAATCTCCCAAAGATTTGGCAAGTTCTGGAAAGTTACCAAATCGAAAAACAGAATTTGGATTACTACCAATATGCCATGCCTACCGCATTTTACGAAGGGCTATACCCCTCGCTGCTCTATGCCGCCCTCGCAACTAGCGTGTATACACAAATCTCATTTAAGCGAATGCTGCCCTCTAGCATGTAAACCTCACCCCCCAACCCCCTCTCCGAAGGCGAGGGGGAGCCAAAGCTTTACAAAATGCAAAAGATTTTATGATAAATTCCCTTTGCAGCTATCAATTTTGGTTAAACTAAAAGAGCTAAAAAGATGTGTATATACGCTAGCTTTCAGGGCTATTTTATATACTTTGCCTATTGCCTTGTGTAAATATAGCCTATCTTACCTTAATTCCTCTTGACTTACGACTTACGACTCCCCACTTTTCCATAATTTAGCCCCATGAAAAAGCTGGTGGTATTAACAGGCGCAGGCATTAGCGCCGAAAGCGGTTTAAAAACATTCAGGGACAGCGATGGGCTTTGGGAAGGTTATGATGTTTATGAAGTAGCCACCCCCCGGGGCTTTGCCAAAAACCCTGAATTGGTATTAAAATTTTATAATGACAGGAGAAAAGATGTGGCAAATGCACAGCCCAATACTGCCCATATAGGCTTGGCAGAGTTGGAAAAGCATTTTGACGTGCATATCATTACCCAAAATATTGACGACCTGCACGAGCGTGCGGGCAGCACGCAAGTAACCCACCTGCATGGGGAGATTTTTAAAATGCGCAGCGTGAAAAATGTAAGCAAGGCTTACCCCATCACGGGAGATATAAACGTGGCCGACTTGGCACCCGATGGCAGCCAGCTACGTCCTTTTATCGTTTGGTTTGAAGAAGCTGTGCCCATGATAGAAGTAGCAGCCGACATTGCCAGCAGCGCAGATATTTTTGCCGTTATTGGCACTTCCTTGCAGGTGTACCCGGCGGCTGGGCTGGTAGACTTTGCACCTACTTCCATACCCAAATATATTATTGACAAAAAGATACCTTATACATCGTCTTTAAGCAACCTTACCACTATAGAAAAAGGGGCTGGCGAAGGGGTAAAAGAATTAACCAAACTATTGTTGAAGGGCTTGAAATGATAGTTTTCCACAACCTGAAAAAATTTTAAAAAATCTTTGTTCAAATTAGCAATATATCCTTACTTTTGCCGACCAAATTTGGGATAGTTATGTTAGCAATAGTAAAAATAGCAGGGCAGCAGTTTAAAGTAGAAGCAGGAGATAGCTTGTACGTTCCTCATTTAGAGGGTAACACTGGCGATAAGGTTGAATTTAGCGAAGTTTTGTTGGTTGACAACAATGGTGTACTTACCGTTGGAAGCGACATAAAAACAATAGTAACTGCTGAAATAATTAAAGACCTTGTACAAGGTGACAAGGTGATAGCTTTTAAAATGAAGCGTAGGAAAGGTTTCCGCAAGAAACATGGCCACCGTACTCATTATACCCGTATCAAAATTGAAAGCATCGCTTAATTTAAAGCGTTGTTTTAAAATTGGATGGCAGCAACATTAATTTAATAAATTCAAATCTTTATAAGATGGCACACAAAAAAGGTGAAGGTTCGGTAAAGAACGGCCGGGACTCGAACAGTAAACGCTTGGGCGTAAAAATATTTGGCGGCCAGCCCGCTATTTCTGGCAATATCCTTATCCGCCAAAGGGGTACACAGTACCACCCTGGCAAGAATGTAGGTTTGGGCAAAGACTTTACATTGTTTGCTTTGACTGATGGCTTGGTACATTTCAGGAAAACAAGAGAAGACAAAACAATTGTTTCTATTACAGAGCCAACTGCGGTTGCAGTTGCTGAATAGTAGTAAAATTGCCACAAAGGCACGAAGGCTCAAAGTAGCACTAAGAAAATAAGTAAGGTAAAAAACATTTTTCTTTGCTTTAAGTTTATAAAATATAAGAATAGAGGTAGTTTGAAAAAGCTGCCGCTATTCTTGTTTTTAGGGTTCATTTCAAAACTTTGCTAATTATATTGTTTTACATTAGCTACCCCCTAACCCCCTCTCTGAGGAGCTACTGTGAGGACACATCTTTTTTTAGTGTAATAAAGTGCCTTTAATAAATGTCTTTTGTGTCTAATGTAGCGGCTTTGCCTATGCTTTGCGTCCTTTGAGCGAAGCGTTTTACCTTTTTTTGTCCCCCTTTGCGCCTTCTTTGCGTAAATAACGCTGCGAATCTTTGCGGTTAAACCCTTCGCTTCAATTAAAATGGCCGCTTATACTGCATAGAAACCACCCCGGCCTACGGCCACCCCTCGAGAGGGGAATTGTGTACGCACAGTAGCTCCTTGGAGGAGGTAGGGGGTGGGTCTAGCAACATCACCTATTTTTACATCTTTCAAGTAGTAAACAATAAAAAAGCAAAGATTTAAAATACACCCTATTTTTACGGCTAATTCTTTATTCTTTTCTTAGTAACGTTTCCGAAATAACTTTCCCCATTTAGGTTAATTTTAAAAGGAATATTTAACCACAAAGAACACAAAGATTTTGCACAAAGAAACACAAAGAGAACCCTATTTAAGTTAAAACGTTTCACTTGCCCCCAACCCCCTAAAGGGGGCAAAGAAAAACACAAAGAACAGTGCAAATAGGCTGATAAAATGAACATGTCCTTATTCGGAAATGGGGAAAGTTATTTTAAAAGCGTTACTTAGTGCTTCTTTGAGCCTTTGTGACTTTGTGGCAAAAAAAGTTACTTATCTTATCAAAACAAAAGTGCTTTTCTTATAAAGCACGCCACAAAACGTAACTGCTTTTATTTCATATATAAAAGCCCCAGAGGCTTGCAGCACGCCATTTACCCTGCCGTCCCAGCAATCGTTTATGTTGTTGGTGGAATATAATTTCTGCCCAAAGCGGTTGTATATATTCATCTGTATGTTGGTAATATTGCTCCAAGTACTCCCCCACCTGCTTATGCCAAAGCAATTGTTTACCGTATTACCAGCAGGGGTAAAAGCCGAAGGCACCAAATAACTTCCGTCTGCACCATTTTTTGTTACATTTACCACAACAAAACTATCAGTCTCGCAGCCTTGGCTCGAGTATCCTTTTACCGTGTATCTAGTTGTTTGGCTCGGTATGGCTATTGGGCTTGCCGTGGTGGCGTTTTTATTCAGCAGCGAATCTGCAGGTGCCCAAATATAATGGTCTGCCCCGCTTGCATTTAGCTTTGCACTGGTTACAATGCAGTCTATATCGTTCGATTTTGTAATGGTAAGCGAGGGTGGGTTGTACACTGTAACAGTGGACGACAATGGGCTGCTAACCGCGCAAATGGTATCCGTTGCGGTTACTTTATAAATAGTTGTAACGAGTGGCTTAAAGGTATTGCTGGAAGAATCGGGGTAATTGGCCAAGGATTGCCATTTGTATTTATTGCCGCCAGATGCCGTGATAACAATAAGGCTGTCTTTGCAAATGCCTGTGTTGGGTGTAATGGAAAAAACAGGCAAAGCTTTCACTTTTACATATTCCGAATCTGTAGCTACGCAATTGTTGCTGCCTGTAACTTGCAAATGGTAGTTGGTAGATACCGCTGGAGAAGCATCGGGGTTTAAAGCACTAGAGTCGCTTAACCCTTTGGAAGGGGACCAAATAAAGCCTTTCGAATTGTTTACATTTGCTTGCAACTTAATTGGCTTGCCTACGCAAACCATCAAAGTATCTTTCGGTATAGTGATATTAGGCAGGCTAAGACCCGTTATAGACACATTATCCGTAGCCTTACACCCTTTGTTGGTATATGCTGTAACCGTGTATTTAACCTTCGACACAGACAAGGCAGTATCTATTGGGCTTTGGGCAGTGTCAGCGGAAAGGCCTATTGATGGCTGCCATACAAAACGGCTGGCATTGCTGGAAATTGTGTTTAAAACAAGCGTAGTTTGCAAGCAAATACTAGTGTCTGACCTTGCCATTACGGTAGGCAATGGCCAAGCGTTTACCTTTACGGAATCTTTTGTTGTACAGCCGTTGTTAATATCGGTTACGGTGAGGTAATAGGTTCTGTTATCAGTAGGCATTGCAAAAGGGTTGGAAATAGTAAGCGACGATAAAGATAAATCCGCTTGCCAACTATAAGTATTTGTACTTGGAGTAGTTATACCTGATAATTGGATACTATCTTTAATACAAACCCCTGTGTCTTTGGTAAGCACCAGGCTGGGAGGATTATTTACCACCAGATTCACCGTGTCGGAAGCAAAGCAACCATAGCCATCAAAGCCAGTTACTATAAAAGAAGTGTCTGCCAATGGCTTTGCAATAGGGGTGGCTATTGTGGTGTCGGACAAATAGCTTGTGGCATTCCACTTATAGGTTGATGCACCTGTAGCCTGCAGTTTAAAGCTATCTGCTTTGCAAATAGCACCAGGTTTGTTTAGTATCTTCACAGGAGGGTTGCTCACGGTTGCCACACGGAAAGTATCGGTAGAAAAACAGCCTTTATCACTATACCGCTTCACGGTATAAGTGGTATTAACTAAAGGGGAAACAGTATCCGCTTTTGTGGTGATACCCGTAATCCAACTATAACTATTTGCGGTTGCAGCTATTAATTGTACAGGCTTACCTGAACAAACCGACGTATTCGTTGTAGCAGAAGCAACAGGTGGGATATTAACCAAAATAGTTACAGAATCCTTTCTACTGCACTTGCTATCCGTAACAGTTACAACATAAGTAGTGCTATCGGTTGGTTTTGCAAAAGGATTGAAGATATTTGATGCAGACAAAGTTAAAAACGGAGACCAACTATAGTTATCTGCATTGCTAGTGGCTAACAATTGGATGCTATCACCTATGCAAAGGCTTGAATTTTTTGTAACTGAAAGTGTGGGAAGCGGATTTATGGTTACTTTGAATGTGTCTAATGCAAAACAATGACCATCAAAGCCTTTTACTATAAAAACGGTATCCTGCAATGGCTTTGCAATAGGGTTAGCAATGGTGGTATCGGATAAATAACTATTAGCATTCCAGTTGTAGGTATTTGTACCAGTAGCGTTTAGCTGAAAACTATCTGCTTCGCAAAACTTTGTAATCGTATTGGTAATTTTCACAACAGGGTTCTTGTTCACTGTTACCCTAAAAGTATCGGTAGAAAAGCATCCAGGCATACTAAAGCGTTGCACAGTATAATCAATGCTTGTAGCTGGGCTAACAATGGCGGTATCATTCGTTGTACCTGTACTCCAATTGTACGACAATGCAGGTGCAGCAATTAGTTGCAGCGTATATCCTACGCATAGCGATGGATTCTTTGTGGCAGAAGGCGTTGGAGGGGCAACCACAGTGATTGTTACAGAATCTCGCTTTAAAATAACTGAGTGGAAAGAAAGGTCGTCAAGGGCAAAGTCATTGCCCGTAGTATCTGTATTTTGGTTGATGATAGAAATAGATGCCATTGTACTATCTCCCGAGTTCCAAGTAGTAAAAAACTGCTGCCAAATGCAAGTGTCTAGGCTTGCATGGAAAGTGTCGCCTACCGTTTTACCATTAATAGAAAATTGCAACCGGGCTGGTACATCTTTATATAAAGACTGAACCCACAACGAAAAAACATAATTGGTATAAGGCAAAACAGGAAGGCTATCCTGCCTCCAAACAACAGTTTTTGGAAAGCGCGCGCCATTTACAATCATCTGTTTCCCTTTGCCAGTGGTATGGTCTGAACAATTAGAGATGAAGAGATGCCAATTATTTACATATGCACTTGTGTTTACAGTATAAGCTCCTTCGGGAAAACCGCCATTAGCAGTATCGCTGTAAGAATAATCAGAGTGAAACAATGTATGACCCATTTCAAAATCAGCATTCTTAATTAAATTGGTATCTATTATCTGCGAATTCAAATAATAAGTAGTGGTAACAAGTGGTTTTGCAATCACATTGCCAGTAGTTGTATTTGACAACCCCGCGGAAGGTGTCCAGCAATAATTAGTCAAAGAAACAGCCTTTAATAATACGCTGTCATTTATGCAAATGGTTGTGTCCTTCTTATTAATATTAATAATCAGATTTTCCGTATTAATCTGTACAGGTATTGTTTTTTTTATAGATGTGATACAGCCATTGGTATTGCGTAATGTGATGGTGTAATTGCTATAGGAAGTATAGAGCTTGCTAGGGTTATCAATTGTACTAAAAGTTCCATCGCCAAAATCCCATGAATAAGAATTGGCGGCGAAGGGATAAGAAATGTTGGTAAACTGAATAAGGAGCGGGTTGCAGTTATCCTGCTTGAAACTAAAATCAAGGTTTGGCGGTGTGCATTGGGCAGAAGAACTGTTTATATAGTGAAAAAAAAGAATAAGCAGGAAAAAGCCCTTTACTATGCGTTTAAAAGAAATACTATAAAAAAAGTTTAGCATAAGTATTTTCTAAAAGAAATAAACATACTAAAACAATCTGAAACAACCATTGATATATATGCAATACCCCTAATTTAAAGGGGTAAGTTACTGCATACCTATACACATATATAAGCTATTCAAATTTTAGGGACACTTTTAGTCCAGGAGTCATGCCACAATAAATTTATATGGTGTTCTTACGGGTGTATAAATGTTTTTTACCTAGGTGATAAAGCGGCTAAACTTCAAAATATTCAAAACTCTTTAAAGGTTTTGAATACTGCAAAAACTTTTATGCACCCATTCAAATCCTAAAAAGCTATTGCGGGGGAGGCGGTAAGGTTAGGGTTGGCAAGCTCAGCAGCTTCTATAATGCTATATTCAGACAATATCAAAGCCTTGCCCTTCTTAACGCACACGTCATGCTCAAAATGAACAGACGGTTTGCCATCCCTTGTCCTTACTGTCCAGCCATCATTATCGGTATATACTTCCTTCTTCCCCATGTTTATCATTGGCTCAATGGCAAGCACTAAATTTTCTTTCAGTTTCATGCCATTGCCCCGCTTGCCAAAATTGGGCATATTTGGGTCTTCGTGCAGGTGTTTCCCCAAGCCATGCCCAACCAGTTCCCTCACCACGCCATATCGGTGCTTGCCCTCGGTGTGTTCTTGTATGGCATAAGCAATATCGCCTATCCGGTTGTTTACAATTGCCTTTTCTATCCCTTTGTACAAACTTTCCTTGGTTACCCTGATCAATTGACTAACCGCATCGCTTACCTCCCCTATCACAAACGTATAGGCATGGTCGCCATGCCAACCGTTCAAAATAACACCTAAATCTATACTTACTACATCACCTTCCTTCAATGGCTTGCTGTTAGGAAAGCCATGTACTACTACGTCATTTACGCTTGCACAAATATTGTGTGGGTAGCCCCTGTATTTATAAAAAGAAAGCGTAGCCTTGTTGTCTTTTACAAATGTGGCACAAAGCGTGTCAATTTCCATAGTGGTCATGCCCGGTTTCAGCACTTTTGCTACTTCTGTCAAAGTCTTGCTTACCAAGGTAGCAGCTTCTCTCATCAACCCAATCTCGTGGTCTGTCTTATAGTAAACCAAGTTTTTCGTGTGGCTCATCTTATTCAATATTTTATAGGTTAAACCTTGCCTAGCATAGTATTAAAAAACAAAACCTGTTAGCTATACCAACAGGTTTCATTTATTAAAATAAATTTGAAGTAATTTTTAAATAGACGTAGTGGTACTAACTGTTTGCCTGCCTTGTACTCGGCCGCTGGTCATTAAACCATCGTACTGGCGCATTAGCAAGTAGGTTTCAATTTGTTGCAATGTGTCTAACACAACACCCACCATAATCAACAAACTTGTACCACCAAAAAAAGTGCTGAACGACTGTGTAACACCTAACCTTTGGGCAAACCCTGGCATAATACCTACCACAGCCAAGAAAATAGCACCCGGCAAGGTAATTTTATCCATGATAGCACCAATATAATCTGCAGTAGGCTGGCCAGGCTTTACACCCGGTACAAAACCATTGTTGCGTTTTAAGTCCTCTGCTATTTGCTTAGGGTTAAATATCAATGCCGTGTATAAGAAGGTAAACCCAACTACCATTACTGAATAAATAACCATGTACCAAGCATTGCTATGGTCGCTAAATATCCTTACAAACCCTTTTGCAGAATCTAAATTGGTAAATGAAACCAATGTAGGTAGGAACATTATAGCTTGTGCAAAAATAATTGGCATAACACCAGCACTATTAACCTTTACAGGCAAAAATTGCCTTGCCCCACCAAACTGCCTGTTGCCAATTATTTGCTTGGCGTAGTTTACAGGTATTTTGCGAACGCCTTGCACCAAGATTATCAACCCAACAATAATTAATATCAAGAATATTAACTCAATAAGGAATATCAACAACCCACCACCAGATTTTTCAAACTTAGCTGTAAATTCTTGGATGAGTGATTGTGGCAAACGAGCCAAGATACCCACCATGATAATAATGGAAGTACCATTGCCCAAGCCTTTGTCTTGTATTTTTTCGCCTAGCCACATTACAAACAAGGTACCTGCTGTTAACGTAACAATGGTAGAAAAAGCAAAGAAAGGCTGGTAAGCAGGTATCAATGCTTCGGCATAGCCAGGGCTTTTTAAGTAAGCCACATAAGCACCAGCTTGGAACATGGTTACCACTATAGTAAGGTAACGAGTCCATTGATTAATTTTTTTACGCCCACTTTCTCCTTCTTTTTGTACTTTCTGCAATTGAGGGATTAATATCGTCATCAACTGCATAAAGATAGAAGCCGATATGTATGGCATAATGCCCAATGCAAGTATAGATGCTTGTGAAAATGCCCCACCAGCAAAGGTATCGAACAAGCCTAGCAACCCATTTTTAGAACTGCCAGCTTTGGCAGCCTCTAATAAATTTGGATTGATACCTGGCAATGTAATTTGAGTACCGAGTCTATAAGTCAATACAAAGGCAAGTGTAACTATTATTTTAGTCCGCAGCTCTTCAATAGCCCAGATATTCTTTAAGGTGTCAATGAATTTTTTCACTTGAGTTAACTTGAATTAATTTAAAAGCCTAAAACCAAAAAAAACGCATCTTTTTGTGATGCGTTGGGCAAAGTAAGCAAAATTATTTTACTATTTCAACACTACCCCCCAAAGACTCAATTAATTCTTTGGCTTTGGCGCTTAAAGCATTTACTTTAAATGCTAATTTAGTTTTTAATTCACCTGTGCCAAGTATTTTTACCTTGTCAGTTTTAGAAATCAAACCGTTTGCATATAAATTTTCTATAGAAAATTCAGGGAATGCATATTTCTCTTGCAATTTTTCAATTTGACCCAAATTGAACACAGTGTATTCTACCCTGTTGATATTTTTGAAACCACGCTTAGGTATCCTGCGCTGAATAGGCATCTGGCCACCTTCATGTGCATTTTTACGTTGATAACCAGCCCTTTGTTGGCTACCTTTATTACCTTTGGTAGAAGTACCACCTTTACCACTTGCTTCACCGCGGCCTAACCTTTTTTCTTTGTGTGTAGAACCTTCTGCGGGTTTTAAATTGTGTAATTTCATGTTTGTTGATTTTTTACTTACGGGGTATCACCCCTCGCATTGTTTTAAAAAAAATTCCAAATTACATTCCTAAAAGGAAAGCATTTGGAATTTAAAAAGATATAGAAATATTAAGCTAACTCTTCCACTTTAACCAAATGACTAACTTTCTTAATCATTCCCAAAATTTGAGGAGTGCCTTCCACTTCTTTTACAGCGTGCATTTTTCTCAATCCTAAAGCAACCAACGTTTTCTTTTGGCGCAAAGACCTGTCAATACCGCTTTTTACTTGTGTTATCTTAACTATCATAAAATTAAATTTGTACTATCAACTGTTGTAAGGCAGCTAATATAATTAACCATTAAATACCCTGCTCAACTTTAAGTTACGAGTTTTAGAAATTTCGATAGGTTCACGGAGCAATGATAAGGCTTTTATTGTAGCTTTTACCACATTGTGTGGATTAGCAGAACCTAAGTTCTTAGCCAAAACGTCTGTGATACCAGCACTTTCCAATACAGCACGCATACTGCCACCTGCAATAACACCGGCACCATGAGCGGCTGGTTTTATTAAAACCTTGGCTGCACCTGCTTTAGCTAATTGCTCGTGTGGTATTGTACCATGAGAAATAGGAACTTTTACCAAGTTCTTTTTTGCATCTTCAATGCCTTTAATGATAGCTTCTTGTACTTCTTTTGCTTTACCCAAGCCTTGTCCTACAACACCTGCTTCATTGCCTACAACTACTAGTGCTGAAAAGCTGAAAGTACGGCCACCTTTGGTTGTTTTAACAACGCGGTTTATGGCAACTACCTTGTCTTTCAACTCTACATCGCCGCCTGCTTTTATTTTAGTATCAATTGGTTTAGACATCTATCTAAATATTATTTTTTGTAATAGGAATTAAAATTGTAACCCGCCTTCTCTTGCACCATCAGCTACTGCTTTGATACGGCCGTGGTAAAGGTTGCCGCCCCTGTCGAAAACACAGGTAACGATACCCAATTCTTTTGCTTTCAAAGCTATTGCTGCACCAACAAATTTAGATTTTTCAATCTTTGGTACTTTTTGGGCAACAATATCTTTTTCCCTTGAAGATGAAGCAGCCAAAGTAACTGCATTTTCATCATCAATTAATTGTGCATATATTTCAGCATTGCTCCTGAAAACAGAAAGACGTGGTTTTGTTGCAGTGCCTGCAATTCTTTTACGAATACGAAACCTTATCTTTTGCCTTTGAACTAATTTACTTTTCATGTTTTTCTATTTAAACCACCCGATTCTGCCGGGCGATAATTTACAATTATTTACCTGCGGCTTTACCAGCTTTTCTCCTAAGCACTTCACCAGCATATTTAACACCCTTGCCCTTGTATGGTTCAGGTTTACGCAAGCTCCGTAATTTAGCAGCTACTTGCCCAATCAATTGCTTATCAATTCCTTCTAAGCTAATCAATGGGTTTTTACCTTTTTCAGTAAGTGTATTTAGTTTCAATTCACTAGGAATCTCAAAAATAATATTGTGAGAATAACCTAGAGCTAAATCTAAAGTGTTGCCAACATGAGCAGCTTTATAACCTACCCCTACTAGTTCCAAGTTTCTTTTATACCCTTCAGTTACACCAGTAACCAAGTTATTTATCAAAGCCCTGTACAAGCCGTGCATGGCACGGTGGCGGATTTGATCTGTTGGACGAGAAATGATTAATTCATTCTCTACTATTTCCAATTTAATATCCCTGTCCACAGCTTGTTTTAATTCGCCTTTAGGACCTTTAACAGCAACTACATTGTCGCTGCCAATTTTAATTGTTACACCTGCTGGTATAACAACTGGTTTTTTACCGATACGAGACATAATAGTGTCTTTTAGAAATTATGAAATGTTAACCTGTTTTCAGCCCCGGTAAAAGGGCTTAGATGATCAGGGAAATTATAAACAATTAGCTGATATAGCAAAGCACTTCGCCACCTACGTTTTGAGCTTTTGCTTGCTTATCTGTCAAGATACCTTTAGAGGTACTAATGATAGCAACACCCAAACCATTGATAACCCTTTTTATTTCAGTAGGCTTCGCATATTGGCGCAAACCTGGGCGGCTCACCCTCTCCAAAGAGCGGATAGCAGGCTGTTTGGTATTAGGATCGTATTTCAAAGCTATCTTTATCAAGCCTTGCTTTGTATCCTCTTCGAATTTGTATTTCAAAATATACCCTTGATCGTACAAAATTTCAGTCATACGCTTCTTTAAATTAGAAGCAGGTATTTCCACAATCCTGTGTCCAGCCATTTGAGCGTTACGAATCCTTGTTAAAAAATCTGCAATAGGATCAGTTACCATACTTTTATGAATTAATCAGTTCTTTAAAATTTATTATTGGTTATTCCCTCGAAAGAAGGATTTACCAGCTTGCTTTTTTTACGCCAGGAATTTTTCCGTTCAATGCCATATCGCGGAAGATAACACGGGATATTCCAAAATAACGCATATAACCTTTAGGCCTACCAGTTAATTGGCAACGATTTTTCAATCGTACAGGTGAAGCATTTTTTGGTAATAAGTCCAAACCTGCATAATCTCCGGCAGCTTTTAAATCTGCACGTTTCTTTGCAAATTTTACCACCATCTTTTCACGCTTTCTTTGTCTGGCTTTAATTGATTCTTTTGCCATGTTATTTAGTTATTATCTTTTTTAATGTTTTTAAACGGCATCCCTAGTTCTTTTAGCAACTCATAAGCTTCTTCGTTAGAAGTTGCAGTAGTTACAAAAGTAATATCCAAACCAGTTATCTTGTTTACCTTGTCAATATCTATTTCTGGGAAAATTATTTGTTCAGTAACACCCAGCGTATAGTTTCCACGGCCATCAAATGCCTTATCGCTAACGCCTTTGAAATCACGCACACGTGGTAATGCTACAGAAACCAAGCGGTCTAAAAATTCAAACATTTTTACGCCACGCAAGGTTACCCTTGCACCAATTGGCATACCCTTACGGAGTTTGAAATTGGATATATCTTTCTTAGAATAAGTTGCAACTGATTTTTGACCAGTGATAGTGCTTAATTCATCAACAGCAATATCAACTAATTTCTTGTCAGTAACCGCACCGTTAACGCCACGGTTAATACAAATCTTTTCTAATTTAGGAGCTTGCATTACACTTTTGTAAGCAAACTTTTTCATTAAAGCAGGTATAACTTCCTTAGAATATTTATCTGCTAACCTCGGAGTATATTTTACTGTATCCATTATCTGATTACCTCCCCTGATTTTTTAGCTATACGAACTAATTTACCTTCTGTCCTGTCACGCTTTACTTTAGTAGGCGTTTTTGTTTTTGCATCCCACAACATCACATTTGAAATGCTGATGGCTGCTTCGTGCTTTTCAATGCCCCCTTTGGTGTTTTGAGCTGTAGGCTTAATGTGCTTAGTAGCCAATGCCACGCCTTCCACAGTTACTTTGCCTTTTTCAACATCAACCTCAAGGACAGTCCTAGGCTTTTTTAAATCTTTATCATCGCCAGCAATCACAACTATGGTGTCGCCTTTCTTGATATTGAACTTAGGTTTAAATCTTGTACTCATTTTATTTAGCATTTAGCTACTAGCTTTAAGCCACTAGCTGATTAACTTATTTACTACTTCTTCTTAGCAGCCTAGCTTGTTTAAAGAACTTCCGGTGCCAAAGAAATGATTTTCATATACCCTTTGTCACGAAGCTCCCTAGCAACTGGCCCAAAAATACGAGTACCACGGGGATCATCGGCATTGTTTAACAATACAACAGCGTTGTCGTCAAAACGGATATAAGAACCGTCTTTCCTGCGCAATTTGTTTTTTGTACGAACAATAACTGCTTTTGAAACTGTACCTTTTTTAATGCCACCTGCCGGTATTGCATCTTTTACAGTAACAACAATTTTATCACCAATTTTTGCATAATCCTGCCCGCTGTTGCCAAGTACCTTTATACAAAGTACTTCCTTAGCACCGCTATTATCTGCAACGTTCAATCTACTTTCTTGCTGAATCATTTTCTTAAGCTTTTAACCTTTTGCAAAGCATCGGTTACTGTTTCAATTTACATTCTTAGCAACTATATGTCAATACAGTTGAGAATAAAAAAAATTATTTTGCTTTTTCAATTACTTCAACCAGCCTCCAGCGTTTTGTTTTGCTAAGAGGGCGTGTTTCCATAATTTTTACAACGTCACCAATTGTACACTCATCTTTTTCGTCATGAGCGTGGAATTTGGTAGTCTTTTTTACGAACTTACCGTAAATAGGGTGTTTCACCTTTCTTTCAACAGCAACTGTAATAGTCTTAAACATTTTATTACTAGTTACGATACCAACCCTTGTTTTCCGTAAATTTCTTTCAAGTACTGTTTCCATTATTGCAGGTTTATTAAGCCAAAGCTCTTTTTTGTAATTCCGTTTTCAAACGGGCAACGTCTCTCCTCAAGCCACGGATACTTACTGGGTTTTCAATTGGGGATATTGCGTGTGCAAATTCCAATTTCTTTAAACGTAATGTATCTTCCTGGATGCGGGCACTTAAATCACCATCGCTCAGGCTTCTAACTTCTTTATTAAATTCTACTTTCTTTACCATTTTATTTCTCTTGATAATGTTAGGGAAATACCAACAATTGTTTACTACCCTTGTAAATCCCTCCGTATTACAAATTTTGTTGCAATTGGGAGTTTTTGAGAAGCAAGCAACATCGCTTCTTTAGCTGTTTCTTCGCTTACGCCATCACACTCGAAAATGATGCGGCCTGGTTCTACTACTGCTGCCCAGTATTCAGGGTTACCCTTACCTTTACCCATCCTCACCTCTGCAGGCTTGTTGGTAATGATTTTATCTGGGAAAATCCTAATCCAAACATTCCCTTCCCGTTTCATGGCACGTGTCATTGACTGACGGGCGGCTTCTATCTGGCGGTTGGTTAACCAAATTGGTTCTAGTGCTTTCAAAGCATAAGACCCAAAAGCTATATAAGAACCACGTTTTGCAACTTCGCGAATGCGGCCTTTCTGCTGTTTTCTATGCTTACTTCTTTTCGGCTGTAACATTTTACTAAAAATTTGATAATGTGATAATTTACTAATTGCTTGGCTGTGCTTGCAGCCATATATTCATTAGTGAATTAGTTCCTCCTTTGTCCGCCACCTGCATTACCGCCTGGGCCTCTTCTGTCTCCACCACCCGCTGGCCGGTCAAAACTCCTCCTGTCGCCACCACCTCTTCTATCATCTCCGCCTCTGCGGTCATCTCCACCTCTCCTATCGCCACCACTCATTTCATTTTTTGCACCTGCTATAGTGTTCGGGTTCAATTCGCGTTTGCCAAGTACTTCACCTTTGCAAATCCAAACTTTAATACCAATTTTACCATAAACAGTTTGAGCAAAAACGCTAGCGTAGTCAATATCCATACGGAAAGTATGCAATGGTGTACGGCCTTGTTTAATTTCTTCGGAACGTGCTATTTCTGCACCACCCAAACGCCCGCTAACCCTTACTTTAATCCCTTCTGCACCCATGCGGAGCGTAGAAGCAATTGCCATTTTGATAGCCCGTTTAAAGTTGATCCTATTTTCAATTTGCCTTGCAATAGTATCGCCAACAATAGTAGCGTCTAGTTCAGGGCGACGGATTTCAAGGATATTGATTTGCACATCATCCTTTTTCGTCAATTTTTTCAATTCTTCTTTAATACGGTCAACCTCTCCACCGCCTTTGCCGATAATGATACCAGGCTTGCTAGTGTGTATGGTTACGATTAGTTTACCTAAAGTACGCTCTATCACAATTCTGGCTATGCCACCCTTGCTAATACGTGCAGTGAGGTATGTACGTATTTTATCGTCTTCGATTAACTTACCAGCGTAATCATTCTTGCTGGCATACCAGTTGCTCTCCCATCCACGGATGATACCTAACCTATTGCCAATCGGATTTGCTTTCTGCCCCATATTATGGTTTCAATTAATTTTTTGAATCTACAATTATTGTTACATGGTTACTACGCTTGCGTATTTTGTAGCCCCTGCCTTGTGGTGCAGGCCTCATGCGTTTTATAACACGGCCACCATCTACGAAAATCGTTTTTACAACCAAATTGCTATCAGCTGCTCCAGCACCTTCATTTTTTTGCTCCCAGTTGTTAATTGCGCTTTTCAGCAATTTAGCCAAAGGGGTAGCATTGTGTTGAGGGTGGAATTCTAAAATAGCCAATGCTTTTTCTACTTCCATACCCCGAACCACGTCTGCAATCAAACGCATTTTGCGTGGCCCTGTTGGGTAATTATTTAATTTAGCTATTGCTTCCATTTTAACCAGTTTCTATTTTTTAAACAGGCAAACCTGTTTGTTTAAACTTTATTTTTTAGCACCAGAGTGGCCCCTGAAATTCCTAGTCGGCGCAAACTCGCCTAATTTGTGGCCTACCATAAACTCAGTTACATAAACTGGGATAAATTTGTTGCCATTGTGTACTGCGAAAGTGTGGCCTACAAAATCTGGAGTAATTGTACTTCTACGACTCCAAGTTTTAATAACACCTTTTTTGCTTTTTCCATCATTGATGTTCAACACTTTTACTTCAAGGTTAGCATCAACGTAAGGACCTTTTTTAATCGAACGACCCATATTTGTGTGTTTTTTGTTTATTCTCCCGTTTTGAGGCGAGATATTTTAACAATTAAAAATTACTTGCTTAATTTTTTGCCATCCCTGCGTTGGATAATCAGCTTATCGCTTCCTTTACCCTTCGTCCTGGTTTTTTCACCCTTAGCATATTTACCAGTACGGCTACGTGGATGACCACCAGAAGCCCTACCCTCGCCACCACCCATCGGGTGATCTACTGGGTTCATCGCTACACCCCTTGTCCTTGGCGTACGGCCTTTCCAACGGTTAACACCTGCTTTACCAGCTTGTTCAAGGCTATGGTCGCTATTAGATACTACACCAATTGTTGCATAACAGTTAATCAATAGCTTCCTCAATTCACCGCTAGGCATCTTGATTACAGCATATTTTTCTTCTTTATTCGCTAATTGAGCAGAAGTACCAGCACTGCGTACCATTTTGCCACCTTGACCTGGCTGCAATTCAATGTTGTGAATCATTGTACCCAAAGGCATGTTCTTCATTTGAAGGGCATTACCAATTTCAGGGGATACTGCATCGCCAGAAATTACTTTTGCACCTACTTGAAGGCCTTGAGGGGCTATGATATACCTTTTTTCGTTATCAGCATATTGCACCAAGGCAATAAACGCTGTCCTGTTCGGATCGTATTCTATTGAAAGAACTGTTGCTTCAAGATTAAACTTGTTGCGTTTGAAATCAATGATACGGTATTGCTTTTTGTGCCCACCACCAATATACCTCATTGAACGACGCCCTTGAGCATTACGTCCACCTGATTTTTTTACAGGCTCCAACAAACTTTTTTCTGGTTTATTGGTAGTAATTTCAGCGTAAGCATTCCCAATTCTCCAACGGGTACCCGCGGTCATTGGTTTGTATTTCTTTAATGCCATTTTTTTAAATTTATTCGGATTTATCGGCTCCGGCTACCCTATTAAATATTTGCGTACAAATCAATTGTTTCACCCTCTGCCACTGTTACAAATGCTTTTTTGTAAGAAGGCTTTACACCTTGTATCAAACCAGCTTTCGTTTGGCGGGATTTGTTTTTCCCTGGGGCTACTGCTGTATTTACAGTTAAAACACTAACACCGTAAAAAGTTTCAACTGCTGTTTTTATTTCTAACTTGTTGGCCTTCCTATCTACTTTAAAAGCATAACAACGCAATTTTTCTTGTTGCTTGTTTGCTTTTTCAGTCAATAAGGGCTTTACCAAAACATCTGTAAGTTTCATCGTAAATTATTTGAAACATTTTTAAATTAAGCTTCTACCAATTCTTCTTCCTCTGTAAAAATATTCACAGCATTTTCTGTAAATACCAATATGTCTGCGTTCATAATTTCGTAAGTATTCACATCTGCCAAAACAGTCGTGGTTACATTAGGAACGTTGCGGGTGCTTAGGTACAACTCATCGTTGTACTCTGGCAAAACAATGATTGTTTTTTTGTTGTCAACATTCAATGCTTTCAAAATGGCCAAGGCTTGCTTGGTTTTTGGGGCATCGAAAGTAATATCTTCAACAACTATTATTGCAGCATCTTTTGCTTTATAAGTAAGTGCAGATATTTTAGCCAAATCTTTCACCTTGCGGTTCAACTTTAAGTTGTACTTGTGTGGTTTTGGGCCAAATATGGTACCACCACCCTTGTACAAAGGGTTACGGATATTACCTTTCCTAGATCCACCAGTACCTTTTTGTTTGTGCAGCTTGCGGCTTGCACCTTGTACTTCAGCACGGGTTTTTACTTTGTGCGTACCTGCACGCCTAGCGGCTAGGTATTGCTTTACAGCCAAATAAACTACGTGGTCGTTAGGCTCTATACCAAAAATACTTTCTGGTAGTTCAACAGTCTTGCCTGTTTTTTGCCCTTGTATATTTAAAACGTCAACTTGCATTGCTCTTAAAAATTAAAATTGATTACTTCTGAATTAAAACGATTGAACCGTTGTGGCCTGGTATAGAACCACTAATAAGGATGTAGTTTTTTTCAGGGAAAATTTTCACGACTTTCAAGCCTTTCATTTTCACCCTGTCGCCACCCATACGGCCAGCCATCCTTAATCCTTTAAATACACGGGAAGGATAAGAAGAACCACCCAAAGAACCTGGGGCTCTTGAACGGTCATGTTGACCGTGAGTAGCTTCACCAACACCAGAGAAACCATGGCGCTTTACAACACCTTGAAAACCCTTGCCTTTTGTAGTGCCAACAACTTCAACAGCGTCACCTTCTGAAAATATATCCAAGGATACAGTTTCACCAATATTTTTTTCGATTGAATAATTGCGGAATTCTTTTACAAAGCGTTTTGGTGCAGTTTGTGCTTTTGCGAAGTGGTTAAGCTCTGCCTTTGTAGTGTGTTTTTCTTTTTTGTCAACTATGGCTAGTTGCAATGCCGTGTAGCCATCTATTTCTACAGTTTTAACTTGCGTTACTGTATTTGGCTCGGCTTCAATGATGGTGCAAGCAGTGTGCTTGCCATCAGCAGCAAAAATGCTGGTCATTCCAATTTTCTTTCCAATAATACCTTTCATCTTTTTTGCGGTTTTGCCCCGCTAAGGTGTTAAGGACATCCCGGTGATGAAACCTGGATTCAATCCCTTGTTTGCTACCGACCTTTTCCTTTGTTTCCTGCTTATTGAAAAGCGGAGGGGAAGTACCGGGAGTAAACAAACCTCGAAGGGCCTGTTTATATGTTACCTTCAACTTATTAGTGTTGAAGAATTTTTTTAATCAGCGCTCTTTTTTTTGGTGTTACCCAAATTGAGAGATGAGTTTTATTTCAATTTTCTTTCCTTTACTATTAAAGGGAGAGTTATGCTTTAATTTCTACTTCTACGCCAGAAGGCAAATCCAATTTACTTAAAGCATCTACTGTCCTTGAAGACGAAGTGTAAATGTCTAACAAGCGCTTGTGGGTAGCTAACTGGAACTGCTCACGGCTTTTCTTGTTTACGTGTGGCGAACGAAGCACAGTGAAAATACGCTTGTGTGTAGGCAAAGGAATAGGACCAGTTACTACAGCACCCGTACTGCGTACGGTTTTAACGATTTTCTCAGCAGACTTATCTACTAAGTTGTGATCGTAAGATTGTAATTTTATTCTAATTCTTTGTGACATAGACTTTAGCCCATTTCGATTTGGGAGTGCAAATGTAGGGGGATATTTTGAAACAATTACTATTCTTCAAAAATATTTTTTTATTTCTTTGAGGAATGTGGATAAGTGTGTGTTATTGGCTTTCACTACATATACATAGGCTTGTCGTATAATGTCTTGGTCGTACCCTTAATGTATTCGTCCATATTTTTATATAGCCCTTCCTTTATTAGCCATTCAGCTTCGCTTTGTTCAAAAGCACTGGAGATAACATGTACCTTAGTCGGAGATTGTGATTGCTTTTTTTAGGGTTCAGTTGCGCTGCCTTTATTGTCATAAATTATATTGCAGGTTCATCAATAATCTATTTGAATTGTTGAAAGATAAATAAACATGATAGGACAAAAAAAAGGGGATTCTCTGGCAAGAATCCCCTTAGGTGGAGCTGAGGGGAGTCGAACCCCTGTCCAAACAAATCCGCCATAAGCCTTCTACATGCTTATCCTATATATTGGTTGTAGGGTACAGGCAGGGAAAAGGCAAACCAATCTGCACCTTAGCTGGATAGTCTTTTGTTGCAGGCACAGCCTACCGCAACAGCAGCTTGTATTTAATTTGAGTCGGCGGGAGGGCATGGTAACAAGCCAACCTGCCCAACGGCCCTAATGAGTGACTAGTCTCTGACTAGGCAGCCATGGCATACTGAGTATTGCCAATTAATGTTTGAATATTCAGATTTAAGTGCTAATTATCCAACGCACTGCATGCTTATACCTACAAAGAACTTTGCTGTCGAAACCAGTACAGCCCCATAGCAAGCCGCAAAAATACGGAACATAAACTGTTTGGGGCATAATAATTTGCTTTGTTTGCCACAAAGGCACTAAAGCACGAAGGGGCACGAAGAAAAAAGAGGCAAAAGATTTTGTGCCAACTATTAAATATTTCCGTACCACAATAACCCTTCAAGGGAATTTGCCACGAATGCACGAATAAACACGAATAAAAAAATTAGTGCCTATAGGAATGCAAAGTTACTACCTCCATTCCGGTCCCTATGTCGTGTTTGGCATCTTTTTTATACGTTTGTACGCATGAAGGATATGGCGGCGGCACAAGTGTATGAGCAACAACTAGAAACCCACTTTAAAAAACTGGCTGGTTTAAACAATACAAAAACTAGGCTTGCATGGGGGCGTTTCCTTTGTGTTGCCATTACTGTTGGGCTAGCTTACCTTGCTTTTCCGTTTTCATTTGCCACAGGGTGTATTATTATTTTGCTTGGTATTGCATTGTTCCTCATTCTGGTAGCAAAAGATGCAAAGAACAGCAAGGCAATAGCACACACAGAAATATTGGTGCAGGTTAACAAAGAGGAACTGAAAATAATGCAGCACCAATACCTGCACCGTGAAAACGGGATAAGCTTCTCCCCTGCCTTGCATGGCTATGCTAACGATTTAGATTTGTTTGGCCCAGCATCTTTGTACCAATACGTCAACCGTTGCAGTACCCAGCAGGGTAAAGCATTGCTTGCAGCTAATTTATTAAGTGCATTGGGCAATAAAGCCATTGCCGCAAGGCATGAAGCCATTAAAGAATTGGCTAGCAATGTACAGTGGCGGCAACAATTGCAAGCCATTGGGCAACAAGAGGCTGTTACCATTGCCACCCAACAAAAAATAAAAGACTGGCTGCAAGACACCCAAGCCCTTTTCCAAGAAAACTACTGGAAATTTGTTTTGCCTATGTATGCTACTTTTACCTTGGGTGCCATACTGTTAAACATATTAGGCTTATTTGCAACTTACCAATTGTCGCTTCTGCTGGCATGCTGCCTTGTTTTTGCCTTTTGGCAAAGCAAAAAAGTAATGAAGCCTTATGAGCAGCTCTCTAAGATAGTGGCAGAAACAAGTGTATTGGCAGCATTGGTTACCTTGATAGAAGATGCGCCATTCAGCACGGCTACTTTAAAAGCATTGCAGCAGCAACTCATCCACAACAATACCAAGGCATCTGTGGAAATAGGCGCATTAAAAAGCATTTTGCAACGTTTTGACCTACGCTTAAATACTTATTTGTTCTTGGTGCTAAACACCGTTTTCTTGTGGGATGTATGGCAAGCTAGGGCACTGAATGCATGGAAACGGGACAACAAACATTTTATCACCCATTGGTTCGAGGCAATTGCAGAAATGGAAGTGATTAACTCATTGTCCATATTATCTTTCAACCACCCAAACTGGTGTTTCCCCAATATTGCAGACAATTATTTTACCCTTGAAGCTACCAATGCAGGGCATCCGTTAATCAACCCTGACAAAAGCGTTGCCAATTCCTTCAGCACCCATGGCACTGGCAAAATATCATTGATTACAGGCTCCAACATGGCTGGCAAAAGCACTTTCCTTAGGAGCATTGGCTGCAACATGGTGCTGGCATTGATAGGCAGCCCCGTTTGTGCCGAGGCATTTACCGTTGCTAACGCAAGGCTGCTGAGCAGCATGAGGATTGCAGATAACTTGGCAGAAAGCACTTCTACTTTTTATGCCGAGCTCAAAAAACTTAGGAGCATTATAGAAGCAGTAAACCAAAAGGAAAAAGTATTGATATTGCTGGATGAAATACTGCGTGGCACCAACTCGCTTGACAGGCACACAGGCTCAAAGGCATTGATAAAGCAATTTATAGCCCAGAACACCGTGGCCATCCTTGCCACCCACGATGTAGCCTTGGCGGCAGAGGAAAGCAACTACCCCCAAAATATTGCCAACTACCACTTTGATGCACAAGTTGACGGCGAAGAACTATATTTTGACTACAAATTGAAAGCAGGTGTTTGCACGAGTTTAAACGCATCTATATTGATGCGGAAAATTGGTATTGAAATGGGGTAATGGTAGGGCAAAACGAATACCCTTGTTCATTTTTTATAATATCTATTTTATCTGGCTTTTTATTAAAATAGTTTTAGTTTTGCTAATTTTGAGCCTTTTTGCGGTTTCAGATTTTTTTTTTAAAATCCAAACATTCTTTGTAAACCATTGATTATCAATATTATTAGCCGATTTTTAGTAGAAAAAATAAGTATCATTTTATGATATTTTACTATCATTGAATAATACCAAAATAATACCAAACTGATAGTAGAATAATAGTTTTATGATAATAAAGTGATCATTTATTGATAAGGGATTATAATACCCTAATTTTAAAAAACTACTATTTTAATATTAGTAAAAAAAGAACTACGATACTGCTGCCTGAAAACTAGCTTTGTAAATGCTTTGTATCAGGTGCATTCATGGCACAAAGATAAGTTTTTTTTAAATAGCCTCTGTTTTTGGAGAAATCAAAAAACGCAGCCCTAGCGAAAAAGTTTTATGCACCCTTATTAATTAGGCGTAAGAAGTAGGTAATATGTAGCAAGAGGTGCATTTCAAATCTTTACTTTTATCTTCATGGAGCGAAGACCAACAAAGGGAAAAAACCGCTTTTAAGCGGTAAAACCTACTACTTTTAACATGCTTATTTCAAGTATATCTCATCCCTAACATAAGTGTTGTTAAGCCAAAAGCATTGTTTTGTATATTCATTTGCCTGTGTTAGCCTGTCTGTTGTGGGCAAAGGGTAAGTGTCTGCCGCATCTTTGGCATGTGGCCTAACGTGTGAAACAGTATTGAATTTTTTATTGGGGAAATTGGTGTAGCGGATATTGTTCTTTATTGCTTTTACAATGGTTCCATTTCCAATAATTTCTTTAGTTTTTGCCCATACCTTTTCAGTTTCTTGAATGTCTGAATAAGGCATGTTCCAAAATTTTACTTTCCGCAAAACAAGTGCTTCATTTTCAAATTGAAAGAATACAAACAAAAATTTGTGTTCCAAAATATCTTTAAAATCCGAATCGTCCCATTCTTGGTGTACAATTTCCTCAAATTTGAAAGCAGGAAACGACATGTCTTCTTTTGGCAAGTTGTTTTCTTTTAGCCTAACCGTTTTTACAAAGATTTCTGCCTTTTCAAATTCTTCAATTTGTTTGTCTAACTCAATGCCCAATATTGCCTTGGTTAAGTTGGCGTAAAAACTTTTTGCCTTGGTGTTTATTTCAGCACCTATTTTATCAAGTATTTGCTGGATGCTATTGTTGTAATATGGCTCGAACTTGGAAATTACAATTTCCTCAATGGTTTGCTTTTTGGCAACGGCAACCGATGGGATAAGTTTGCCATAAATCCCTATTGTTTCCTCGTTTGCTATCGTAGCAATGATATGGTTTACATAACCTTGTTTCAAAGAATAGGCTCTTTGTTTTGCAGGAATATCACAAAACGGTTGTTTTCGTGTGGTGTTTGCATTTGCACCTTTTGTGCAAGCCCCTAAATAAAATGTATCTCCTTCTGAAAGTTCGTGTGCCTTTCCATCTGCAATTTTTTGTTTAATCAGATGCCAATCCTTTTTGATGATTTCCAAATCTGTGTTTGGGAAATTCCATTCATCAACTAACTTGATAACAAAATCAAGTATATCGTAACCAGCTTGGTGCAGGTAAAATATCAAAAGGATGTTGGCATTCTTTTTCCAAAAAGAACTGGTTTCAAATTCTTGGTTTACTACTTCAAGATAGTTGATGATATTGAGTACCAAACGTTCTTTAGAACGGTACTCCTTGTTTTGTAATGATACACATTGTCGGTTGATCAAAACATACAATGAGTATAGGTTTGCATTATGCTAAATGCAGAACTTATTAAGGAATTTGGTTTAAGAATTAAGCAATTACGGATTGATAAAAATTTAAGTCAAGAAAAACTATCTTTTGCAACTGGTTTTCACAGAACTTATATTGGGATGATTGAAAGAGGTGAAAGAAATATTTCTCTCACTAACATGGCTGTATTTGCTAAAGTATTTGAAATCAATATTTCAGAACTTTTGGATTTTAGCTCCATAAATCCAACACATTCTTTTAAAAAATACGAAATTAAAACAGAAGATTAATGTCACGAAAACATTCGTTTATTTTGACATTATCTAACAATGTCACCGAAAAAGAAGGGGTTAATTACCTAATTGAAAATTATACTGGGTTTTTCAAAATTGATTTGGCAACCAAGAAAGAATTGTTAGATTTATTGCAGATTAAACATAGCTTTTTGCAAGCCTTCGATTTAATTTATATTCCAGAAATGGTTGGTAAAATTATAAATACTCATTTTTTACAAACTTATCTTGAAGACATCATTCTAGTTGAACTAAAAACTACAAAAAAATATTTACCTGAAAATCCTAAAGGCTTCTTTTTTGGTGCAACTGAAAATGAATTTAATTTTGGTGCTATTTTAGGTAGTAAATTTCGATTTTGTTTTGTTAGCTTGAATGAAAAAGGTTCTTCTTTTGCTTTACTAACTATTCAAGAATTAGAGCAACGAATTAGGAACAAGAGGATTCAATTTCAAATTAACTTATAGCCTAATTATTATTTCGTTGTAATTGATTTGTTCAATGTGAAAGAGTATGTTTTTATAATCGTCACCATTACATTGACCATTTTCTAATCTTTCAGCTAAACTGAAAACTTTATAATAAGGCTCAAGTGTTTTTTCGCCGTCTTCATCCAATTCCCAATCAAAAGTTTCTGCCCAATCAAAAAGCTCTGGGATTATTTTTTCTATATTGTTTTCTATTAATGTTTTAATGTTCATTTTTATTCTATTTCTCTGAAATGAGTTTGTGTATCGACCACCATAAAACACCTTTCTTCCCGATTAGCCCTTTTGAGTTTTTTAGGGATGTTGCAACTGAATAGTCTTGACAAGGAAACCCGCCCACTAATAAATCGTGGTCTGGAATATCCTCTACTTCAACAGTTGAAATATCTTGGTTGCAATGGTTTTCTTTACCAAAGCGATGCTCGTAAACCAAAGAGGCATATTGGGTTTTAGTGGATGGTTCCCATTGGTTACTCCAAACAATTTCGTATTGCGGTTCTATTTGCTCCTTAAAGCCCGATGAAGCAGATTTGTTTCCCCATCCTTCAAGCCCTATTCTAAACCCCCCAACCCCTGCAAACAATTCAACAACTTTTATTTTATTTTCCATTTTTGAATTGGTTTAAGCTGAACTCCGCAATTATTATCATTATTTGTAAAAGTAAAACCTTATTTGCTGAATTATCAATATGATAGGAATGTATTTACTTAAAATTTGTTTTTTTCAAAATGCTAATATATTTAGTTTACCTTCGTTCAATATTTAGATTAAAGAATGGGGGCAAAACAACCCAAGCTAAATCGTAGTTCTTTTTTTACTAATATTAAAATAGTTGTATTGCCAAAATAGGGTTTTGTTTTATGGGCATAAAATCACTCAGTTTTTCTCACAAATCACTCATAAATCACGCACAAATCACTCAAAAAGTACGCACAAAATACGCACAAAACACGCATAATTTTTTTCCGATATTGTTGATAATCAATGTTTTAAATGAGTGAAAGCGATTTTTCAAAAACGACAAATGAGCAAAAAAAATCGAAAATTGGCAAAACTGAAACTATTTTAATAAAAACCCCAATAAAATGGATATTATAAAAAATGTGCAAAGGTTTTCGTTTTGCCCAGCTAGCGGACGAAGCTAATAATAAAAGTAGTGTTTTTATGAAGCCGTAATTTTAAAATTAAAAAAAAAATATTAATTTCAAATAACTAATAATTTAAAGGTACTTTGGTTGCCTAAAAAGCAGCAGATGAACAATAGTATATCGAAATTACTTCAAAAAAAGCGGAAGCAAATCTTGGAAGATTGGATGACAAGGCAATTGGCCAACGAAACGCTCCGGGAAGATTTGATGAGCAATGAAGATTTAAGGGAACAGTCTAGCGAATTGCTTGATGCTTTGCTAAAGGCTATTACAGATACGAACATGACGGAAGAAAATGCTTCCGATTTTGAAACCGTAAACGAATTATTGTCAGGCATTTCTATATCAAGGGCAAGGCAAGGTTTTTCACCAAGGGAAACAGGCATTTATGTTTTTAGCCTAAAAGACGCTTTTCAGAAAGTTTTGCAGGATGAATTAAAAAGCGACCCCACTGCTTTGTACGAAGCTAGCTTAAAAATAAACAAGTTGATGGACAACTTAGGTGTAACCACCTTTGAAACTTTCATTAAAGGCCGTGAGGAAGTAATTATTCGTCAAACGAGTGAAATTACAGATATTTCAACGCCAGTAATCCGCCTTTGGGATGGCATATTGGCATTGCCTATCATTGGGACTTTGGATAGTTCCCGGACACAAGTTGTAATGGAAAATTTGTTGGAGGAAATTGTACAAAGTGGAAGCACCATTGCCATTTTGGATATTTCTGGGGTACCTGCTGTAGATTCTTTAGTAGCGCAACACTTGATTAAAACAGTGGCCGCAACGAGGTTGATGGGTGCTGAATGTATCATCAGCGGCATACGCCCAGAAATTGCACAGACAGTTGTGCATTTAGGCATCGATTTGTCTAATATTGTTACCAAAGCCACGCTTGCGAGTGCTTTAAAATATGCTTTCGGATTGTTACAATTAGAAGTGAAAAAATCGCTCAAATAAAAAAATATACTATAAGTTATGGACCGTATCCCTATTTTAAAAATGGGCAATTTGCTGCTGGTAACTATCCAAATAGACCTTTATGATCGTTTGGCAACAAATTTGGAAGCAGACCTAGTGCAAATGGTATATAAAACACAAGCGAAGGGTGTATTGATTGATATTTCGGCGCTTTCAATTGTAGATTCGTTCATGGGGCGCATTCTGGGGAATATCGGGAGTATGTCTAAGATAATGGATGCCGAAACCGTGGTAGTTGGGATGCAACCGGCGGTCGCCATTACGTTAATTGAATTAGGCTTGGAATTAAAAGGCGTAAGCACGGCATTGAACATAGAAAAAGGGATGGAATTACTTAAGAAAAAAGTGGGCTCATACGATAAAGAACTATTGGACGATGAAGCTAATACTGAATAAAGATGCAATTCAAATTGAAAAAGAGCAGGATGTGGTGCCTTACCGCAACCGTGTAAAAGAATATGCAGTAAAAATTGGTATGAGCCTGGTAAACCAAACAAAGCTGATTACAGCCGCAAGTGAACTAGCACGTAACATGCTAAAATATGGCGGCGGTGGAAAAGCAACTATAGAAGTGGTAAGCGAAAATCGAAACACGGGCATCCGCCTAATATTTAAAGATGAGGGGCCTGGCATAAAAGATATTGCAATGGCTATGAAAGACGGATTTTCCACTGGCAAAAGTTTGGGGATTGGGTTGCCGGGAGCTAAAAGGCTTGTAAGTGAATTTGACATAAAAAGCATTGTAGGTGAAGGAACAACTGTTACCATTTTAAAATGGAAAAATGGATAGGATTGCCTAAAATAAATAGTTCCTACTCACCACATAGGACATCTAGGTAATTTGCCACGAATGCACGAATAAGCACGAATAAAAACATTAGTGCCATTAGTGCATTCGTGGCTACAAATAAAAGTGACAACTTGATTAGTAATGTATATATAGTTTGAATAATCAACTCAAAAATGGTCAGAAGGTTTCATTCATATTTTAAGGCCGATGATAGAAGCTATTTTGCTATCCTCAAAAAAGAAATCCATGCACTAGCGGTAACTGGTAATTTTTCTACCCGGAAAGTAGGGGAAATAGACATTATAGTGTCTGAACTAGCTAGCAATTTGGTGAAGCACGGGGGCGGGGGCAACATACTGGTAAAACTAATAGAAGAAAACAATATACAAGGAATTGAGATTATAGGCATAGATAATGGGCATGGCATTGCAAACCTAAGCCTTGTTTTGGAGGATGGCATTTCTACAAAAAATACGCTTGGGCACGGCATGGGCGCCATGAAAAGATTATCTGATGTTTTTCAGGTATATTCCCAAAAAGACTGGGGTACCATTACTTTAATCAGGGTTTTTAATGAAGAACCTGCCCTATATATCAAGCCTCCAAAAATAGATATTAGAAACCTTATATTGTCTTTGCATAATGACAATGCCTGTGGCGATGGATTTTATTATACCCTTTCCAATACCCACCTCAAACTTTTTTTAGGCGATGGGTTAGGCCATGGGCCAGAGGCCGAGCTAGCAATTGAAAAAGCAGGGGAAATATTCCTGAAATCTACCGAAATAGAACCCGTGCCAATTATCAGGGATATACATTTGAATGTAAAAAAAACAAGAGGGCTAGTAGGCACCATAGCCGTTTTTGATATTACCGAAAGAAAATGGGCCATCTGTGGCGTTGGCAACATTTCTATTAAAATTATCAATAGCCAAAGTTCAAAAAATTACCTTTCTTACAATGGTATTATTGGGTTAAATTTACCCAATGCCCTCAACACACAAGAAGTTGCTTATGAAAAAGGGCAAACCATTATTATGTGCAGCGATGGCATCAAATCGCGATGGGACTTATCAAAACACCCTGCTATTTCCCGTTATGACCTTTCTGTGTTAACCGCCTGCCTAGTGAAAGATTTTGCCCGCAACACAGACGATACTGCTGTAATGGCCTGTAAAATAAATTTATAAAATGCACGAAATAGCAAAAGTGACCCTTGAAAATGAGATGGATTTAATCATGGCGCATAAGCGCACCATGAAACTTGCAGAAATTGCAGGGCTATCCCTTTCTGCTCAAACCACTTTTGCAACTGCCGTGTCGGAAGTGTCGAGGAATATTATTGATGGAAAAAAAAGCGGGTTGCTTTCGCTATGCGTAGAAAGCGATCAGCATGAAAAGTATATTGTAGCTTGTTTGAAAAATGGGAAAAGCAATGAGCCAAAATCGTTTGATGGCTTAGCACACGCCAAAAAATTAGTAAACAAATACAATATTTCTACCAAGGGCAACCAAACCACCATTGAACTCTACTATTATATTTCTCCACCTTTTAAAATTGACATCCATAAGCTGGATGAATGGAGAAGCCTATTCAGGAACGAACCGCCCATATCACCTTACGAGGAACTGAAGCAGAAGAATGAACTGCTACAGGATTTGGCCGATAAAGTGCAAAAAAGTGAAACACAGTTTAAAACGCTTACCAATTCTTTGCCGCTGATTATATTTTCCATGGATAATGCAGGGCAGCTTTTGTATGCCAATGAATGGTTGCAGGAATTGACAGGCAAAACAACTGAACAGTTGAACAACAACGAATGGAAAACAATTGTACATGAAGAAGAATACGAGGCGTTTACAGCATTATTGAAGAACAATGGAAAGAAAAATGCCGCCGCCTCTAAAATACAAGCCCGCATTAAAAATAAAGATGGCGAAGAATACCTTTGGCATCAAATATCCTTATCCCCCCTTAAAAACGACAAGAATGAAATAATCAACTGGATTGGTTATATTGTAGATATTAATACCCAAAAAATATACGAGGATACTTTAAAAGATAACATTGAACTGAAACAAACACAAAATAAACTGAATGAAAACCAGCAGGCACTTGAAAATATTATCGGGGAACTGAACCGCAGTAATTTGGAATTGCAACAGTTTGCCTTCATTGCATCGCACGACTTGCAAGAACCTGCGCGTAAATTATTATATTATACAGATTACTTGCTCAGTACTTATAAAACAATTGACGAAAAGGGGATTGGCGTTTTAAATACGATGAACTCCTCCGCCAAAAGAATGCGTAGCCTTATCCATGACCTACTTTCCTTTTCACAAATAAATAAAGCAGAAGTAAACTTTAAACAGGTTGATTTGAATGAAGTGGCTTCAACGGCTTTGCAGGATTTGGAAATATTGGTAAACGAGAAAAATGCCATCATTAATATAAGGCCTTTGCCCACTATAAGTGGCGACGAGGAAATGATTAGGCAAGTATTTGAAAACATTATTAGTAATTCCTTGAAATATTCCAAAACAGGGATTGCCCCCCAAGTTGACATTTCCTCAAAAATGGAAGAAGGTTTTTTGGTTATTACTTTTAAAGATAATGGAATAGGCTTTAATGAAAAATATGCATTACAAATATTTACGCTGTTTCAACGATTGCATAGCAGGGAAATTTATAAAGGAACAGGATTGGGGCTTGCTATTTGCCGTAAAATTATAGAATTGCACAAAGGCCGCATTTGGGCAACAGCAGCAGAAGGGGAAGGAGCCATTTTTTGTATTTCATTCCCTACCTCCATTTAATTCCCTTATATTATTAATGAGTATGAATTGGAAAATCCTTTTGGCAGACGATGATCTTGAAGACAGGATGATTATAAAAGAGGCATTAGAATCTTTTGATGCAGGAAACATTATTTTATTTGCCAAGAATGGAGCGGATGTATTAGATATATTAAACAAAAATTACCTTTTAAATAAAATACCCCAACTAATTGTATTGGATTTGAATATGCCTTTGCTGAACGGCACGCAAACATTAACACTGATTATGGCCGACGAACGGTTTAAGCACATTCCCGTTGTGATTTACTCTACCTCTATCAATCCGCTAGAGAAAGAAAAATGTATGCAATTGGGGGCTCGCTACTATATAACAAAGCCTATTTCGTATCAGGAAAGCATACAAACCGCCCGTCATTTTTTGGAATTATGCGAGTGATTGAGTAAGATTGTATGTTAGTAATTTAAACACTTCAAAAGTGCCAAATATTGTAATTGACAAAAAACTTGAAAAATTTAGGGGTAAAAATTTGTTCCCAGAAAAGCTAAAAAGGGCAAATGAAATTTTAGCAAAAACAGGGTTGCCAAAACTTAATAAGTAGAAGGAAACCGCTAGTCCAAGTTAATCCTAGTGTCATAGAGTGCAAGTCTTTGGATTGCACCCTCGATTTGCTATTCCTGCAAATTAAAGGAACAAGCAACCTAAAACATCAAGCGATTAATTTATAGCAGTTCTAACAGCAACCTCATCTACACCAATATGGCTGCCTTGTTTACAACAGGCTGCCCATTTGCAAGGGCAGCAATGTTGGAAAGCGTGGTGAATGCTATTTGCTGCAAAGCCTCGGCGGTAAAAAAAGCTTGATGTGCTGTTACTAACACATTGGGGAAACTCATTAAACGCTGTATCTGGTCGTCCTGTATTATATCCCCAGACAAATCTTTAAAAAACAATTTTTCTTCCTGTTCATACACATCTATGCCAAGGTAGCCAATCTGGGCAGATTTTAAACCTTGTATAGCTGCTGCTGTATCTAGCAGCCCACCTCTGCTGGTGTTGATAAGCATAACCCCTTTTTTCATCATTTGGATGCTGTCTGCATTGATGATATGTTTGGTTTGCTCGTTTAAAGGGCAGTGCAATGAAATAACATCCGCCTGCGAAAATATGTCTGTTAAAGGGTGATATGTTACGCCTATTGCTTCTAGGCGTTTGTCGGCAATTAAATCAAAAGCCATCACTTTACAGCCAAACCCTAGCATAATTTTGCAGAAAGCCTGCCCAATATTGCCTGTTCCCAGCACGCCAATAGTTTTGCCATGCAAATCGAACCCCAACAACCCATTTAACGAGAAATTCTGCTCCCGCACACGGTTGTAGGCTTTGTGGGTTTTCCGGTTTAAGGTCATTATCATGGCGACTGCATGTTCTGCCACTGCCTCTGGGGAGTAGGCAGGCACACGGCAAACCTTTATGCCCAATTCCTTGCACGCAGCCAAGTCCACATTATTGAAACCTGCACATCGCAAGGCAATTATTTTTACGCCATTGCGAGCGAGTGTTTTCACAACCCTAGCATCTAGCTTATCATTTACAAACACACAAACGGCCTGCGATTGTTGCACAATGCCTGCAATGTGTGGGCCTAGGTGGGTATCATAATATTCCAACTCAAAACCAAAGCCTTGGTTGCAAGCAGTAAAAAATTGCTTGTCGTAAACCTGCGTAGAGAAAAAGGTAACTTTTACTTTTTCCTGTATTTCCTGATTGCCCATATAGTGCAAGATAGGTGGCAAACCCTGTGTTCCATATAATTTTATTGCCACACCCCCATGAGCGTTTCAAAATTACAAATCTATAGTTCTGCTAAAAAGGTATTCCTATTGCAAAAAACAAACGCCTAAACAGCTTCCTAGTTAGCAACCAAATTCTTAATAACTAACTGCCAAAAATAAATTTAATCACATTGTATAAGAAATTTATGTTACTTGTAAATAAAGATTGTATATTGTAACAAAGAGTAATTATTTTTACGTAACTTTTTTTCTGCATGGCACTTTACAAACAGATTTTACCCATAGTTCTTATACTATTTTTCATGGCTTCATGTAGCCGGGAAGCAGACCTTACCCCTACTGGAACGGGAACTGCCACTAGCGACCCCACAAAGCCTACTTATACCCCACCTAGCCCGACTGGCGACACTTCAAGCACTGGAGGTGGAACAGGTACAGGTGGCGGCACCACTACAGGAGGTGGCAGTATAGATTCACTTGCTATTGCTTATACAAACCTTACCCCTTGCGCAGCTACCAATTCCGTTGCTTCTTTTACACTCTCGGGCATAAACATCCCATCCAACGCTACTTATGAGTGGTACTTTGGCGATGGGCAATTTGTTACAACAGGCCCGTCCACGGTTTCCAATACTTATAAAACTGCGGGAACATATACCGTTTTAGTAAAAATAGACACTGCTGGCAAATCAATAAAAAGCTATTCAAAGGCTATTACCGTTGTTGGGTCTGCTGGATCGCCTATTGCAGCATTTACGGCACAGTTATTAAACCCAGGCAACATAGGTAACAATTATGCTTTTAATGGCAGCAGTTCAAAAGTAGCATCTGGCACAATAACTACTTTTTTCTGGGATTTTGGGGATGGTTCTAGCAATGCCACAAACAATAGCTATGTTACCCATGCTTACAACCAAACTACTGCATCGCAAGATTTTTCTGTAACCCTCAAGGTAACAAGCGATGCAGGCTGCACAGGTAGCAAAACCACAAGTGTAAATGTGCCAGCAGGTACTGCCAATACAGCTATTAGTGGTAGTTTTTCCAGCACCGCAACAAGCCCATGCTCGCCTAGCACAGAAAAATTCACATTTACAAGCGCAGCAATCAATGTGCCCGCTGGAGCAGTATATAACTGGACATTTGGAGACGGGGCCACGGCTACCGGCAACCCAGTACAAAAAACATATACTACTAGCAAAATATACACTGTAGCAATGAATATTGTTTCTAGCAGCGGTGTTTCTTTGTATTCTGTTTCGCAATCTGTTACTGCTTTTGGGCAAAACGTTAGCCCAGTGGCTTCGATGGATATACAGGCTTTTGGCAACACGGTAAACAGCTTTACTTTCCAAAGCAATTCTTCCGTGGGCAACGGCACTATTACATCAAACGCATGGGATTTTGGGGATGGCTCTACTGCCACTACTCCATCTATAACCAAGACCTATACACAAAATGCCGTGGCTACTACCTATACCGTAAAACTTGTTTCGACATCGAGCGCAGGCTGCACGGCAAGCATTTTGCGTACATTAACCGTACCCGCTAAATAATTTAATGATTACCATTAATTGCTTTTAGCTTTTAAACCTTTTTTATGAAACATTTATTTTACTTCATATTCGTTGCATCCATCCTTATTTCATGTACCAAACAGGTAGATACAAGCGGTATTGCTACCCCCACCACGCCCACCACAGGAAGCACGGTTGCACCGTCTATTAGATTTTTTAATGTGATGGATTATGGGAACGACACGGTGCTAATAAACACGGCAAGCACCGGGGCATTAGCTAGGTACTACCCTACGGCCTACCTAAAAGGAGTTATTGGCAGCAATAATATACAAGTGATTTTTGGGGGCAACACAGTTGTAAATGTAAATGTAAATTTGTTGGCAGGTTCGTCATACTCCTGCTTCATTTACCGTGTAGGGTATGACTGGAAAGTATCGGTAGTTGCAGACGACCTTAGCACCCCTACGGCAGGCAACACAAAAGTACGTGTGTTAGATTTTAGAACCCAGGCTTATTTCAGCTATATAAATGTGCATTTTTCCAGCCCAGGCAACCTGTCGTTAGACTATACTTACAGGAACTTCCTCGATCATCTCAGCTTTGATACTTATACTGTTTTTAAAACGATTACCGCAGGCACTTATACTATTACCTTATCAAATTCTAGCACAGGGGCTACATTAAAAACAGTGTCTAATGTGGTTTTTGCATCAACAAAAATCTATTCTGTGATATTAATGACACAAGCAAGCCAAACGGCTGCTGATGCCTTGAATAATATACAAGTGGATGTGGAGCAGCATTATTAAAAAGGCTTATTTATATAAGGTACCTATTGGATATGCCCCTACATAAATAGAATTCATTATTGTTTCTTTATAAAAAACAACCTTAGCTTTTCTTTTAATACTAGGAATATAAAAACAGAATTGGTTACAAAATATCGCTTAAAGAGCCTTTTTGGTTCTTGTGAAAGGCGGTATAACCATTCAAGGCTATTGCGCTGCATCCACTCTGGGGCTCTTTTTTGGAGGCCAATCATCACAGGCAAAGCCCCTCCTATACCTACCATTACAGCATTTATCTTGCCCCTCATGGAGGCCATCCATTTTTCTTGCTTAGGGCAACCTAGAATTACAAAAACCATACCTGCGCCCGAATGGTTTATCTTGCTTATCACTGCTTGTTCTTCCTCTATTGTCAATGGCCTAAAGGGTGGGGAATAATACCCTATATTGGACAATGCCGGATAATGCTTGCTGATATAAATAGCTGTGCTTGCAATCATCTCATCTGTGCCGCCATAAAAAAAAATAGGCAGTTGCTGATTCTCAGCTTCTTCAAGCAAAGAAGGCAACAAATCCATGCCGGCTACCCTATCCTGTTTTATGCCATATAACCATTTTAAAGCCACCACCAATGGCATACCGTCTGGGGTTGTAATGTCTGCATTGCAAACAATATTTCCAAATACTTTATTTTGAAAAGCTTCTACCAGCATGTGCACATTGGCCACGCATACATAAGCAGATGTTTTAGCTTTTGCTAAATTTACTATCTCGCTTACGAAATTGCCGTAACTACCCAAAGTAAGTTTAATAGATAGGAAATCTTTTTTCAATGCATGATTTTTAAAAAATGTAAAAAGACTTAAATACATTAATCCAGCGACCACAATAATCAATAAAATAATTAGTTACCCAATTATCTTGCCTGGGTTGCCCACAACAACGGATCCAGCAGGCACATCTTTGATAACAACAGAACCAGCTCCTATTTTTACAAAATCGCCAATGTAAATAGGGCCAATAATACAAACATTAGAGCCAATATCTACATTGTTTCCAATTACAGGGCTTTTTGAATAAGTGCCGTCTTTGAGCATTTTGCTGCCCATGGTAGTACAATGCCGAATAATGCAATTATCACCTATTATTGTACCATCATTTATTACTGTAGCTTGGCCGTGGTGTATGGCAAGCCCTTTACCAACTATAGTTTTGTAGGGCAGCTCGGTTCCTAAAAACCATTCTACCAGCACCCTGTACATAATTAAATAAGGGATCAAAATGATAAATAAAACCCTGTTTATAGTAGCGATGTGTGCCAACCTAAATGCAATAAGTATCAACCTTGCCTTGATATTAGATTTGTTAGCAGGCCAGTCTTGGAATATATTATATGATTTTTTTTGAGTTAAGCTCATAAGCATCTATTATGGTATTAAAAATGACAGGTTGTTTTTACTAATATACAGAAACCATCTTCTCTACACTTTCCTTCGTAAAATTAAAATAAGGCAAACTGCTTTTTATATTATCTAAAAGACCCGAATTGTTGTCTGTTGGTCGTTGCTTTTCAAAAAAATTATGATTGAATATTATTTTAGTGGAATCTGTAGCATTAAACCTATAGTCTTCATTTAGGATACCTGTAACTACATTATTTTCAACCGAAAACCCTGCTGAATTTACATCAAAGAAAAACCCATTATTCCTAGAACCTGTGGCTGTTTTTGACCTAGAAATATCATGAATATAATTGTCCTTATAAACTGTGGAAGGTTGGCTGTTTAAGGTGTAAATCCCCCCTCCATCAGCTAACTTGCACATTACGTTAGAAATATTGTTATAAGAAATAACATTGTTTGCATCGCTATTTTTATCTGGGTTCAACCACCATCCACTTGATATGCCCGAGTAAGGCAAATTAGCAATATAATTTTGAGTTATTAAAGTATTATTACTATGCATCAAACAGATACCCGGAGTACCAAGATGGACCAAGCCACAGTTAAAAATAATACAATTAGTAACAATATTATATGATGGGCAATTCTTTAAAGTAAATCTTGTTCCATACCCCATTTTAATTGCTGTGTCTTTACTATTATTCGTAAATTTTATTTGGTTTGCAAGATTATCAAAACCAACAATTACGCCGCCGCCCCCTAGGCCAACAAAACCACAATTAGATATAATATTATGGCTCGTATTCTCGCCAATATGAATCCCATAGTTTTCTGATGCAGTAAACTTACAATTATCAAATGTACAGGAATCAGCATTTTGCACCATTACACTCTGTCCACAAGATATTGAGGCTTGGGCAGTGGAAAAACCTTCGCTAGAATGTATCTTTTTTAAATCAGCTACATAAACATATTTCGACACAGGCTCTGCCTCATGCACACCCCATATAGATGCTGCGTGCGAAAATTTTATATTTCTAAAACTTACATTTTTAGCATGGTTCAATTCACTGCCATTAATAAACACAATTGTTTTAAGAAATGGTACAATAAATTTCATGCTATTAGGGTTAGTAGTAGCATCCCCCCTGTAGTAAAGTGTTTTTTGGTTACTATCGAAATACCATTGGTTCTTTTTTGTAAAAAATTGCCTTGCATTTACAATTTGATACCTATTTTTTTTTGCAAAAAATCCAATAGGGTATAAGCCTGGAGACGCAAGGTTCATAACCCTATTTTTAATATCAGCATCAAACATACTATGCCAACTTGTTTCCCAGCTATTGTACATAATAAGCTTAGCATTTATTAAACCCTGCATTTTATTTACATCAGTGTCTTCAAAAATAAATCCGCTAAATGCAGCAATTGAGTCTTTCATCAATCGTTTTATACCAGCAAAATCATATACTCCACTGCTATGAGCAAATTGCGACAAAGGGCCAACTGTAAATAAGGTATCTGATATTGCAGGCATTAAAAGCTTATTGTTGCAGTAAAGAGAGTTTAAAATCCAAGTATTGGCCAATGAATCGGGTAATACTAATTTCCAAACACCATTGTCCTGACTATTGGAATTGTCTTTTATCCATTTGCTTTCCAGCTGCCTCCCTCCGCTAATAATTACTTTTTCATTATTATAATTAGTATATAACAGCGGTACCGGCTTTTTGCAATTACTATTATTATTTATTAGCAAAGTGTTAGTTAATTGATAGGTACCTGCCCTAAAAATAATTTTTATAGAATCGTATTTACAAGTTGCAATACAATTGTTTACTAGCCGCTGCCCTGCCTCAATAGAATAGAATGGCTTTTGGAACGAACCATCCCAAACATCTTTTCCAGTAGTAGATATATAGATTTGTTTTAAAGTTTGTGCCGGTGAGGCATACATTGCTATACACAAGATAAAAGCAGAAATAAACTTATTCATATTGAGAATATCTATTTATTAATTGATATCAAAAACAAAAACTCCCATAAACTAATTACTTGGCTTTCCAATACTCAAAAAAGACATTGCCTTCGCCTTTAATCCAACTTATGGTTTCGGCAACATTTTCTTCCAAGTTAGGATTGGCAACACCAAATTGGGAAACTGTAATATTTGTTGGGGCATAATAATCTTCTATCATATTATGAAACCGTTCTGCATACAATGGAAAAGGTATGCCAACTTTTCTTAAGATATCTCCTGAAAAAGAAAGGAGCTTAAAAAAACTAATTGGCAAGTGATTTACATTCTTTCCCTTTAACTGGTTAGATATTGTGTTTAGCCATATATAAGAATCAATAGGGTTGTCGCCTACGCAAAAGGTTCTTTTGTTTACTTGTTCTGGAGCTGCAACCATAATGCCGATAATTTGATGCACTATATTTTTAACATAGCCATACGTTCTAATTACAGGCTTTTTTCCTGGATGCATATAAAATCCTTTATCAATCATTCTCCAAAGCTCTTTAGGGTACCTCATATGCCAAGGACCCCAAATATTTGCTGGTCTTATAATAGTCCATACACCTTGAATATTGCTTTCCCGTGTATATTGCTCTGTTTTTACTTTACTATGCCCATATATGGTATGTGGCATATACTCATCATCAGCATCGGGAAATGGCTTGGTTAATGATTTGTAAACATATTGGGTAGAGGTGATGATAGAACGCTCGATAGAAGGTATGGTTTTAATAACATTGAGTACATTTAGCGTGCCAAGAGAATTTTCTTTATAATCTTCTATTTTATCACTTAAGGTGTCTGTACGTGCAGCTAGGTGAATAACAACAGTGGGCTTATATTTTTCAAATACAGCTTGCATCCCTGCTAGGTTCATTATATCGCCTTGTACCCAATATTTTGAGTGTGCCTTTTTTAAAGGGGGGGCTTTATCGAAATTAACTACTTCATAATGATGCTGTAAAAGTTCGTCAATCAAATTGGTACCGATAAATCCAGAACCACCCGTAACTAGTATAATCATGTATTTAAATTTTTAGAAATGCTTTTTCAAGATTTTGTATGTATGATAATAAAGTGTATTTATCTAAGTATAGAGCTCGAGAAGCTTGCCCCATTATATCAATAAGTTCAGGTTTTTTTAAAAATACTTCTATTTTGTCTGCTAACTGGTTTGAATTTTTAATATCTACTAGAAACCCATTTTTTCCATCTTCTACAATACTTTGAATACCACGCCACCTAGTAGCAATTATTGGCAAATTAAATAACATTGCTTCTAACAAAACTATACCAAAGGACTCCGATACAAAAAAACTGGGAAAGCAAAACAAATCAGCCTCTAAAAAGGCTTTTTGTTTTGCATCGCCGGTTACTACGCCAAGATAATCTACTTTTTCTTCGAGCTTATATGTTTTAACCTGGTTAAAAAAAATATCTTTATAGGCTTCGGTTTCAAATTTGCCAGCCAAGCTTAATTTTATGTTATAGCCTTTTTGAGACAGTTTGTAAACTGCATCTAACAAGTACCCTTCACCTTTAGTAGCATTTAATAATCCAACAAATAAAATATGTAAGGTGCCATTCCATGTTTTTTTTAATGCCAGCTCTTTGGCAGTTAGTATATCAGGCACACCCAAGGGGATAACAACTTCTTTTTTGGCTTTTAAAAAAAAGCCGTCATGTGGATTATACAAAGAACTAGTAATGCCGAGGTCTGGTTTGTTTAAGATGCCACGAGCAACTTTTTGTAGCAATGGTTGCATGGTAGGTATATACTCGCTAATACCAGCTGCATGAAAATGGAAAATTGTTTTTTTGAAAAAAGGCCTTGTAAATGCTAAAAAAATAAGGTCGCGAAAAACACTTACAGTTGGCGAGTTGCTTGGGGGGTAATAAAGTATCCCAATATTATGTTTAAACCTTAAGTATATAGACTTGCGAATAATGTCAATTAAATGAGTAATTTTATAAATCGACATTTTGCCTCGTTCATTCATCTCGCGGGAAAAACACATTCGTACATGATAAAATTCTACATGCTCAAACCCCGCTTTTAGCATGTAGTCTATCATCAAAGCCTGACCCCCATAAGGAGGTGGTGTTTGCCCAACAACTAAAATTTTAATCATTATATTTTATAGAGGGGTGAATTAGGTAAGGATTTTATATTAACTATAAAAAAACTATTTTTTATTGTTAATATACTCCATCAATGGCTTTCCACCCCATTTTTTGGTAAATAAATATTGTCGCAAATAATTTCCATTAAACACTTTAATTAATCCATATATTGCTTTAGCATAAGTTTTTGGGTTATTATAACTTAATATTTTGTATTTTTTTCCGAGCCGTATCATGTCATCAGTCCAAATGCTTCCATTTTGTGCAGTTTTGGTCATTTCGTGCCATCTATAGCCACTCAATATTTCAGGCACATGCACTATTTTAGGCATTGCCATAATTTGCCTCATAATATATTCCACATCCATGCAAGCATGGCATGTTTCATCAAGATATCCAAGGTAATCGAACATTTCCCTTTTCCAAAACCAAGAAGGCTGCCCAAAAAAATAAACCCCCCTTCGCCCAAGCCAAAGGCTTTGCTTAGGCAAAAAATGATTGAATAAAATTTTATTATCCTTGTCAATCCTTATTGTCCAGCCAAAGATAACGTCGGGGTTTTTATTGGTAAATACATCATTTATCTTTTGAAGGCAGCCTGGCATGAGAATATCATCGCTGTTTACCCAACCAACTACATCACCAGTTGCTTTTTTAAAGCCTTTATTTATTGCTTCTGTTTGCCCTTTATCTTTTTCAGACACCCAATAAGCTAATCTATCAGCGTATTTTCTAATTATTTCTACACTATTATCGGTTGAGCCACCGTCAATAACTATATATTCCAAGGTATCATATCCTTGGTTTAATACAGACAATATGGTTTGTTCCAAATATTCACCTTGATTGTAGGAAGGCGTTACTATAGTAATTTTCATTATTTATGAGTTCGTTTTATTTAAGTTTCCGTCTATATTTTTCTTATTTAATATAATACCAATTGCACACCACATCAACATATAATTTACTGTGAAGCCTGGAAAATTTTCTATTGCTAGCAGCATAAATTCAACCATTAAATATAAGCTAAGCCTAAAATAAATAGTGTTGAATGAAGAATTTACAAACCCTCGCCAAAGTGCTTTTAAATAAATAATAACAAAAGGAATAAGCATTAATAATCCTCCTTTTAAAAGTATATCAAACAACCCAATCTCAATTGTGAACCTAGTTGAAGAATCTCCACCATCCCCCTTATAGTCCTGAAAAAACTGACTATAATATGTACCAAGATAGCCTCTCCCTGCAATCCAATCTTTATTTTTAAAATCTTGAAAAAATTCAACAAGTAAAAATGATCGGGTATCGGATGTATCAACTGTTTTACTAGAAATAAAATTCGTTACAAAACCAAATATCTCATTAAAATAAAAAGCTATCCCAATGCAAATTGCAATTACAGCTATTACGGCAAGAAATTTAAAAAATTTAACTCGAAAAAACTGGAAGTTATAAAAAATAATCAAAAGTCCCCCCATGGCAAAGCATCGTATTACCATAGTTCGTTCGTCAAACACTTTGGCCATAACCATCAGAAAAATATAAAGAAAGGTTATATATAGTTTTCTACTAGAACTTAATTCTGGAAAAAAAATAAACTCAAATAATATAAAATATGAAAATCTTAGCGTTACAAAAGGTTGACCAGTAGTAACCAAATAGTCAATAAGAAACAATACTAAATATAGGTTATTAACAAGCCTAACAATTAACATCAATTGAGTAAATGCATCTTTTCGTTGATTCAAGGCAACAATTGCAATGGTAAAAGCTAATGATGAAAAAGGATATATAAAAAGGCTTACTAAATCTTTTAAATTAAATTTTATGGAAGTGCAAATTAAAAAAGCAAGTATTAATATATAAAATTTAAGGAGTATATCAGCACGGTTGTATAAATATTTTTTTTTGAAGTTCGCTAAAATATTTACATAAAATAAAATCGCTCCTATTACAGAAATTAACCTAAAAGCAAACATTTTATTCTCAATATAGAACGAGAATGCAAAAGTAGAAAGCATAATAGGAAAATATAAACCAATTGAAAACCAAGATATTTTTTTGGGATTATTGATTTCAGTATAATTTATTGCTTCAATTTGGTCCATAAATATGTGTAAAGAAATAAAGTAAAACCTATACTTTTTGTAAGTATAGCAATTCCAATTTTAAATTAAATACTGCTATATATTATTGCTGTTTCTTCAGAAGATTTTTTCCAATTAAATAATTTCAATCTTTCGGTGCCTTTACTTGTAAAATTGCTTCTTAAACTTGGATTAATTATCAATTTTTCTATAACACTACGCATATCTTCTATACTAAGTGGGTCAAAATAAAATGCACAATCACCTGCTATTTCAGGGAAACAACTTGTATTGCTGAGTGCAACAGGGCATTCTGCACAAAAAGCTTCTAGGATTGGTATCCCAAACCCTTCGTATAAAGAAGGGAAAATAAATGCTATGGCATTTTTATATAAAAAAAACAACTCCTCCTCAGAAGCAAATTTATGAAAGACCTTGCCTGCAATGTGTAATTGGCCAAATAAAATCAATTCTTTAGGAGAAAAAGGCATCCCCGTACATACTATGCTTATATTGTATTTTAGTGCCAATGGAGCTGCAGCATGTATAAAAGTATTGAAATTTTTATATCCTCCCCTCCCTCCAGTAAAAAGAATATAGTTTTTAAAACCACTGTCTATTTGGCGCCCAGGATTTACTAATGAGTTAGCATGATAAACAACAGAAACTTTATCGGGGCTTAGCTTATCATAAGCCTTTAAAATATCTATTTTTGTATTTTCGGATACTGCTATTATATGCTTAGCTTTATAAACCAATAGTTTTTTATTGAAGCTAGTTTTATCCTCCTTTGCCATAATACTAGGGAATTTTTCATGTACCATATCATGAATGGTAAGTACAAATGGCTTTTTATTTTTTTTTAAAAAATAAGGATTGTAATACGTTGGATGGAATATATCATATTCACCTTTTCTAAGGCTTGCTAAAGAGCTTAAAGTATTAGGCAAATTCATCAAAGTGCTTTTTCCTTTAAAATCGTAATTGGGAAGAAGTGGGTTTGCTCTGTTTTTTTTTATGTCCCTTATGTAAATATTATTTGAAAAAATACCTGAACACTGAAAAGAAATGTTGCTTGGCAAATTGTTCATTATTTCATAAAAATACCTTGATATCCCACCAATTTTTTGTATAGTGAAAATTTGATGGTCGTAAAGGATTTTAAGTGGCATAAATTTCATTATTAAAATTAAACGTTACTATATATCAATAAGTAAACTATTAGCTATAAAAAATTAGATTTTAAAATCTTACACTTGCTCAAGCTCCTAAGCTAAAATGAGATAGATTTTAATACAAGTATAAAATAGTAACTATTTCAATATGATAATGCTGGCAAAAAACTTTATAGCATATTTTTTAGGCTTTTTGCATATATAAATACAAGAAAGGCTAATATTAAAATTATCTTTAGCTTAAACTATCAACTTTATGAAAGTACTAATCGCCAAACTCTAATGTTTTTTTCAATGCCTCTATGTATTGTTTTCCAAAAACAATATCTGGCTCCATGTAGTTGCCCTCGGCCCACTCATTCCAAGATTTCAACAATATTATTTTGTTTTCGTCTGGTTTATTTTTCACGCAATCAAGTGCGTCGTTTACATGTTTTTTAAATAAGTCGGGAGTAGAGTTATGTAAAATCCAAGCATTGTTCCCACTTCTAGGGCTATGATCCCAATTAGGCATTATTGTAGGAATAACATTTTCTTGCGAGTCTTCTTCCTTGTTAAGCAGTATTTCTATAGCTTTTTCATAAGGTACTATGTTTAATTTTTTTCTCTTGGTAAAGCTTTTTCCATATTGGTCAATTTTATAAATCGCTTTACTAAAAAAAGACCTAGTTTTCTTTAAATATGCAGGTATCCTACCTAGAGGATAAACTTCCACTGCATTAAAACCTGCCTCTATAAACTTATGATAATCAGCAAAATTGCCTATATGGGCAACAAAATAAAAGCCGTCAGCTAACCCATTTTGTTTAGCTAAATTATTCCACTGCTTTATAAAAAGACCTACGTCTTTAAATTTCTCGGGTTTATATATGAGGAAAAAAGGACGATTATTTACACGTATATATCTTTTATCTTGAAAAGCGCTTAATAAATGAAAAAAATGTTTTTTGTTGTCTTCCTCGCCTAAATATTTTTGCTCTATTAATAATTTATTGTGTTTGGTATCATTCGCATTCCACAACTTATTTTCCCATGATTCGTTTGCCCACCCTAAGCAAAATGGGAAGTCTGGCGATCCACTTTCAACAACTTCTGTAAATGGCCGCTCTATAAGCCTTCGGCCTTCGCCAAACCAGTAATGCCAATACATAAAACCTTCTATTCCTGCATATTTTGCTAATTCGGCTTGGGCACTGCGAACTTCTGGAAGCCGCAAGTCATAATAGCCTAAATCTGCTGGTACTCTAGGTTGATAATGTCCTTTAAACAAAGGTTTTGCTTTGCCTACATTTGTCCATTCTGTAAATCCCTTACCCCACCATTCATCGTTTTCAGCTATTGGATGAAACTGAGGCAGATATATTGCTATTACCCTTGCTTTAATGCTCATAACAATTGATTTTAATAATTATACATTAATTAAAGACTACTATATTTATAGTTTATACTATTTTTTTAAACTATTAAAAAGCAGTCTTTTATTTTCAAATGAAGTGATATAAATATTTGGTTTAACTTTTATTACTTACGAACCGTAAGAATATTTTTTATAAATATTATATCATTTTCATTAAGTATTATTTTGTATATGACTATGGCCGAAGTAAGAGCGAATAAAAGCCCAATAACAATGCAGTTTAAATATATGTTTTGAATAATTATAAACTTGCTTATGTAACTAATAGCCAATGCCACTATTGCTAAACAACTAACTGGTCTTAAAAATGAGTTCATGAAAATTTTTTTACTGTTTAGAAGCAATACATGCTTGTAATAATAACCATAATAATAAATAATTTGACTTGAACAATAAAATAAATAACTTAAAACAACACCCCCAACTTTAAAATATGGAGTTAAAAACCACGCAATGACCAAAGAGGATACCGAAGAAAACGCTGATATATATACAACAGGTCGTAAATCATTTCTTGACAATACTAAACTAGAAAGTGCTGAATTATGAGTTGCTAATAGTGTTAGAACCCAAATATTCAACCATATAACTAAATGCAAATATTTATCTCCTACATACACCAGTATTAAAAACTTCGATATCAAAACAAATGAAAAAGTAATTAGCCCTAAGAAAATTGATATATATTTGGTACCATCATAGGCAATTTGATTTTCCTTTTTTTTATCATTTAAAGAAGTTGCTTTTGTTGCCATGGGCAAAATAACTCCAACAAAACTTGTTCCTAAGAGAAGGACCATGTTAGCAAACCCTTCTAAAATTCTATATTCTGCAACAGCGCCAACGTTTAGACGAGTTCCTAAAATCAAGGGCCTTAGATAATTTGCTGAAAATTGGAAAATACTAAACGAAAATATACTTACACTGTATGGAATCACATTTTTGAAAATAGCATGGTTATATTTAGGCAATATCCGCATTATATAACCTAGACCTTTAATTTTGTAAATACTAAACGGTATAATGATAAGTGACGATAGAGTAGTAAATGCAAAAAATGTAGACATAGACAAATTAAATTTTACTGTATAAAACAATATGCCTAATTGAACAATTTTAGCAAAAATCATTAGCCTTTGCTCCCAACCAATAATTTCGTTTGCCCTCAAAAACTGATCTAACAACGACGATATCCATCCCCAGAAAGCACTGAACATCAGCACATACAACATAATACAAAATGCACTATTTTGTTCATCATCAAGGTGAAACCAACCCTTAGAATATATAGATACCACAAGTAGTACAATGGCATTTATCAACCCAATTACGCCGTAGAATACAAGACTCGATTGAAATAATTTTTCTAAATTTTCATATTCCTTCTTCACTAATAAAATTGAAAAGAAACGGACATTGCCTGATGAAAAGCCCATATCCATCAATCTTAAATACACATTAATTGACAAAGCCAATCCAATTAATCCATATTGCTGCTTACCAAAATGAACTAACAAAATTGGAACTGAAATAAATCCATAAAATGCATTAAAAAGAGCACTCAGGGTTGTCCAAAAAATACCACCCGCAATTACCTTAGAACTTGACATATATTATTTAATTGAACATGGTTAAATATTCTGTAATACCCATCCCTAAATTATAAATCAACGTTTTGGAGACATCGGCATTGATTTGCTCAATGTCGATTTTTTTAAATTTATCTAATTGTTTCATAAAAGAAACTTCATCAAAAAAATTATCATCTAATCCATGAAATACTTCATTCTCAAAAACTGAAAACCTTAAACATATTAAATTATAATACATTGCTTCGAAGTAAGCAGTTGTATTGTATGAAATTGCAAAATTGTATATGCCACTATTTAGTAATTGAAAAATGGTTTCTTTTCCTGAAACAACCGAAATATTACCGTTTTCAGAAGCAGCATTTAATTTTTCAAAATCAGAAAAAGGATGAGGCTTTATTGTAAACTCGATACCATATTTTTTTGCAATTACATTCAGCAGTTTTATCAATTCTATGTTATACTCGTCATAAATGGGCCTTCCTAGGAAAACAACACATTTAGAAAATTCTTTTGAAACATTAATTATTTTTTCTGGATATTTTGGATTACCACAAATTTTTATTGAATCCTCGCCAATATTATAGTTATTTATTAAATCAAGTTTTGACGATTCACCCCATACTGTGATGTTTTTTGCAGTAATATTTTCCCCATTTATAAAATCATACACCGTGTCATATTTGAAGTTTACATAGCTAAGTGCATGAGATATATGTATTACTTTACAGCCTTTGCTTTTAAAAAATTGAGTTAATAAAGTTTCAATATCGTATGCACTATTAAATGGCACATAGACTTTCTCATTAAAATTAAAATGATTAAATAATGAAACCAAGCCGTCAGTTATATTCAGATAATGACTTAAATGAGCAGAGATATAAAGTTTTTGTAAAAAAGTTAAATCCAATTTCCTCGTAAAAACAAAAACTACCGATTGAAGAATATTCATTATTTTAAAACAAAATCGAAAATTCAATTCTTCCAATGAAACTCTATCCCAATCATCTGATTTCTCAAAATATTTATTAATAAGCTCTACGTAATCAGCCCGGTTGGTTACATTTGTTACAACAATCCTATTAGCAGCAAACGCGTCTTTAAGGCTGTGAAAATTGATTGTTTTGAAAAAAGGAGAAACTAAAGATTTTATTTTTTTCTTTTTAAAAGAACTAAGCGAGTATGTAAGCGATACAAATTGCTGTGCTAAAACATGATTATATTTAATGGAGTGTTTATAAAAATCAATATTTTTTTTTAAAGCATTATACTGATGGCGGTTTTTATTCATGAAAAGGTTATATATATTTATAATAATTTTACTTAAACCATAATCTTTATTTAATTAAAAAATAATTTTAATAAATGCAAAGTTATTGTACTTAAAAAAAGGTCATGTTATAACTAGGCATTGAAGATTAATTTAGTCTCAAAACTAATAATTGAACCTTTAAAGTAAATACTCAGGTAATATTCTCTTTAAACAGAGATAGAAACGAATTAGTAACTTTAAAACACATACCTTATCGTAGTTTATTAATAATAGTCGATCCATGGTTTATAAAACCATTTATAATATCTTGTTCATTTACTTTGAGTACATTGATACTTGCTGTTCCATATCTTTCAAAATCATATATAATATACATATCGCCATTATTGCCCTCGGCCATATCAGGATAGCTAACATTTGCACGCCCATCAATTAAAAGGCTATAAGGCCATGTAAGCCCATTATCGTCAGATAAAAAAGCCTTGAGGTTAGTACGAGTTGAACTGTTATTCATAATTAATAGTAACCTTCCTGAATTAAGTTTCCTTAGATGAAACCTTGAACTAGTTGTTGCACCTAAAGCAGTAAACTTTTTACAATCAGTCCAATAAATCGCATCTTTACTTGAACAATAATAAATACCATTATTAGCAGTTCGAATCATTGCATAAAAAGAATTATCCTTTAGTTGCACTATCATGTGTTCGTCAACAAACCTTAATTTATTGGCCAATGGAATTGCACCAACTTTTCTTAAATTAGTAAAACCATTATTTCCAATTTCAGCTTTATAAATAAAAGGCCGCTGCTTTATTGAATCATCAACATACCATCTAGCAATAGGAAAATAAATGCTCGAGGAGTCAGATGATATTATTGGCTTATTCATCATTACCCCAAGGGCTATGTTACTTGGGGGTGTTGCTACTAGCTGCCCTGAAGATTTGTTATAGTAAAGAGAGGTAATCCATAAAGAACCCTTATCAATAGTATCTTTATTCTTGGATACCCAATTTCGTGTAAAAGTAAGGGATAATTTTCCGTATTGGTCATTCTGGAAACATGGGTCATATAACCTATTCGTATCATAATAGTTAGAATCATCTAATGCTACAATCATTTTGTTATTTAGCCAAGTTTTGCCAGAATCTTCTGAAACAGAAACTGTAATATAATTGCCCAGCCCCTCGCCATTGCCTCCTGTGTACCACGCAGCATACATAATACCGCTGTTATCAATGCCAATTGAAGGTATTCCTTGCCATCTTTTTACTGTATATTTTGGATTATCTTGTTGATTGTATAAAATAACACCATAAAAAGGGGTAAATTTTTTAAACGAGGTATCAAAAAAAAAGGAATGACTTTTAACAAAGCTATCAATACTTAGTTTTTTATTGCAAGAAATTGAACATATTAATACGAAAAAGATAATTATCGATTTAAACATACCCGTTTTACTTTTATTTGATTTTGGCAAAAACCAATTTTGCCATTAATTTTATATATTAAAACGTAATATTTTCCAAAATCCATTTTTCTGTTTTTGCAATATCTTCCATTGTATGCACATCAAAACTTTCTTCTATAACTAATGGTTTTATTTTATCCCCCATAAACGTCCAAGGAGCCTGACCTTCATCTGTTAGGGATTCTTTTACGTTTAACACCCAAAAATTATGGCATAGAAAATAGCTTTTTACCAAATCCTGCCTGTTAGTTGATATTTTTTCGCCAGAGAAATTAAAGAAAGTACCAAGAAACCCATTTGCCTCTAATTTTTTAGCCCTATATGGGTGATGGTCAGTATCCTCAACAACTGGAACAGTTGCAGAAACTGTTGCATTAGCTAGAATCATTTCTATACATTCATCTATCCAGTCTGTTTTAATAATCCCATTGTTTGCCAAAACAACTACCAATATATCAGGTGCAATACCATCATTTTTCATAATTTCCACTGCATGCCTTATTGTGTCAACATGCTGGGAATCAGGCAATGCAAGTTCCTTAGGCCTTACTATTGTCCTGTACCCTATCTCAGCCGCTGCTTCTAATATTTTACTATCATCGCTGCTAACATATAAGTGAGTAACATGTTTTGACTTTTTTGCAGCAATTGCAGGATAGTAAAGTAATGGCCTCCCCAAAACAGGAAGTACATTTTTGTCTTTTAATGTGTTATTGCCTCTACCGGTTAATAGTGTAACTATATTCATATTATGTTGATTGGTTTTTAAATACTAATCCATTTCTTTCGAAACTTGATGGCGAATATATAGCAAAAAGGGCTAAACATGGGCTAAAAAGGGCTAACTGATCCTTTTTTTCCTATAAAATATCTTGAAACCTTGGATTTTGCAAGGGTGCACAAAAAGTTTTTCACTTTTTAGTAAAAATTCACCATAGCACAATCCTACTCCAATCCGATCCCACTTATCCAGGAAGGTAGTGACAAATTCTTGCTCCGGAGAGTGGATAAGCAGGGGAGGGAAAATGAGAACACATGTGTGTTTTTCACAATATCTATATTGCTGGTGTTTTTATTAAAATAGTTTAAGTTTTGCCTGTTTTCGGTTTTTTTTATTTTTTTGTCGTTTTTAAAAAATCGCTTTTGTCAATTTAAATCATTGATTATCAATAATATAGAAAAATTTTTATGAGTAAAACATGCGTATTTTGTGCGTACTTTTTGAGTGATACATGCGTATTTTATGCGTGTTTTGTGAAATAAAGTGAGTAATTTAATGCACATAAAATAAATCCCTATTTTGAGTCTACAACTATTTTAATATTAGTAAAAAAAGAACTAAGATACTACTGAAGGGACACTAGCTTTGTAAATTTTTTTATATAAATGCATTTTATACATCAAAGATAAGGTTTTTATAAATTAGGGGACGTTCAGGTCAAATCAAAAAGGCAGTCCAAGCGAAAAACTTTTATCCACCCTTTTGCAAATTCCAAATAAATTCCTACATTTGCACTCCTAACAATGGCTGCGTAGCTCAACTGAATAGAGTACCTCACTACGGATGAGGGGGTTTTAGGTTTGAATCCTAACGCGGTCACCAAAAAAATCCTAGTCATCAATTTATGACTGGGATTTTTTGTTTCTGACAACTTTATTCTACTGCACATTTTAAGTAGGAATTCGCATGACTAAATTATGCTTAAAGAGGTTTGTATAAAAAGGGTCCGATCCTAAAATAGGTTGACAAAAAATTAAACATTTTCAACAACACTATGGTTTTCAAGAAACAAGCAGGCTGTCTAAAAATGGGCAGTTACCCGAAGGGCAGCAGTAAAAAAGGAACATTTAAAACATAAGTCCATAACAAAAAAGGTCAAGTATTTCAGTACAAGGCAGTTGGACGACACCGTACCATTTAGGTTTTCCAACTTGTTTGGCACGAAATTAATTACGCTAACAAACAAATAATTGCAATAACCATGGGAAATTCAGTAAGCCATATTTCCGGTAACAGGTATCATATTGTTCTGGTTCCTAAAACGCCATTAGAAATGGGCGGTTTACAAGCCATGAATGCAGAAGATTTGCAACTGCAATACCATGCTGCTGTAAAAGAAAAGCTGGGTGATTTGGCAATCCTGCTATGTATTGAGGAGGATAGCACTGAAGCCTTTGCTGTTTTTGGACAAATAGCAATGAAATAAGTAGGTACCCCCTACTAGCTCGAACCGGTTTTTCAACAAAATATTATCAGGGCATTGCTTTAAATTTCTACATTGGAAATATTTTTTTACAGGAATGCCATAAAACCATATCAGGAGTATTCTCTTCATGAATAAAAATATTCTGTTTTTTGGTGAAAAAATTATCCAAACAACTCTGCAAGCCTTTCGTCTGTATAATCTGCTACAAAAAACAAGATATTGTTGTACTGGGAAAATTCTTCTTTTTCGTGCATGGTGGTTAAAGCCACGCATTTCATTCCTGCGTTGGCAGCGGCTTCCACGCCTTTTGGAGCGTCTTCAAACACAATGCAGTCTGTCGGGTTTAAACCCAGCTCTTCTGCTGCTTTTAAAAATGTTTCAGGATGTGGCTTGCTAATAGCAACATCATCGGCACTTACGATAGACTTGAAATATTTGTGCAAAGCCAGCCCATCTAAAATATAATTGATGTTAAACATAATAGCAGCAGACCCAATAGCCATTGCAATGCCTTTTTCTGCCGCTTTGCCTGCAAATGCCTGGAAGCCCTCAATTGCTTTCATGTGTGGCGTGAATGCTGCTTGGTAAGCCAGTTCCTTTTGCATCGAATAAGCATCTATCTGCTCTGTTGTAAAAGTGCCTTCGCCAAACACCCTGGCAAAAAACTCTGCGTTTTTGCCATACATTTGTTTATTAACCTCTTCCCACGAAAGCCCAGCTTTTAGTTCGTTGTTCACAATATTCTCCCATGCAATGGCATGATAGCCCATATCGTCGATAATTGTACCGTTGAGGTCAAAAATAAAAGCCTTCGCCATAATCCTTTTTACTTGGTGAGGGGCAATATTAGTATTTATGGTGCATATCCCCTCATAGGAATAATATCAACCCAACTTTTCTCAACATTATTTATTTTTAAGGCTTATTTTTGAAAAATTTGCAGATAATTATATAATAGTATTGAAGAATAGCTCTTTTAATAGAACAATTGGGGTATTTATTAGGCTAATTAATTTATAATTCATTACTCATCATACATAACTTAATAATACAATGGACAATATGGAAGGCAAGGAAAAAGAGTTTATGCAAGAGGCTATCCGCCTCTCTGTAACAAATGTAACCGAAGGAAAAGGTGGCCCCTTTGGCGCAGTAATAGTAAAAGACGGCAAAATAATTGCCCGCGGGGCAAATGAAGTAACCAGCAGCAACGACCCTACTGCTCACGCAGAAGTAGTAGCTATACGCAATGCCTGCAAAGAATTAGGCACTTTTCAATTAGATGGCTGTGATATATACACCAGTTGCGAGCCATGCCCTATGTGCCTGGGCGCTATCTATTGGGCAAGGCCACACCGCTTGTATTATGCGAATACAAAAGTAGATGCAGCAGACATTGCATTCGACGACCAATTTATTTATGAAGAAATAGCCAGGCCATTGATTGAACGCAAATTGTTTACCAAACAAATGATGCGTGACGAAGCCCTAGAGGCCTTCAAACTTTGGAGCGAAAGCAATGCAAAGGTGGAATACTAGGATATAGGATTTGCCACAAAGGCACGAAAGCACAAAGAAACACAAAGGAATATGAATTAAATTAAGGAATAAAAGAATACCTACGGCTCAATACTTACTACTTATCACTTACGACTTACGACTCATTCTTATGGTTCAGTTTATATTAAATAACCAATTGGTAACAGCCAACCAGGCGGATGGCAGCACGGTGCTGGACTATGTACGCTATTTCAAGCAATTGAAAGGCACTAAGATAGGCTGCCGTGAAGGGGATTGCGGTGCCTGTACCATATTGGTGGGAGATTTTGAAAATGGCAACCTCGTGTACCGTTCTATGACCAGTTGTCTAATGCCATTAAGCAATGCCGGGGGTAAACATATTGTATCGGTAGAAGGCATTAATATGGCTACATTAAGCCCTGTCCAGGAAGCTATGGCAGCCACCAATGGCACGCAATGCGGCTTCTGCACTATAGGCTTCGTCATGTCCCTAACAGGCTTTGTTTTAGGCAAGGAAACTAAAGAATACGACCAAGCCATTGCTTCTATAGATGGCAATATTTGTCGCTGTACAGGATATAAATCCATTGAACGTGCTGCCGCTATGCTGACTGAAAAAGTAGCAGACAAGCCTAACGAAAAAACAGTTGAATGGTTGGTAGCCAATGGCTTTATCCCTGATTATTTCCTAGATATTAAAGAACGATTGACAACCTTAAAAGAAAAGTTAGCTGCAACAGCCAGTGCCAACCCATCGGGTGAAATGGTTGTAGGTGGTGGTACCGATTTGATTGTTCAAAGGCACACTGCTGTAAAAAAGGCAACCATTGTAAATGTATTTGACAATGCCACCCTCAAAAACATCAGCTTTGAAAATGGTCAGTGCCATGTTGGTGCATCGGTAACGGTAACCTCTTTTGCAGAGTCCGATATCATTAAAGGCTTTTTCCCTGATATTGCAAAGCACACCAAGCTTATATCCTCCACCCCTATCCGCAACATGGCCACTCTGGCGGGGAACTTGGTGAATGCCTCACCCATTGGCGACATGAGTGTTTATTTATTGGCTTTAGACAGTAGCATTGTATTGGAAAAAGATGGTAATACACGTACTATTTCATTAAAAGACTTTTACAAGGGTTATAAGCAACTAGATAAATTACCCGGTGAGAAAATCACCAACATAATATTTACACCTCCTTCTAAAAATTCTGTTTTCAACTTTGAGAAAGTTTGTAAGCGTACCCATCTCGATATTGCGAGTGTAAATAGCGTTTGCTTATTTGAAAAGGACAGCGAGGGTATTATTACCAATATACATATCTCTGCGGGTGGCGTAGCTCCTTACCCTAAATATTTGACCAAAACAGTTCAATTCCTAAAAGGTAACAAATTGACCGCTGACACTATTTCAGAAGCCATCGATATAATGAATGCCGAGATTGCCCCCATCAGCGATGCAAGGGGCACGGAGCAGTATAAAAGATTATTGCTGGAGCAATTGTTCCAAGCACATTTCCGCACCCCTATTAGTTCAGAAAAGGAGACCGTTAAAATTCCTGATTTTACATTGGGTTTAAATTCAACTAATTTAAACTATGCCAATTTAGATGCCCCCATGCACGTTACGGGTAAATCCATCTACACGGATGATATACCCGTGATGGAAGGCACTTTGTTTGTAAAAGTGTTCGACTCCCCTATTGCCCATGGGCATATCAGGAGCATTGATTATTCCAAGGCAGAGCAACTAGAAGGTATTGTAAAAATATTCAGTTATAAAGATGTTACGGGCGAAAACCAGATTGGAGGCATCATCCCCGATGAGCCTTTGCTTGCTGACCATGAAGTGCATTTCCGTGGGCAACCTATCCTGCTGATTGTTGCAGAAAATGAAGATGCTGCAGAAGAAGCCTTCCATTTAATTACGATTGATATTGACCCACTCCCCGTTATAACCGACCCGCGTGAAGCGTTTGCCCAAGGCAAGTTGCTTAGCCCTTCCCGCAAGTTTGTAAAAGGCAATGTGGAAGAAGCTTTCAGCAAATGCGAATATGTGTTTGAAGGCGTTGCAGCTTCTGGCGGTCAAGAACATTTATACTTGGAAACACAGGCTGCCTACGCTTATCCAACCGAGCATGACAGTGTAAAAGTATTTTCTTCTACCCAAGGTCCTACGGCCGTGCAACGCACTATCGCCCGTGTTTTGGGCGTAGGAATGCATAAAGTGGAAGTAGATGTTGCACGTTTGGGCGGCGGTTTTGGCGGCAAGGAGGACCAAGCATCAACATGGGGTGCAATAGTTGCTTTGGTAACGTATGTGCTAAAAAAACCTTCCAAATGCGTGCCTCATCGCATGGAGGACATGCGCATGACAGGCAAACGAAACCCCTACAACAGCGATTATAAAATTGGGCTGGATAAAGATTATAAAATCATTGCCTATCAGGCTACTTTCTATCAAAATGGTGGTGCAGCGGCTGATTTATCACCTGCCATTATGGAAAGGACATTGTTCCATGCCACTAATACTTATGGCATTGAACATGTGTTTGTAACAGCCCATTCTTGCCGGACAAACCTTCCTCCCAATACTGCCTTTCGTGGTTTTGGTGGGCCACAGGGTATGTTCCTGATGGAATCTGCAATTGACCGTGCCGCTAAGGAACTGGGCGTGGCCACAACCTTTATCCAGCGCAAAAACCTCATGGACAATGGCTATGAGCTAAGCTATGGCCAAGTAATTGAAAGCTGCGAAGCCAAAAACTGCTGGGATCAAGCTGCTACAAAATATGGACTGGCAAAATTGCAGAAAGAAGCAGCAGACTTCAATGCCAACAATAAACTATTCAAAAAAGGTGTTTCCATGATGCCGATTTGCTTTGGCATTTCCTTTACAAACACCATGATGAACCAAGCAAGGGCATTGGTGCATGTATATTCCGATGGCAGCGTGGGCGTAAGCACGGGTGCTATTGAAATGGGGCAAGGCGTTAATACAAAAATGTTGCAGGTGGCTTCGGCCTGTTTTGGCATCAGCTACAAACGCATCAAGTTGGAAACCACCAATACCAGCCGTGTTGCCAACACCTCCCCGACTGCTGCAAGTGCTGCTGCGGATTTGAATGGCAAGGCCGTGGAAGTGGCTTGTAATGAAATAATGGGTCGATTGAAAGAAACGGTGAAGGAAATTAAAAGCCTGTCTTCAGAAGCGGTAGTAACCATAAAAGACGAGCAGGTGTTTATTGATGGGGAAGCCAGTGATTTAACTTGGCAACCATTGGTACTGCAAGCTTTTATGAAGCGGATTAACCTTAGTTCCAAAGGGCATTATGCAACGCCGATGATCCATTTTGACAAGACAAAAGAGAAAGGCCATCCATTCGCTTACCATGTGTATGGCTCTGCATTGACGGCCGTAACGGTAGATTGTATTCGTGGCACTTATGAAATAGATGCGGTGCATGTAGTGCATGACTTTGGTACCAGCATCAACAGGGCAATTGATTTGGGTCAATGCGAAGGTGGCCTTGTGCAAGGCATTGGTTGGATGACGATGGAGGAAGTGGTATATAATAAAGAAGGCCGCCTGTTGTCCAACGCCCTTTCCACCTATAAAATCCCTGATATTTATTCCGTGCCTAAAGTATTGGACATTGACTTTTTGCATACCGATGGCAGCGAACTGGCCATATTCAAGTCAAAAGCCGTTGGTGAGCCACCGTTGATGTATGGCATAGGGGCTTATTTCGCCATACGCAATGCGGTGCTGGCTTATAATAAAGATGCGGCCATTACTTATAATGCACCTATTACGCCGGAAAAGGTTTTGATGGGGTTGCATACGAGTAAGGGGGAAAGTGCAGAAGTAATTGCAGTAAGTAAGCGTATTAATGAAAGTCCATTGGCAGTTTAATCAATTAAGGCACAGGGAAATATTATTCTGATAGGCAAAAATGTTGTTCTGTTGCCAATAATTGTTATTCAAAAGCCCAATCGGGTCATTCTGATGGCAAAAATTGTTACTCTTTTGCCCAAAAATGTTATTCCGTTGCGCAAAATTGTTGTTCTGATGCGTAAAATTGTTATTCTTTTGGACAATCTGGCGGCTTTTTCGGGTATTTGAATAAAAAAAAGGATTTCAGGAAGACAAATTGTCGGTAGATGGATAGAAAACTTTCAGGTTGTTAGCAGACTTTTTGGGTTAATAAAGCATCTCAGGCGATATTGAATAGATTTTTTGCATTCGATAGAAGGACTTGCCGATGTTTTGGGAGATTTCTCCTTCGTCGAAATGACGGGATGAGGAACCGCTTCGATAAAAGCCCAATAGATAGCTAAACCTTGAACGGTGCTATCGCCGTAAAAGCTCAATAGTAAGTTGTTAGCTGGGACAACAGAAAGGTTTCTTTGGAAAGTGTGGAGAAATATTGAAGAAAATAAAATCACAATGAGAAAAATATTTAGTTCACAATGTTGGATAGAAGGCAAATTGCAGCCAGCAACCATTTCCATAGAAAATGGATTGATAGCTAGCGTGGAATTAGGCCAAACAGCAGGTGCAGAAATTGTGGAAGGCATATTGATGCCCGGTGCCATTGATGCGCATGTGCATGTAAACGAACCCGGCCGCACGGAATGGGAAGGCTTTTTTACGGCTACGCAAGCAGCAGCGGCAGGTGGCATTACAACGATTGTTGATATGCCATTGAATGCCAGCCCCGTTACTACAACATTGGCAGCTTTCAAAGAAAAGCAAGCTGCAACCGAAGGAAAACTGCACGTAAACTGTGGGTTTTATGCGGGTTTGATACCAGGCAATAGCGGCGATTTGCCAGCGTTGATGGATGCAGGGGTATTGGGCGTAAAATGTTTCTTGGTTCATTCTGGGATAGATGAATTTCCCAATGTGGAGGAAAAAGATTTGAGCGAGGCTATGCCCTTAATTGCCAAATATAAATTGCCTTTGCTGGCACATTGTGAGGTATCAGACGGTTTTGTGTCAAAGGAATTTTTGGAGAACCCTACCAGTTACCAAGCATATTTATCCAGCCGTCCGCAGAAATGGGAAGTAGATGCAGTAGATTTGGTGATTGGATTAAGCAAGAAACATGAATGTGCCGTGCATGTGGTGCATGTATCGGCAGCGGATGCGATACACAATATTGCTGTCGCCAAAAGTGAAGGCTACCCGGTAACGGCAGAAACTTGCCCGCATTATATTTATTTTAATGCAGAAGCAATCCCTGATGGGCAAACACTCTACAAATGTGCGCCGCCCATTCGTGAAAAAGCAAACAACTTGTTGCTAAAAAAGGCATTGAAAATGGGTATACTGGATTTTGTTGCCAGCGACCACTCCCCTGCCCCGCCTTCTATCAAAGCGATTGACACGGGCAATTTACTAAAAGCATGGGGCGGCATTGCAGGCTTGCAATTTTTATTACCCGCCAGTTGGACAAGCCTAAAAGGCATGATGACAGTGGAAGAATTTATCCCATTAATTGTAGACCATCCTGCCAAATTCCTGAAAATAGATAACAGAAAAGGTAAAATAGCCGTTGGCTACGATGCTGATTTAATTATTTGGAAACCCGAAGAAACTTTTGAAGTAAAACCTAAAGCTATTTTACACAAGCACCAACCTAGCCCTTATACAGGAAATGAATTGTTTGGGAAAGTGTCGGAAACAATAGTGAATGGCACAACGGTTTATAAAGACGGGGCAATTGTGGGGAATAGCGGAAAGATGGTATTTAGCAAGGGTTCTAAACTGTAGTTAGAAATTTGCGTTTAGATAATTTACTCGCGTCATTTCGACGCAGGAGAAATCTAACCGCATGAAAGCCTTCTGCATCTAATTAAGTTGCTTATAATAAGCTTGTACATGTTCGATGAGATTTCTCGTTCCTCGAAATGACGGGAAGATTGAAGCGATTGGCTTACATTCAAAATTTAAAACTCAAAATTCAAAATAAATAGAAATGGCTGTTTCATCAGTAAAAGAAATTATTAAAACCGCACCTGCATTTGCACAATTGACAGACCTTGCAGCAGAACGTTTGGGCGGGCAAGTATTATATGCAACGGATGATTTTTTCGCAGAAAAAGAAAACCTGCTGAAAAAAGGGCGTGGTATTTTTATCACGGATAAATACACAGAGCGTGGCAAATGGATGGACGGCTGGGAAAGCCGCCGCAAACGCACAACCGGCCATGATTGGGCTGTAATTCAATTGGCAACACCGGGAAAGATTGTTGGGTTTGATATAGATACCAACTTTTTCTTGGGCAACCACCCACCCCATGCTTCTGTGGAAGGGGTTTATTTGGATGATGCTTCCTCAATAACAGATTGGGAAGCTGTGACTTGGGAGGAAATACTGGGAAAGTCACATCTGGATGCGGGCAGCCAGAACTTTTACGAATGTAAAAGCGAAAAATTATATACCCACTTGCGCTTGCACATTTACCCAGATGGTGGTGTGGCAAGGCTTAGGGTTTATGGAAATGTATTTAAGAACTGGAATGTTGTAGGTGCTGACGAAACCATAGATTTAGCCGCAGCTATTAATGGCGGCCAAGCGATTGCTTGCAACGATATGTTCTTTAGCGACATGAGTAACCTGATTATGCCCGGCCGTGGCGTAAACATGGGCGATGGTTGGGAAACCAAGCGTAACCGTACACCCAACAACCGTGACTGGGTAATTTTGCAATTGGCTATACCCGGCATTATAAATAAAATATTGGTGGATACCTGCCATTTTAAAGGCAATTATCCTGACAGGTGTTCTATTGAAGGATGTTTAGTTGCAACAGGCGAAAATCCTTTGGCCGAAGGCACCAATTGGGTAACCATTTTACCCGAACAAAAGTTAAGCGCAGATACGGAACATTACTTTGAAAAACCTTTTGTGAGTACAGGTAACTTCTCTCATGTAAGACTAAACATTTTCCCTGATGGCGGCGTTAGTAGGTTACGCTTATTTGGGAACAAGGCATAAAAAACAAGTTTCAGGTTACTGGTTTCAAGAACTAGTAACTAGTAACCTGAAACTTGCAATAATTAAAGAATTAGCTTATGATCATTAGTGGAATTTTAATAGCAGTACTGGCGGGCATTTTATTGATGTTGGTTATATTGACCTATTACCTACATGCTTTAAAAAAACAACACGCCACCGCATTTGACGAAACAGACAATCCCATTGAAGAAGAAAAAAGGGAACAAGTAGGCGTGATACGCTCTTGCGTGTACGCTGCTATCGTTTTGGTTTCTGTAACACTCGTGGGTGCATTGTACATGGGCGTAAAAGGAACAATCTATGAAGGCCATGTGATGGAATGGATGAACATTGTTGTCCGCTTGATGCACATAACATTCGGTATTGCATGGATTGGGGCATCCTTCTATTTTGTGTTCCTCGAAAATGCTTTGAACAGAACAAAAGACGTGCGTCAAGAACTAGCGGGCAACCTTTGGGCGGTACATGGAGGAGGGTTTTATTATGTAGAAAAATACAAAGTAGCCCCAAAAGAAATCCCAAAAGATTTGCATTGGTTTAAATACGAAGCTTATTTTACTTGGTTAACAGGTTTCAGTTTGTTGTTTGTGGTGTATTATTTCAATGCATCGGCCATGCTGATTGATAAAAATGTTTGGGACATCCCTAATTGGGAAGGTATTTGCATTGGAATCGGTTCTTTTATTTTGGCTTGGTTGATTTATGCTACGCTTTGCAAAACGCCATTGGTAAAGAAAGGTTTATGGTTTGCAATCATTGGCTTTTTGCTTTGCACAGGTTTTGCATATTTCTATGCCCATGTTTTCAATAGCCGTGCTGCATATATCCATTTGGGGGCAATGATTGGGACCTTGATGGTAGGGAATGTGTTTTTTGTAATCATCCCTGCACAAAAAGCAATGGTAAAAGCTGCAAAGGAAGGTAGTTTTTTAAACCCTGAATTAGGTAAACACGCCGGGCTTCGCTCATTACACAATAACTATTTTACACTGCCTGTTTTGTTTGTGATGGTGAGCAACCACTTCCCTAGCACGTTTGGCAATGACAATCCATGGTTAATCCTCGCCATATTTTCTTTAGGTGTTGCGGGTGTAAAACATTACTTAAACCTAAAAGAAAAAGGGCAATTGACGTATTGGGTAATGCCGGTTTCTGTTTTGATTTTATTATCTGCCGCTTATATCAGCGCACCGCAGAAAGAAGGGGAATGCAGGTCCAATGTAAGTTTTGAGGAAGTAAACAAAATCGTTCAGAAAAGATGCGTGGCTTGCCACTCCTCCCACCCTACTGACGATGTATACACAAAAGCACCTAACGGTGTCATGTACGATACACCAGAAGCCATTGTAAAACTGAAGGACAAAATCATGCAACGAGTGGTGATTACGAAAACAATGCCGCAGAATAACAAGACCAATATCACGCAAAAAGAAAGGGATATGATTAGGTGTTGGATAGACCAGGGAGCGTCGATAAAGTAATGATGAGTTATGAGTTGAAAACAACTCTGTCTAGTTTTCGAATATTAGAATTTCAGTAAAATGCAAGTGCCATAGGCACGATTGATATTGTAACCTCTGATTTTAATCGGAGGAAAATAATAAACAAATACATAATGACTCTTATAAATTTAAATAATTTACCCAGGGAAGAAGCCATCAAACAATTGGCTACTTGCAACGGCTCTACAAAATGGCAGCAATTATTGGCGCAGGCATTACCAATTGAATCAGAAGCTGCACTGGTTGAAAAAGCAGCCGAAATTTGGTATGAACAATGCACCGAAAAAGACTGGCTGGAAGCCTTTAACCACCACCCAAAAATTGGCGACATCAAAAGCCTCACGGAAAAATTTGCTTCTACACAGCACTTAGCGGGCAATGAACAATCTGGCGTGCAAACAGCTACAAAAAACGTATTGGAGTCTTTAGCCCAAGGCAATGAGGATTACGAAGAAAAATTTGGTTTCATTTTTATTGTTTGCGCCACAGGCAAAACTGCAGATGAAATGTTGCGTTTGCTGCAAGACAGGATTGTAAATACGTACGAGGAAGAATTAGCAATCGCGATGGGCGAGCAACAAAAAATAAGCATCCTGCGTTTCAAGAAATTAATGACCGAAGGCAATTGGGGTTCTTTAAAGGCAAGCCATATCACAACGCATGTACTGGATACTTCTTTAGGCAAACCCGGACAAAATATTACAATCCGCTTACAGAAGCCTGTAGATGGTGGCTGGCAAACCATTACGCAAGGAGTAACCAACGCCGATGGCCGTATTGGCGATTTATTGGCTTCTGGCAGGTTTTTAAAATCAGGCTCTTACAGAATGTTATTTGACACGGCCAGTTATTATGTCAGCCTTGATACAAAAACATTTTATCCCGAAGTTCCTATCACCTTCACAGTTTTTGACAATACGCATTACCATGTGCCTTTGTTGATTAATCCGTTTGGGTATTCTACTTATAGGGGGAGTTGAAATATTAAAAAAAGGCAAAGAACAAACACAAATCACTTCGCATTTACTCTTTGCCCCTTTGCCTATACCCTCATTGCCTCGAAATAAAAATTAATATCCGAAATAGTTTTTTGCGTTGAAGTGGCTAATGTCCTGGATTACTTTACCTGTCCATGCTATGTCGTTTGGCATTTCGCCGTTCTCAATTTCTTCGCCAAATAGGTTACACAATATCCTGCGGAAATATTCGTGGCGTGGGAATGATAGGAAGCTACGGCTATCTGTTAGCATTCCTACAAACTTGCTTAGCAAGCCCATGTTGGATAAAGCATTCATTTGCTTAATCATACCATCTTTTTGATCCAAGAACCACCATCCGCTGCCCCATTGTACTTTACCTGCGATGCTACCATCGTTGAAGTTGCCTATCATGGTGGCAAACAATTCATTATCGGCAGGGTTTAAGTTGTAGATAATGGTTTTGGCCAATTGGTCGTTGGTTTCTAACCTGCTTAGGAAGGCAGACAATGCCTTGCCTTGCTTGAAATCGCCAATGCTATCGAAACCTGTATCTGGCCCCAAAGTCCTTAGCATTCGGCTATTGTTGTTGCGCAATGCACCAAGGTGGAACTGTTGTATCCAACCCCGAGCATGATCCCATTCTGCAAAAACAACTAGCATAGCACTCCTAAACTTGTTTTGTTCAGCCAAAGAAAGTGATGCACCACCATATACTTTGCTGAAAATAGCTGCTACTTCAGCCTCTGTATATTCTTCTGCATATAATTCTTCCAAACCGTGGTCGCTTACATTACTGCCCATAGAGTGGAAAAAATCGTGACGGGTTTTTAGTGCGGCTACGTATTCTTTATAGTTTCCAATACTTACATTAGCAACCTTTTCAATCCTCTTTACATAGGCAGCAAAATTAGCAGGGTTGTTAACGTTCATTGCCGAGTCTGGACGGAAGGCTGGTAGAACAGGCACTTCAAAACCTTGGTCTTTCAGTTGTTGGTGATATGCCAAATCATCTGCAGGATCATCTGTAGTACAGATTGTTACCACATTCATTTTCCGAATCAGGTTTTTTACACTGTATTCTTTGGAGCGCAACTTTTCAGAGCAGTTGTCATAAATTGCTTTTGCGCTAGAAGGGTTTAGCACTTCGTATACATCGAAATAGCGTTGCAATTCCAAATGTGTCCAATGGTACAGCGGATTGCGAAGTGTATATGGCACCGTGGCAGCCCATTGTTCAAACTTCTCGTAATCAGTTTTATTACCTGTGCAATAACCTTCGCTAATACCGTTGGTACGCATTGCACGCCATTTATAATGATCGCCATATAGCCATGCCTGTGTAATATTTTCAAAGTTTTTATCTTCGGCTATTTGCTGTTGTGGCAAGTGACAGTGATAGTCGATGATAGGCAATGCCTTTGCATACTCGTGGTACAATGTTTCTGCTGTTTTATTTTTCAGCAAGAAATTCTCGTCTAGAAACTTTTTCATAATCCAGTCTTTTACGTTTAGGGGTCAGGGGTACTATTTTTTGTTTTCCGAAACCATACCCATTATTATTAATGCTTACCACCTTTTGTTAGACCTCACCCCAACCCTCTCAAAAAGGAGAGGGGGCAGGAACAAGGAAGAGGGAGCCAGACCCCCACAAAAAGCAAGAACCTTATTTTTGTTTACTTCATTTACAACGTACTTAAAGACATTCCTATATTCGGTTAGATTTCTCCTGCGTCGAAATGACGAGGATGATCAAAGCGACAAGGGCAACCGCAATGGATTGCCGTTACAACGCTCCATTTATAATTACTAAAGGCTTACCCCTCTTTTCCATGGGATAAAGTCATCCTGATTTAGCAATACTGCTTTAGGAATTACTTCACCACTTGCCGCTTTGATACAGTATTCCAATATTTCTTCACCCATTTGTTCTATGGTTTTCTCCCCTTCTATCACAGCACCTGTATTGATATCTATGATGTCGCTCATACGCTTGGTTAGCGCATTGTTGGATGACACTTTAATGGTTGGGCAAACAGGGTTACCCGTTGGAGTACCCAAACCAGTGGTAAACAGGATAAGGGTAGCACCACTTGCTGCTTTACCAGTAGTTGCTTCCACGTCGTTACCGGGTGTACATACTAGGTTTAGACCCGGTTTTACAACAGGCTCTGTATAATCTAATACATCTACCACTGGTGCGCTACCGCCTTTTTTGGCAGCACCCGCGCTTTTGATGGCATCGGTAATTAAACCATCTTTAATATTACCCGGTGAAGGGTTCATGTGGAAGCCAGAACCTACACGCAATGCTGAATCGCTATAGGTTTTCATCAGATGGATGAATTTTTGGGCAGAAGCTTCGTCTTTTGTCCTGTCAATCAATTCTTGCTCAACACCACATAATTCAGGAAATTCAGCCAGTAATATCTTACCGCCCAAAGCCACTACCAAGTCGCTGCAATAGCCCACGGAAGGGTTGGCAGATATGCCGCTAAAACCATCGCTGCCACCGCATTTTACGCCAATGGTCAATTTATCTAGCGTGGCAGGTTGCCTTTCAAGCTTGTTTATTTCTACAAGCCCCCCGAATGTTTTTTTGATGGCATCGCTAATCAATTGCTCTTCGCTTTGCGATTGTTGTTGCTCAAAAATATAAAGCTGCTTATCAAAATGAGGGTTGTGCTTTTTCAAATCTGTCATAAAATCCTGCACTTGCAGGTTCTGGCAGCCAAGGCTTAGTACGGTTACACCAGCCACATTCGGATGGTCTGCATAGGCAGCCAATAGCTTGCTCAATACAGCCGCATCTTGCCTGATGCCACCACAACCACCTTGGTGGTTAAGGAATTTGATACCGTCTACATTTTTAAACGGACGCTCTTTTGTTATGGCAGCAGGTGCAGCAAGATTTATACTATCTAAGGATTCGCCTTTATTATACGCTTCCAATAAATGGTGTGCAAAGGATTTATATTTCTCCGTAACTGCATAGCCTAACTCATTGTGCAAAGCTTCACGAATTACATCCAAGTTCCTGTTCTCACAGAAAACAGTTGGGATAAACAGCCAGTAATTGGCCGTGCCTACACGTCCATCGGAACGTAGGTAGCCATTGAATGTCCTGCCAGCAAATTTGGATACATCTGGTGCATGCCATTCGTAGTTGGATGTGCGGAAATAATAAGGCTCGGCTGCATGTTTCAGGTTTTCTGTATTCATCCAAGAGCCTTTAGGTAAATCCATTTGTGCCTTACCTACCAATACCCCATACATAATTACCTCCTCACCTTGTTTCATGTCGTAAGCATAAAACTTATGTTTGGCCTTTACATCGTCTTCCAATATGAAAGTTTCGCCATTATATACCACTACATCGCCTTTTTTAAGGTCTTGCAAAGCAACAATTACATTGTCCTTTGGGTTTACTTTTAATACTTTATGATTCATTCTACACTATTTTACTATTATGTCTGAACTGGGATTTTTAGGATTACTGAGATTAAAGGGAAAACTTACAGCGAAGAATTATATCGTACCTTATATTGCCTAAAAATCCGGGTTATAACATTTCTTCTTAAACTCGTTTTCGCTATTGCTTATGCAAGACCCTTTACCGCTGCTTCAAAGCCCTCGTCTATCAAAATGGCTAACTGCGTGGTTACAGCATCCGAAAAACCTGGCAGGGACGATAAATCCAAATCCCATAGGCTCACGTCTTTCAATATAAAATCTACTACTGTGGCTGCATCACTGCCTAGCCAATGGTCATGCAATACATGCGCATAATCATCCGTTATGGTGTATTTTTTGCCGTTTAATGTGCCAACATATTTGCCTTCTTCGTTTTGATGGCTTTTCATAAACAAGATATAAGCAGCAAAACCCAATGCCATATACTTAGGCGGTGTATCATTCGCCGCAAAATATTTATGAAGGATGGGCACATTGCGCATCTTCATCTTGGAAGTGTATTGCACAGAAATACTTAACCATAAATGCTCTATGAATGGGTTGCGGAACCTATCCAGCACTTTACCAGCAAATGCCCTTGCATCTTCTATGGTAATATTTTTATTCAAAATGGCGGGTGCCATTTCGTTGTTGGAAACATTGGTGATGAAGTTGGAGAATGTTTCATTAGCCATCGCTTCTTTTACTGTGGTGAAACCACCTGCAATTGCCAGCCCAGTGGAAAACGTATGTGTACCATTCAGCAAACGCAGTTTAAGCTCCCTGAATTTGTTGATGTCTGGCACAATCACCACTCCTTCTACATCGGCCTTGCTGAAAGACAATATCCCCTTGCTCCGCTCGCTGGATGTTTCGATAGCCCATAAGCGGTAGCACTCGCTCATAATCAACAAATCATCGGAATAGCCCAAAGCAGTTTCTGCTGCTTGCTTATCAACATCAGAAGGCTTGCCCGGTACAATCCTATCTACCAATGAATTACAAAAATCATTTGCGGTTTCTAACCAGCTAATAAATGCTTCGCTTAGGCCATTCAACACAGCCAATTCTTTTACGATGCCTTTTAATTTAATGCCATTATCAACTACCAATTCTGTCGGCACAATCACAAAACCACTTTCCGGAGTGCCGCCAAATGTTTCATAACGTTTTAGAAGCACAGCCAATAACTTGCCTGGGAAAGATTTTGGTGGGGCTGCAGTAACTTTATCTTCTGGCAATAGGGCAATGCCTACCTCTGTGGTATTGGAAAAAATAATTTGCAGGTTTGGGCTTGCGGCTATCTTCAATATTTCAGCCCACTCATCGCTAGCGGCCAACACACGGCTGATAGAGGAGTTGATAACAATCTCATCTACCTTAGTGCCATTGTCTATCCCTTTTATCAATTGGGTGAACAGACCGTCTTGCGTAGCAAAAGCATCCGTACCGCCTGTACTTGTACTTTTTACCACTACTATCCTTCCATTGAATATGCCTGTACGATTGGCTTTGTCAACAAAATCGTCTATCAAGCCACGTAATAACACGCCTGTGCCAAATTGCAATATTTTTTCAGGCAATTCAAACACATTTTCTACTGGTTTTTTTACACCTGCTTTTGTAATACTCCCTAAGCTTTGTTTGGACAAAATCATTTTGAATTCATTTTTTTATAGTTATGAGAAAGTTGCGATAAATATAAAGTGCCATGTAATACAAAAAAGAACAATTTGGGTTTAATACATTTGTTTAAACATTTAAGCCACCAAAAATTAACTATTTTACCCCTTTAAGGCACAAACTAGCCCTTTAATAACCTTTCCGCAAGGCCCAATTTCAATTCTTTAATGCCTTCTACTGCAAGCCCTGCCATTTTTTTTGCCCCAGCCGGGCTAAAATGGGTATCGTCTTTTTTCCCATTTGGGTAATTGACATTGCCCGAATCAACATAATTGTACAATTGCTTGGAAGTCTCATCCCCCAACCCACTTACATACTTTTTACTTTTTTCAAGCATATCAATCAACGGCACTTTTAATGAATCGGCCACAAAAATGGTTGTTTCAGCATACTTACCATGCGTGTCTGTGAGTACGCCATTTTTAAAGCTGCGGCGAGTTATAGGCGTTAATAAAACGGGTATCCCTTTTTTTTCTCTTGTTTCCAGCACAAACTTTACCAAGTTGGCCTTAAATTCAGGTATAGTTGTGCCAACGCCTGGTTTATCAATTTTTTCGTCATTGTGCCCAAATTCTATGAAAACATAATCACCTTCTTTCAAATTATCTAAAATCGGATCCCAGCGTTTTTCATTGATAAACGATTTGGTACTGCGGCCATTCAATGCACAGTTATCTATAGTTACGCTTTGGTCAAAAAAATGCCCAAACTCCATCCCCCAGCCTGTTTCGGGGAATGCTTTTTCCAGTTTGTTTGCCATAGTGGAATCGCCAATCATCCAAACCGTTATTTTCGGTTTTGGCACAATAAACGACATGGCTACTAGAAGCAGCAAAGCCCAATATTTTTTATTCATTATTATCTTCATTAAGCTATTTATTACTTTTTATTTCCAATTTGCCCCACTACCCAACTTACCAAATCGTTGGCGGCTTTAAAATTCTCAAAATCTGCAGGCAGTTTACGCCCATCTGTATATTCATTATAAAACCAAGGATCACCTACCGCAAACACAGTGCCTTTGCCATATTTTGCTGTTGCAATAATCACATCGCCTTTATCTGTTAATGCAGACACGGCAGGTGGCGTAACTTTCAGCGTACTAATTTCCTTTAAGTATACTTTTTTAGCCGTTTCAAAAATGGTATTGCCAGCGGGAATATAAATGGCACCTTGTTCAAAATTGGGTGTCTTTACATGGTTGCGGCTATCTTCCTTAAACTGCATACCAAATTTTGCCATCAAAGTGTTCAGGTGTTTAAATTCTGCATTACCGGTATCATTGTTAAACACAAGCAATACCCCACCCGCTTTTACCCATTCGCTAATGGCTTTTACATGGCTTTGCTCCATGTATTTTGCATCGGAGTTTTCTTTTGGCACATCCGCATCAACAATTATATAAACTGACGCTTTTTTCAAATTAGTGACTGTAGGTGCTTCATTTAATGTGGCCGTTTTTAAGCCATAATTATTGAATATATGCCCAAACAAAGAAAAGCCATCATTGTCCATTTCATCCCATTTGTAATGGTATGAAATAAGCTTGCTCGTATTTTTATCTGTCTTGTGTTCATCGTTGAAATAACTATCCAACAATACTGTTTTTCCTTTACCGTCTGTAACGTGCGCCAAACGCTCTATCTCAACCGCCGCCTGGATAAATGCACCAATACCTTTTGCATCGTTTTGTACTACTTTCTCGCTGAGATAGTATTGGTAGGTGCCATCACGATAAGGTGTGCCACCCAAACCAGCTACACTAACAGTACCATTCAGATTTACTTGTCCGTTTGCATCCGTTTCAATGAACTTGTTTACAATACCTGTATACCCTTTTTCGGCTACAGGTTGGTAGCTAGTTGGCAAATAACCTTGTCGTACACTTTTCGCCAATGCATAAACAAACATACAAGAGGCAGAAGCCTCCAAATAATTACCCTTTTCTGTTTCCTTGTCCAATACTTGGTACCACAAGCCTGTTGAGGCATCTTGGTATTTTTGGATGGCGGTAGCCAAACGGCCAAGAATAGCCAGCAACTCACCACGCTTAAGGTGGTTCATGGGTATTTTGTCCAATACATCTACCAATGCCATGGCGTACCAACCGTCTGCCCGACCCCAGAAATTCTGGGAAAGACCCGTTTTTGGGTCAGACCATCTTTCTTTTTTGCTTTCGTCCCAACCATGATATAACAAGCCTGTTTTAATATCACGGGCATGGTTTTCCATGTAAATGAACTGGTTGGCTATATCGTTGTAATCTTCTTCCTCATTGAATAGGGTGGCATATTCCGCATAAAAAGGCTCACACATGTACAACCCATCCAGCCACATTTGATTTGGGTAACGCTTTTTGTGCCAAAAACCGCCTTCGTTAGTACGGGGTTGGTTTTTTATTTGCCTACGCAATTGCATGGCTGCTTTGTAGTATTTTTCTGAACCCAATACTTTATACAATGTCAATACAGCCCTGCCAAGCAGTATATTATCTATATTATAATCATCTTCTTTATACCCTTTTATTGCCCCATCTGCCCCAATTAGGCCATCAAGGTAATTTTGCATGTATTTAAAGTATTTTTTGTCGCCTGTTAGTAGCCAAACCTCCTCAATGCCCCGCATAAAAACACCTTGCTCATATGCCCATTTATTAGCAGAAGCCGTGTCTTTCCACACGTTCATAACCGTAGAAGCCGCTTTTTCGGACCATGGCTGTGCTTTTGCCTTTTGCGAGGCAATAGCCAGCAAGCATACGCAGTACAACCCTGATAATAATATTTTCCTGATTTTAATACACATTCAAATCAATTTGCTTTTTTTGCCACAAAGGCACTAAGGCTCAAAGTGGCACTAAGGAAAGAAAAAAAAGAAAGAAAGAAACGTTTTAATATACTTTAAACGTTAAAAAAAACTTCGACTACTACTAATTCATAATTTATAACTCATAACGTTACTTTATGCTTTAGTGGCTAATTATTCTTTTGCCAACACATTATTCCCCACCGCCCATTTTTGCTGCCATTGCTTGTACTTGTTCAATACCTTTTGTGGCTTATAGTTGTACCAAGAGTAGCCATCCCTGCGCTCACGGCTTACTTCGGCAAGGGAATAGACTATTTTACTATCCCTATTACAAAAAATAGGCTTATGTGTTTTTAACTCGTAATAACGAGTCCAGATAGGCGGTGCCGTACTGTCGATCATCACTACTCTGTCTTTCCGAGAAATCCTGTAAGGTGTCTGCATTTCTGGTGCTGGCACGGTAAGCACTTTGGTATTATAAATTTCAGATTCTTGAAACCAAGCCACTGCATTTTGTACCGCCTCAATTATTGGCTTTGAAGGTTTCTTTATCCGCATCAAGAAAAGAACTATATCCGAACTCTCCCCATTGCAAATGCTAGGCGGTTCAAATTTTCTTGCCCAAGCGGGTTGCAAGGTTATTTCATCATATTGCTGACACCAAGCTGTAGGCTTGCCTACATCATTTATTTGTGTTTTCAAAATGCAGTCCAGCCCTTTGTCAAAAGCCTTCTGCAACTTCAAACGGCATTTGCCTACAACAAAAGCATAGATAGGTTTATGGTCAATAATGTCTTTCAGCAAAGACATAATACCTTCCATCACCCCATCGTTATAGGTAATTTCCCTGCTATAGCCCTCCTCCAATGGATAATATTGTGGCCAGCCACCATTTGCATACTGGGCGTTCAATATATAATCCAGCCCATCCAAAGTGCCTTTTTTATATTTTTCTGCTTTTGTTGCATTGTACACCGTAGCCAAAGCTGCTATTTGCGTGTAGCATGTACCATTATCAAATGTTGTACTTAAGTCGTTTTTTTTAGCCGTTACCGCTTGTTTTTGGTCATCTGTCAGCTTCGCAAACATATCGTAGTTCTTAGGCCAACCGCCATTTGCTTTTTGGAATAACAAGATATTGTCGCCAATGTTTACCAAATCTGTAGGCTGGCACCTTGGCCTGTTAGGCAAGGCATTAATCATGTTCTTGCTGTCTGCAATGGAATACCAATGCCCTGTATTAGCATTAAATGGCCCATATTCTATCCTTTGCTGCTTGCCAGCATTGGCACTATCCTGCCCGTAACACAAGCCAAAAACCAATACCAACAGGATAGCGGATATTGATTTTATAAAACGGGGATAGTTAATTAAATATTTCATTTTCATCCTTTTTTGCACCCAACTACACTATTTATATATAGATAAGATGCACTATGGGTTGGCAAAAAGCATTACCCAGAATCATAATAAAATGCCATTTATCATAGCAAGTATTTTTACTGTGCGGCAAAGCATCGTTCTTAATAGGCAATAAAATTACCATAAACAACACGCCAACAATCCTGCACTATCCTGCTAGGAATAAAAAGTGGTTTATTTCTAATATCTTGGTTCGCACCCCTGCTTGCCTTACCTTGCAGCTATTCCATTTATGAGCAACTCAAAAAATAGCAGCCTGTTTTCATCCGCAACCTTGCAACCGGGGCAGACATATTTATATGCCGAGGTTATCATCCCCCTGCTGCTCCCCATTACTTATACATGGGCCATACCGGGGCATTTGCAGGAAGCGGCACAAATTGGGATAAGGGTAGAAGTAGATTTGCGGAACAAGAAATATGCGGGCATCATTAAAACCATCACCAAGGAAAAGCCCGCTGCTTTCCAGCCCAAGGAACTGCTGAATATTTTGGACGATGAGCCATTGCTATACCAAAACCAGTTGAAGCTGTGGAATTGGATGAGCCAGTACTATATGTGCAGCGAGGGCGAAGTGATGCAGGCCGCAGTGCCGGCCAACCTGAAACTCTCTAGCCAAAGCATCTTGATTTGGAACGAGGAAACCAATTTCGACTTGAACGATGGCTCCTTGCTTTCTGACAATGAGTTTATCGTGGCACAGGCACTGGAAATAAAAAAGGAGCTACGACTAAGCGAAGTGCATGAATTGCTGGACACGAGCAATGTTTACCCCGTTATTAAAAAATTAATAGAAAAGCAAATTTGTTTTGTTTGGGAAGAATTGCAGGAAAAATATAAAAGCAAAACCGAAACATACATATTGCTAAACCCCATTTACCACGATGAGGAAAAATTGTCTGCCCTTTTCAACGAAGGCAAAAATCCTGCCCCCAAGCAAATGGAGCTGCTGCTGGCTTATTTGCACATCATTAAAATAGAAGGTGAGGTTACGCAGCCTGTGCTGCTTAAAAAAGCCAATGCCAGTGCTGCCCAACTAAAGGGATTGATAGACAAAGGCATTTTAAAAACCGAAAAAAGGGCTACTGACCGCATTAAAACCCTGCTGCATGGCATAGACATGAATTTTGAATTGTCAGCAGTGCAGCAGGCGGCTTTGGATGCCATCAACACTGCTTTCACAGAAAAAAATGTATGCCTGCTGCACGGCGTTACGGCCAGCGGCAAAACGCAGGCATATATGAAACTGATAGAGCAATACATGCAGCAAGGCAAGCAAGTGCTGTATATGCTGCCTGAGATTGCCTTGACCGCACAGATGATCAGGCGGCTGCAAGTGCATTTTGGTGGCAATATTGCCATTTACCATTCCAAGTTCAACCCTAACGAGAGGGTAGAAATATGGAACAAGGTAAAAAGCGGGCAAACCAAAGTGGTGCTTGGGGCAAGGAGTTCTATTTTCCTGCCGTTTAAAAACCTAGGTCTGATAGTGGTGGATGAGGAACACGATGCCAGCTACAAGCAGCAAGACCCCGCCCCCCGCTACCATGCCCGGGACTCAGCCATATATTATGCCTCGCTATTTGGGGCTAAGGTATTATTGGGCAGTGCCACGCCTTCTATTGAAAGCTATTATAATTGCCTCCAACATAAATATAGCTTGGTAACCCTTGCCGAAAGGTTTGGCAACGTGGGGATGCCCACGATTGAATTGGTTGACCTGAAAAAAATAGCCACAAAAGACAAAAGCAAAATAGCCCTGTCGCCACAGATGATTGCGGCGATAGAAGTATCGCTATCGCAAAAAAAGCAAGTAATCCTTTTCCAGAATAGAAGGGGGTATAGCCCTTACATGATCTGCAACAATTGTGGATGGATACCGCAGTGCCAGTACTGCAACGTGAGCCTTACCTACCACAAATCTAAAAACAAACTTAGCTGCCATTATTGCGGCACTACCTATCCTGTGCTGCATACCTGTGCGGCGTGCGGCAGCCATAATTTTATACAAAAGAATTTTGGCACGGAGAAAATAGAGGAAATGGTGGCGGAGCAATTCCCTAATGCAAGGGTTGCACGCATGGATTACGACACCGTGAAAGGCAAAAACGCCCACGACAACCTGATAAAGTTATTTGAACAGCAGCGCATAGATATTTTGGTAGGCACGCAAATGGTGGCAAAGGGGCTAGACTTTGAGCATGTGAACCTTGTGGGCATTATTGACGGTGATGGTATACTGCATTTTGCCGATTTTCGTGTAAATGAACGTGCCTTCCAGCTAATGGAACAGGTAAGCGGCCGTGCTGGGAGAAAGGATGGGAAAGGCAATGTACTGATACAAGTAAGTAATGTTCAGCACCCGGTGCTGGCTTTCGTGCAAAACCACAACTATCTGCAATTGTACAACTACGAAAACGAAGGAAGGAAAGCTTACCAATACCCACCTTTTTTTAGGATTATACAACTTACCTTCAAGCACAAAGACAGTTATGTGTCAGAGGAAGCAGCCAATATATTATTAGTAGGCATGCAAAAAAATTTCAAGCCCTATCTTCATGGTCCGGCACAACCGCCTGTGGACAGGGTACGCAACCAGTATCTCTGGGAAATTTTAATAAAATTACCGAAAGATGCAGCCACCATCCAGCAATGCAAACGAGAAATACAACAGCAGATAGCCATTATACAAAGCGACAAAAGATATAGGGCTGTAAGTATTGTTGTAGATGTGGACCCTGTATAACCACTCAATTAATATCTCCAGCTTTTACCTTTGCCCTTACCCTTGCAATGTCTTCGTTGCAATATTTATTGCCTTGGGCTTTGGCTTTTAGATACCATTCCAACGCTTTTTTATTATCCCGTTGCACGGCCATGCCATTTTCGTAATAGGCAGCCACATTTTTAGTGGCATCAACATTGCCGTTTGATTTGCCTTCGTTGTAAGCCTGGTTAAAATAATAAAAAGCCGTTTCTAGGTTTACCCCTACCCCTTCGCCAGCTTGGTTCAACAGCCCTAGACGGAACATTGCAGAATATTTAGACGCCGAGGTAGAAACGCAGCCACTTGATTTTTCCCAGAAAAAGCGAGCATCGCCAAACTCACCTTTTTTGTACGAATCCCAACCCATCAAGTAATAAATATCTGCGCTATCGGTTGAGTTGCTAATGTCCACCGCTTTTTGTGTTGTGGCGGAACGATGATAAACCCTTTTCTTCGTAGTGCTTTTTTTTGTTTGTGAATATGCGGCAAAAAAAACAAATGCAACTACTAATGTGAGAAACAATTTTAATTTCATAAAATCCTGTATTATTTATTTTTTTTAAAAATTATACATAACAAATACCATTCCTTTCCCACCTACAAAAGTATTTTTTTTTTGAATACGTTGTACTATAAAATATTCATGTTAAAAAATTAAAAATTCAACTTGCATGACATATGCTACTTTTAGTATATTGCATCCTGAATAAAAATTTAACATGCTACGATTGCCACTCATTGCAACACTTTTAGTATTGATTATTTTAGGCATTATCCTCATATTGATATGCATAAAAGTATATTACTTTATAAAAATTTATAACCCAAGAACAAAGATGAAGCATTTGTTTTGGTACGAAAAAAACTTAATACACAATTCAAGCTCTACCAAAAAAAAAAAACGAAAGAGAAAGCCAACCAGCTTTCCAAAATAATTGTGGCTCTTATTGGCTGTACCATTATTTCCTTTCTGATCTATTTGTTGTTGATGCAGAACTAACAGCATAAAAAATTGAAAACATGAGGGCAAGCGAGGGGGATTAACTATGCTACAACATTTTCAAATATTCAATTAGCGCTTTCCTTTCTTCCATTGTTAGCTTATCGCCAAAAGTATGGCCGCTATTGCCATAGCCGGGCAGGGTGGTGTTGTAAACTGTTTTCTTTTTGGGCGATGTTGGCGTTTCATATACCCAGCCTAGGTTTTCGTAGTCATATTGGGGACGATTGAAGTCTCGCTTCCAGTAAACGGGGCGTTCCTTGCTGTTTAGCAATGCTTCTAAAGTAGGCACAGAACCATTGTGCAGGTAAGGGGCAGTAACCCAAACCCCATCTAGCGGTGGGGCTATATAGCCATTAAAAGGCTGTAGCCTAGCAGGGTTTTGCCCCTGTGCAAACCAACTTTTGTTGAACCATTGTATAAACTGCGGGTTTTGCTGGTTGCCTTTGTACAACAACGAATCTGTTTTAATAATAGAAGCAGGAATAAGCAGGTTGGGGTAATAACTATTTTCACCATAAGTACCATGGCATCTGCTACAATTATTGATAAAGATTTCTTCCCCTTCGTTTGCAAGTGTTTGATCGATGGCTTTGGGGTATTTAGGTGGGTTGATTGTTTTTAGGTATGCCAGCACATCGCCAAAATGGCTGTTTACTTCCCTTGCCTCGCTGGTGTCTTTTACGGTGAGTATATTGCTCAGCATCAGGAACTTGGCAAAATCGCCCCGGCCAAAGCCATTGTAAAACATGGCATTTTTCTTTTTCAGTAGCCACCATGCTGGCACATCGGTAGGTATTACGCCTTTGGGTATGTCTAAAATTGGTTTGCTTTGCCATTCCAGCGTTTGCGGGTCCCGGTGGGCAACCAATACTGCGGCCAAACGGTCTGCGGAATTCACGCCCTTTACCTCCGTTTCTATTTCAGGCAATACTGCATCGAATGAATTGAAGATAGGCAAAGCTGCCTCATATTGCTTAGGTGTAAAAGTGGCCATTACCCTTGCCCCAAAATTTGTTACGGGGTTATTTGCTTGCCCAATATGGGTAAAATCCTGAAAAGTATTGCCCAAACCCATTACCAATTGCCCATCAAAAACTTGTGCATGGCATTGCAGGCAGGTAGGCACTACTACCACCACATTATTTGGTGCATTTACTACATTGAACCCAAAAGGCACAAGGGCATTTTTGCCTGTGCGATGCAGGTAATTGCTAGTGTCTTTTGCATTGAACAATTTGTAATAACTATATGGCACGCCGCTTTTTAAGTAATCGCCAGTGGTAAGGTAGTCATAGCCTTTGGCTGCATTGCCACTGCGCTGCTCGCTAGGTGGTATAGGCACAGGCTTGTCTAAACCTGGCATTTCCGTTGTAAAAGCAACACATAGTGCCGACAAAAAGGCGATGAAAAAAAATATGGTGGATTGCTTGGTGTGCATTATTTATGTAATTGCTAATTAAAACAGTATAAAAGTAGTTTTGTTTTAGCAGTATTTATAAAACAGTCGGAAACTTGTAATTTCCTATTCGAAAATCATTTTTGTGCAAATACCTGTATTGCTTTGTTTTTAATACTTCTTCTGTCTAGGCTTTTGGAAATATTTTTAAACTCCTAATTATGACGAGTGCATTTTAAATCTTCGCTTTTTATTCCCCCTTTTTATTTATCAGCAAGATATATAATTGATGGTGATAGGCGTACCCTAATTCCCGACCTCGCCCCAACCCTCTCCAAAGGGAGAGGGTGCAAGAACAAGGGAGGGAATAAGAAGAACTAAGCGAAGATTTCAAATGGGTTATTTTTCTTCTTTTTCCGTGATTTATTTTTTCAGAGCTTATCTTTTTTGCTTTTAACTCATTGCAAATCAACTATTTTTTATTTTTTTTGCCTCATTTTTTATGATAATTTAAGTGAATTTTATGATACTCTATTGATAATGGAATGATAGTTTTATGATGATATAATGATAATTTATTGATAAGAAACTGATAAGATTTTGATGGTGGATTATCATTTTCCTAAGCAAGTTACCATCCGATGCGGGAGGCAAGTCCAAGATGCCCTTAGTTGCTCCTTTAATGCAAAGTTGGCATGAATAGGTATATAGTCCAAAATGGAAATCCTATATGGAGGAAATATGCCCCCATGGGTATCCAAAATTTCCCCCATATAGGATGCTTGTTAAACCTAGATTTTGCAGTTAAAATCTATTGAAAACAACAAAAAAAGAAATTTTGAAATGCTCCCCCTTTAAAGTGTTTCAAAAAAACAATTTTATATTTCGCTTTACCGCTTATTTCTTCAAGTAAAAACTTATTTCGTCAAAGCTTTCATTGCCTAAATAATCGGTAGCGGTAATTTTTATGGTGTGTTTTGCATTGTGCTTCAACCCTGTGATGGTGGTGCTATACAATTTTTCTGGCTGGCCATCTACTGAATACATGATTGTTTTCAAACCGCTTAGCTCGTCTGTGCCAGCCAAAGAAAGCCCGGCAGAAGCAGGGTAAACCGCTACCCCATTTTTTGTATCGATGCTGCCTACGGTAAAGTAATGATAAATTTCTGGCCCTGTATTGTCTGTAATAAAATAAAAAGCATCAGGGTTACGGTTGTTCACATTGTCGTAGCCAAAATATTCGAGCAAGTGATAACCATCTTTGTCCATGCTTATCGGCGTTTTGTAATCGTTTTCAATCAACTGCCCATCAAAACTGTAGGTTATTTTCTGCAAGCCCGATTCTGGGTCTGTGGCACTAAGCACTATTTTGTTTTTAGGCCCAAGCAGCATGGTATCCCTCCTGAACGTAACATCGCCTAGTATCTTGTGGCTCATAGTTGGGCCTGTTAAATCCACATATACCTTCGTTACATTATGCTTAAACTCCTCATACCCCGAGCCATCGGCGGAAGTGGTTTGGTTGTTTAAATTATCGACTGAATAAAATTTTATATCGTGCATACCAGACACATTGGGCAGGTAAAAAGGTTGCGTATAGGTTTTGAATGTTTCGCCATCAATAGCATAGCGCACTTCTTTCACACCTACTTTATTGTCTATAGCAGTTAATTTCAGCTTTGTTTTCCCAGAAAAATAAACGGTGTTGTTGGCAATAAATCGGTCGCCTAAAATATCAGCCGCCATGATTGGGGCACTTTTGTCCAAGTAAAAATCAAATAGTTTTGGTTCTTCTTTGTTGCCAACTTTATCATCAGAATAATAGCTAATTAAGTGCTTGCCTTCTGACAAACGACTTATATCCAATGCACGGCCATTGTATTGCTCAAACGAGGTATTGTCAAACTTAAAATAGGTATTGTTAATGCCAGAAACCGTGTCTATCTGGTTGATATAAATTTTTGTGGCAGGGGATATCTGGTTGCCAACGGATATGCCATTCACATTGATGTTGGTAAAAGGGGGCGTATTATCAACTGTAAATACATGCTGCTTTACCTTGCTGGCGTTGCCCACATTGTCAGTAGCATAGAACTGGAGATTATAATCGCCTTGCTCACTAATGATTTGTTTATCGTTGAAAGCAGTAAATGGCTGCCCGTTGATGGAATAAAATATGTTTTCCACGCCACTGGTTTTGTCTGTAGCGTTTACTGTAAAAGACAAGGACGGCCCGTAATACAATACCCCTTTGGCAGAAGTATATTTTTTGTACGCATCCAAGGCAATGTTTGTTTCCGGGGCAATGCCATCGGCATAAATTTCCAGCATTACTTCCTGCAAAGGCTTTGCAGTTTCCTTGGTATCGGGATCCACTGCATTTTTAGAGCGTATATAATTGGGTCCTTCCGTATCTAAATAAAACGGCACAGAAACCCTTGTATTGGGCGATTTTTTAAGCGGTTCTTCTGCATGGTCGGGCTGGCTCGATACCCATAGATATACTGGTTGCGACCTGTTCCAATACAACTTGCCAGTGGCAGTGTCTGTGTAGTGCTTAGGGTTTTGTTGCTGGGCTATGCCAACGTTTGTTATTGCAAGCAGGCCTGCAATGAATGCTATTGTGTACCCCCGTCCCCTAAAGGAGGAGAAAAAAACCGGTACACAATGCGAAAAACTTTTGTTTGCTTTTAATTTAATAATTATTAATTCCATTTTCATCATACGCCATTTAGTTTAAGGGTAAATGTAGTGCCTTTATTTATTTCGCTGGCTACGCTCAATGTGCCACCGCAGGTTTTTGTAAGGTCATAGCAAAGCACCAAGCCTAGCCCTGTGCCTTTTTCGTTGGATGTGCCATAGGTAGATTGATTGCTTTTCAAACTAAACAAACTGGCTAGCTTTTCTTGGCTCATACCCACGCCATTGTCGGCTACGGTTATGATTGTTTTATTAGCTGCTGACTCCCCTTTTACGGTAATTGTACCGCCCGATTTGGTGAATTTAATGGCGTTTTGTATCAAGTTCCTTACCACGATTTTTGTCATTTCTGCATCTGTCATGGCCAAAAGCCCTTCTGGCACTTCGTTGATGATTGAAATTTGCTTTGGCTCTGCAATAGGTTTCAACAAAGTTACATTTTCGTTTACTATACCATATATATCCGAAGGCGCAAATACAGGTTTGAGCTGAGCCATTTGGGTTTTTGCCCAGTTTAGCAGGTTGTCCAGTATATTGAATACATTTTTGTTTTCTGCTGCCAGTTGGCTTATTACTTCCCTTAGCTCGTCTTGCATCTCAAACATATCCATCATACTAAAGAATGTTTGCATAGATCCTATTGGTCCACGGAGGTCGTGGGCGATGATTGAGAATATCTTGTTTTTTACGCTGTTGGATGCTTCCAGTTGGTTTTTCTGTTCAATAATGGCCAAGTTTTGCTGCCGTAAAAGTTCATTTTTGCGCTTTATTTTTTTATAATCAGCATACTTTATGCTTGCTATGGTTACCAACGACACCACCACTATCAATACAATGCACCAGCTATACAGTTTTTCTTTTTCCAATGCTTTGTTCTTTGCTTCCACCACACTAGCATTGGCGTGTTCTACTTTCAATGCTTCTTTTTGCAGCTCTATTTCTATTTCAGTGCGGCTAAGGTTTTTGTACAAATTGCTGTTGGCCGTTTTTATTGTATTAAGCTGTAACCCTTGTTTTTGCAAAGTGGCTTGGTTTTTCAGCAATTCAAATTCCTTGTTTTTTGCTTCTGCTTCCGCCAATTGTTTTTTCAGGCTTTCCGATTCTAATTCTCCTGCCAGCTTGGTTACTTCTTTCTTTTGCAACTGGTCATGGAAAGATTTGTACAAGGCAAAATATTTGAGCGACTCGTCTATATTGCCCATTTTCTCGTTGGTCTCGCTTAGCATGGCATATACGCTAGCCATCTGTTTAATGTCGTTCATTTCCCTTGCAAGGGTCAATGCCTCTTGCAATTGATCGACGGAAGTGGAGTATCGCTTTAAATTGTTATTGACAATAGAGCAATTGATTAAGGAGGAGATAATACTTACAGGTTCTTTTTGTGCCTTGCGGGTAGCCAATGTTTGCGAGAAATGGGCGAGCGATTTTTCATATTCGCCAATGTCGGCGTAGAGCATACCTAGGTTGTTGTGTATCATGGCAATGCCATTGCCGTTTTCAATACGCTTGTTCAGCTCTAGGCTTTTCTCGTAATAGGTGATGGCTTGGTTGCTTTGGTTGTAGTTCCAATAGATGTAAGCAGCTTCGTTCAGCATCCGGGACGCCTCTTTGTAATTACTGGCAGCCAGTTGCTGGTTGTACTGTGCAAGATAAGCGGCCACCTTGCCCGAATCTGTACGGGAAAGCGGCAACACCTGAGCATAGGCAGTGCCAGTTACCATTAAAAAAATAAAAAGTAAAATTCTTGCCATTTATAATATTCGATACTATTCAGGATTTTTCACCGCAAAGGCTTATGCACCTGCTAATCGGGTGCATAAAAGTTTTTAGCATTTTTTAGTTAAACCTCACCTCAACCCCTCTCCAAAGGCGAGGGGCAAAGCGAAAAACTTTTATGCAGCTATTAGCAATATTACAAACAAACATAATTAAAGTTGGCCTTAATTATTGAAAAAAATGGGCGAGGAAGTTGAGGTTTAGTAAAAGGCAAACCTATGCTGGGCGGAATTCATAAGCAAATGAAAATTTTTTATTTTTATTAATCCTAGAGCTGCATTCCTGTCATTAGTAAGCGTATCGTAACCATGCAAAAATTATAAATACAATTGGCAATATTGTAAAAATAAAAAGCGGAACAAGCCGTGGAGTAGTCTGTTTTGAATTTTTATAGATTAGAAAAGACCAAAGCGTAAGTATTGAGTAATAAATAGCCCCAACCATTGCCGCCAACTCAACAATATCCCCAAATAGGGGTGTTTCACCATACAATTCTAAATCTTCAGTAAGATCTTTATGCTGCATATACCAGGTTATCAAAAAATAGAAAAACAACAGAAAGTTCCAGGATAAAAAAATCAATGCTTTTGTTGTTGGTTTCATCTATGCTTATGTTTTACTTAAAACTTTGTGCCTCTTTTTGTTTTCGTGGGTTTGTACCAGATTAACCAAAATCACACTTGAGTAGCAATAAGTAATTTAAAAACAATTAAAGGCAGCTATTGCCAAACATTAGCCCCTACCTCCCACCTCCCGGGCAATGTTCTTTTAAATATTTAGTATATAAAGTTACCAAATGCAGCCCCGTGCCAGCACCTTCGCTAAGGCCGTGGGTGCGGTTGGGGTAGCTCATTAGCTGGAATTGCTTGTTGTATTTTACCAGTTCGTTAATCAACAGTTCTGTATTTTGGTAATGCACATTGTCGTCGCCAGTGCCGTGTATTAGCAGCAGGTTTCCTTTCAGCCCTTTAGTATAGGTAATTGCAGAGGCTTTTATATAATCGTCCCTGTTTTCCTGTGGCAGGCCCATGTAGCGTTCCTCATAAATATTATCGTAGCTAAGCCTGTACGCTACGGGGGCTATAGCTATGCCTGTTTTGTATATGTCGGGGTACTGGAACAATAGGTTTAGTGTGGTAGAGCCGCCGCCGCTCCAACCCCATACTGCTATGCGGCTGGTGTCGACAAAGCCCCACTGCATTATTTTGCGGGCAGCCATAGCTTGATCGTGGATGTTTAATATGCCCACTTTCCGGTAAATGCTTTTGCGCCAGGCTGCACCTTTAGGGGTTGGCGTGCCACGCCCATCTAGGCTTATTTGTATATAGCCATCGGCTGCCATATCGCCATAGTATAGAAAGTTGCCCACATTTCCATATTTGTCAGCCACGGTAGCTTCGCCGGGCTCGGTATATACATAAAACACCACCGGGTATTTTTTTGTGCTGTCAAAAGGGGTAGGCTTTATCATCCAGCCATCCAAGGTGATGTTGTCTTCCGTGGTTACCTGTATCATTTCCACATTGGCATCTTTGTCTTCCACGGCTTTTTTGCTGCTTTCCTTAATTGTTTTATGCGTTGGCAGGCTTACCCACTCGCTGATAGGCGCAATGTTGTGGCTAGAAAATGTATGCTCGGCAAACAAACCATTGGGCGATACTTCGTACCCATGTACCCCTTTTTGCCCTGTTGGGGAAACCAGATCCATCGTTCCCTTGCCATTCAAAGGCACTTTGTACAAATACCGCTGCGTTGCATTGTTTGGCGAAGCCATAAAATACACAAAGCCGTGTTGCTCATCCACGGCTTGCACGCTGGTGATGTCGTAATTGCCATTGGTAAGCAAGGTTTCCTTTTTGCCAACCATGGAAATGGCATATAGATGCCGCCAACCATCTTTCTCGCTAACCCATACAAATGCTTTGCCCTTGTTGATAAAATCCCAGCCCTTGGGGTTGTCATCGTCCCAAGTGCTTTTAATGTCTATCCATGCTTTGTCTGTTTCTGTGTAGATAGTGCTTGCTGCTCCAGTAGTTGGGTTTAGCAGCCTGATATTGCTTTCGTTTTGCTTGCGGTTTAGCTGCTGGATAATCAATTGTCCACTGGGTGCCCATTCCATCCGGGGTATGTAGTGCTGCACTGCATCTCCAGGTACGTTCATCCATGTGGTTTTAGCAGTGGCAACAGCAACAACGCCTACTTTGCAAGACGAAGGATTCTCGCCTACCTTGGGGTATTCTACGGGCTTGGTAAATGAATAAATGCTGTCGGTATTGTCAATCAACAAGAAATTGCGGATATGCGTGGCATCTATCTGCCAATAGGCAATTTGCTTGCTGTCGGCACTCCATCTAAACCCGTCACGGCAGCCAAATTCTTCCTCATAAGCCCAGTCGAAAGTTCCGTTGATTATTTTATCAGTGCCATCAAACGTGAGTTGCTGGATGGTATTGGTTGCCAAATCTTCCGCATAAATATTATGCTTGCTTACATACGCTACTTTGCTGCCATCGGGCGAAAACTTGGCAAACATCAGCGAAGCCGTGGGGAGGCTTTTGCCTATTTGAACCAGGCTATTTGTTGCAACATTATACACCCAATAATCCCCCCTTGTTTCGTATCGCCAAACTTTTTTGCTGTTGGTGTATATCAATATGTTGCTGCCATCCTCGCTAAAGAAAAAGTTTTTGATATATATGGTTTTGCCTGTTGCTTTATCCAACAGGTTTTCTTTAGCCAAAATGCTTTTTTTAGAAAATTCAGGCAGGCCAATTTGCACAATGCCCCCATTCTCTATTTCAAAATAAGCATTGCCCTCTTTTGACCAATGTATTCCTTTGGATGGTTGGGCTTGCAATACTGTAATGGAGGCGAATAGATAAAAAACAAGGGATGATAAACGCATACAATAAACAATTTGAGAGATGAAAATAAAGGTTTTACAAAGATGAATTTCAGATACCTTATTTTTTGTCTAATTAATGTAGTATTATATTTAAGAAGCAAATGCTTTATCGAACGAACATATTAAAAAGATATGGGGGGATTTATGAAAAGCATAAAATAATGCCCACTTTCTCTTTTCATTAATATTGGCTATATTGTCTTATTCCGTTAATCCATAACTTGCAATAACAGTATGGAAACAATTAATTGGAAAGTAGAAGGCATGACTTGCAGCAACTGCGCCCTGAGCGTGAATAAAGTGCTGCAAAGGCAGGGGATGCAAAAAGTGCAGGTAAACGCCATTTCCGGGGAAGTATCTTTCGCCAACCCAAACAACCCTGACATACTTGGCATTGCCCAAAAAAACATTAACGACCTTGGCTACCATGTGGTTGACGATTCACAACCAATAATTGCCAAAAAGAAAAAATTCCTTGGCAGTTATTTAGATAAGTTTTGGTTTTGCCTGCCTTTTACGCTGGTATTAATGGCGGGGCATTGGGGCATGGCACTGGGCATCCATTTCCTGCACAGCCCTTGGTTGCAACTAGCCATTAGCCTGCCTGTGATGGTAGTTGGCATGGACTTTTTTGGGCGTAGTGCCATTAAAAGCCTAGCCAAAGGCATACCCAATATGAACGTGCTGGTGGCTTTGGGTGCATCGGCAGCATTTGTTTATAGCCTGATAGGCACTATTACAGGGGATGAAAACAAAATTTTTTACGAAACAGCCACTTCTATTTTAACCATTGTGTTTTTGGGTAATTGGCTGGAGCATTATTCTGTACAGAGGACACAAAAGGCTATTAATGAACTGGCCAAAGTAGAAAAAGTAATGGCCAATATGATTGCCTATGATGATGCCCACAACGAGAATATCTTCCCCATAGAAAATACTTTTTTAAAGGTGGGCGACTTGGTGCTGATAAAAACCGGCGAGCAAGTACCCATGGACTGTAAGATACTGAGCGGCGAGGCCGACGCAAACGAGGCCATCATTAGTGGCGAAAGCCTGCCCGTGCATAAAAAACAAGGCGACACGTTGATTGGCGGCAGTGTTTTGGCAAACGGCACGGTAAAATGTTACATAACCGCCACAGGCAAAGACACCGTGATGAGCAGCATTGTGGCCCTGATGAAACAAGCACAGGGGCAAAAACCACCAGTACAGTTGCTGGCTGATAAAATAAGTGCCGTGTTTGTGCCTGTGGTGGTTAGCATTGCGTTGCTTACGATTGTACTAAACTATTACCTATTCCACCAAACATTTGAAGAAAGCCTGATGCGTAGCATTGCCGTGCTAGTAATCAGTTGCCCATGCGCCATGGGGCTGGCTACCCCCGCTGCTATTGCCGTCGGGTTGGGCAGGGCTGCCAAACACGGCATCCTTTATACGCAACCCGATAGCATGGAAATGTTTGCTCAGATAAAACAAATTGTGTTCGACAAAACAGGTACGCTGACAACCGGGGAGTTTCAGATAATGGGATTCCAAATTACTAATGAGGCAATTCAACAAGTTACGACTTACAACTTACCACTTACAACTCCCGACTTTCAACGCATTGTCTATTCCCTTGAAAAATTCTCCAACCACCCCGTTGCCAAAAGCATTGTCAAAGCATGGAAAACAACAGATGTGATAAAATGGAAAAAAATTACGGAGATAAAAGGGCTAGGGATGCAAGCCACAGACAAGGAAGGCAATGAATACATGATAGGCTCGGCTAAAATAGATGATAGCATTACCGACAAAAGCCATCAACTATATGTAAAAAAGAACAATGACATTATTGGCTGGATAGATATAGCAGATGAAATAAGGCCCGAGTCAAAAGCAATAATAGACTTCTGCAAGCAACAGGGCATGAAAACAATATTGCTTAGTGGCGATAACCTAGCCAAATGCCAGCAGGTAGGTTACGCCTTGGGCATAGACGAGATAATAGCAGGACAAAGCCCGCAACAAAAACTGGATGTAATAGAACGCTTATGCAAAACCACGCCTACCGTAATGGTGGGTGACGGCATAAACGATGCACCAGCTTTGGCAAAAGCCACTATCAGCATCAGCCTAAGTGCAGCATCGCAATTGGCCATACAAAGCGCATCGGTTGTGTTGATGAACAGTGGGTTGCAAAAGCTACCAGCGGCAATGCAGTTGGGCAGGCATACCTACAATACCGTAAAAGGCAACTTGTTTTGGGCTTTCTTTTACAATATCATTGCAATACCAGTAGCAGCAATGGGGTTGTTTACCCCTATGGCTGGTGCATTGCTAATGGGGCTTAGCGATGTGGTGCTGGCAGCCAATAGCTTGAGGCTGAACTGGAAGAGGGTGAGATGATTATAAATAAGTTCAGTTTTGAATAAAATTATTTTAATTTAGCCTAAACATATTATTGTTATGATAACTTTATCAGCATTTAAAAATGAAATAAACAGCCTAGGCAATGAGGATTTGGAAAAAATAGAATCCATAATAAAAATGGAAAAAACAAAAAGGAAAATAAACGAGCTTGTAAAAGAGGCACGGCTAGCACGGCTAGAATCTTTAGAAGGAAAGACCTTGGTGGCATCAAATAAAGAAGAACTTCTTGATGTTTTCAAAAAAATGATAAATAATGAAGATTGAGTTTTCTTCACCATATAGAAAATCATTTAAAAAACTAATTTCTAAAAACCCGGATATTGTTTTTGAGGTTTTCAATAAGTTGCTAGTATTAAATACTGATATTAATCATCCTTCTTTAAAATTACATAAACTAAAAAGTGAGCTTAGATCTTATCATGCTATTTCTATTGAATATGATTTGAGGATTATTATGGAAATTAAAACTGATAGTGTTGTACTCATCAATATTGGTAAGCATGATGATGTTTATTAAAAATCATTGCCAAATAATTCCTAATTATTAATTCCTAATTCCTAATTGACTCCTCAAAAAATACTACAACAATATTGGCAGCACAATAGCTTTAGGGGCAACCAGGAAGCTATCATTAATGCAGTGCTGGAAGGCAAAGATACGCTTGCCCTGCTGCCGACAGGCGGTGGCAAATCTATCTGTTTCCAAGTGCCGGGCATGATGATAGAGGGGTTGTGCATCGTAATCTCGCCATTGATTGCGTTGATGAAAGACCAAGTGGAAAACCTGCTGAAACGGGATATACCTGCCGCATCGCTCACTAGCAGCCTCACTACTGCAGAAGTAATAGGCATATTGGAAGATGCGGCCGCTGGCATGTACAAATTCCTGTATTTGTCGCCTGAAAGGCTAGAAACGAATTTGTTCCAAGAATACTTGCCCACGCTTGATTGCAGCCTTATTGCTGTTGACGAAGCCCATTGCGTAAGCCAATGGGGGTACGATTTCAGGCCACCATACCTTCGTATTGCCAATATCAGGAAGCAATTGGGGCATGTGCCTTTAATAGCATTGACGGCTTCTGCAACACCTTTGGTACAGGACGATATTATTGCTAAACTTCAATTAAAAGATGCGGCTGTGTTCCGCCAAAGTTTTGAAAGGGCCAACCTTTCCTATTCTGCTTTTTTGGTTGACAGCAAAATAAACAAAGCCATTGAGATACTTACCAACGTTCCGGGCAGCAGTATTGTTTACTGCCGCAACAGGAGCCAAACCCAACAGGTAGCACATCTTTTGGCCCTGCAAAATATATCGGCAGACTTTTACCATGCAGGCTTGTTGCAGGATGATAGGGCTGCTAAACAACAAAGCTGGATAGAAAACAAAACAAGGGTGATTGTATGCACCAATGCCTTTGGAATGGGCATAGACAAGCCCGAGGTAAGAACAGTTATCCATTTCGACACACCCGAATGCCTAGAAAGTTATTACCAAGAAGCGGGCAGGGCAGGGCGTGATGGCAACAAGTCGTATGCGGTGATATTATATAACTTCAAAGATTTAGAAGCATTAGCGGCACTGCCAGCTACTCGTTTCCCGTCTATGGACGAGATAAGCAAAGTGTACCAGGCACTGGCCGACTTTTTAGGCCTTCCAGTGGGCATTGGCGAAGGCAATTATTACGATTTTGATATTGTTGCTTTTATCAAAAACTTCCAGTTGAATGCCCAACTGGTTACAGCCACCTTGAAAGTACTGGAACAAGAAGGACACATAGCTTTTAATGAAAGTGTTTTTTTGCCTGCAAAAGTGCAGTTTACCGCTCCCAAAAGCCTATTGGAAGATTTTGAAGAAAGCCAGCCACGGTTAGAACCTTTGGTTAAATGCCTTTTGCGTAATTATTCAGGCATTTATGACAATGCCGTTTCTATATCTGAAAAAAAAATAGCCCGCATACTCCGCAGTACAGAACCGATTGTAAAAGAACTGCTGCTTCAATTGCAGGCTTTTGGCATTATTTACTATTTGCCGCAAAAGCAAACCCCGCAATTGCATTTTATACTCAACAGGGCACCTGCCAAGCACTTATACATTAACCAGCAAGCCTACGCTGAAAGAAAAAAACTATTTCAGGAAAGGATAGATAAAATACTGGCTTTTATACACCTAAAAAAGGAATGTCGGGGGCAGTTTATAGCAGCTTATTTTGGAGATAGCGATGCAAAAGCATGTGGTATTTGCGATAATTGCCTGCACCTAAAACAAAAGCCCATTACAAGGGATGATGTTGTTTCAATACATGAACAAATACATACTTACATTCAAACAGGAATACCTACAGTAAAAGGGCTTTTGGAAAGTATGCCCACCATTGCCAAAAACAAAATATGGGAAGTATTGCAGTTATTGCAAGACACGGGAGAAATTAAGATTGATGACCGGGGAAAAATTAAATCTTGATAAAATGCTTTTTTAGCCACAAAGCCTCGAAGGCACAAAGCAGCACGAAGAAAAAAAAGAAGGTCAAAAGTTATTGATAACATAATCTTTCTTCTTTCTTTTCTTTTCTTTTCTTCTTCTTTTAAAAATTTGTGCCACTTTGAGTCTTCGTGCCTTTCTGGCAAATAACCATTAAAAAGAAAAACGCACGCTGCCAAACACCCCAAAATGGTTGACTGCCTGGGTGCTTGCATTGGGCGACAATACACGCCACACCAAATCGACCCGAAATATTTTAAAAATATTATCCACCCCCGTACCCACTTCCATATACATTTTACTATCTAGGCTTTTATAAGGGTAATTGCCTACAAAGTTTAGTTTTTCGTTATCGGCACTCAGGCTGCCTACTACGCCTTTTACATTCCAGAATTGCCGCCATTTTAGCTTTCTTGTTAGTGGAATGTACTTAAAAAGCCCACTGCCTATTGAATGTTCTATATTGAACCCAGCGTAAGCATCGCTAATAAATTCAAAGCGGTTCATCAGGTTAAAAGCATATTGGTTGTAATACATTAATTCATTCCCAGGCAGCACTTGGAGAAAATTATACGGTGCAGCCCCATAAATTTTACCACCAAAAACATTATAATACAAATTGCCATAAGGAGCAAGGCTAAGGTAATCAATAACGGAAAAATCAAGCTTGTCGTAGTTGTACGAGCTGTTTAATATGTTTTTAAAAGCGTGTGTGTATTGTAGCTGCACTATGGGTTTGTCGCTGCCAAGGGAAATACGGGTAAAATTATTTTCCAATGCCCTTTCAGCATAAGCATAACGGAATTTTAAAGTACCCTCAAACGAACTGAAAGGATGCCCATTAGATGATGGGAAATAACTTTGCAAAGGCAGGTTTTGCAACGCCTCGAATTGCTTGCTCGACAGCGAAACCCCCAAACCGAAATTCTTATTGGTTTCTTGGTAATATTCTATTTTCTTCTCTTCCGAACGTTGAAACTTATACGGTACATCCTTTCTAAATATGGTTGCAAATACATTGTCTGTGCCAAGCTGGTCATAATATAACTGGCCATTGTCCAAGTCATTTTTATACGTTGCGGCTATATACCCCCATGGGTCCCTACCTAGCACATACTTAGCATCTAATTTCCCTTTAAACTGGCCATCCGTGAAACCATAAGCTCCATAAGTGTGTAAATATAAATGCTTGTTGAAGCCTGTATTCGTGGCTACATCAAAACGCAGCCTTATCCCTTCCCAAGGGTTCCAGCTAGTCCAGTAAAACCATGGCCCAATACGTATATTGCCTAAATCTTTTACGCCCCCCGTTATAAACTGTACGGCATTTCGGTACTCAATGTATTTTTTGTTCCGCTCCAGTGTGTCCAGTAGCTTGTACACCGATTTTTCACTCTTGCTCAATTCCTCGTGGCGATTGCTCTGCCAAAAACTATCCGATCCGTTTGCATAGCCTTTTGCCAGCTCTATCTTGTCTGGTATTTTTGATATGTTTACCAGCTTTTCCACAGTATCCGAATTAACGGTTACATTTTTATAGGTAGTTGTTTTTCGCCCTTTCAGGGCAAGCCTTTTTTTGCCTATAGGGGCAATATCAGCTACAAATTTGTCTTTGTAAATAAACCAAACAGAGTCGTTTATCATCCTAAACTCCTGTATAATAGACAAGCCGCTTAGGAAATTGATATTGGCATCAGCCGCAGGGCGCAACGTTATTTTTTGTAGTGCGTAGGTAGTATCGTGTACCCAGCAATCGCCCTCAAACACATTATCGCCTTTGTTTTTCGGCGTAATACGCAAATGCACCAGCCGCCTGTTAGCAAGGTATTGGGTATCTAAGAGTTTGAAATTGTAAAAGCTAGGCGCATTTGTATTGAATGGGCTAATAAAATTCAGGTTAAAAACGGGTATCGTGTTGTTGAACACATTGATGTTTTGGTACATGCCCCCTAATTGCTTGATGATACTCTCATTGTCAATGCCGTTGGTGCGTGCAGCTTTTATAATTTCACGGGCTTTGTGTGGATTTTTTTGGTAATAATAATCTGAAAGTGTCTCTGTAATATAGGCTGGCAGGAAAGGCTTAGTTTCTGATGTAGAGTCTATATAGTCGAATACAAAGTTCAATGGCTTTAGCAATACGTTTTTGCCTAATTTTTTTGTGTCAATATTTTCTAAATCTACTTCTAGCTTGTTGTAAATTTCATAGCTGTAATTGTCCCAACGGGTTTTGTCATTTTCGGGCTTGTGCTTCATGATGCGCTTCCAAAACGCCAGTGATCGGTTGTATTTTGTTTTTATTATTACTTCGTTTGCAGGCGGCATCACTTCCAGCTTACAGGTAAGCTGGGCACTGTCTGCAAAAACACCAGCCCAGATAGTCAAAGGCTTATAGCCAACGCTGCTAATTTGCAAAGAGTCATTTTTATGCAGGTTTTCCACTTCCAAGACAAATTTACCTGCTGAATCAGTCAGTACCCCTTTGCCGCTTAGCTTAAACTTAGCGGAGGCAAAAGGCAATGGCTCATCGCTTTGCTTGTCTTTTATATAGCCTACAATTACTTTTTTTTGGGCAAAAGCTGCCATTAAAAATAAAAAAGGCAAAAAAACAGCCAGTATAATTCTTATCCCTTTTTTATCCATATTACCAAATATAATACTTCATTAGCATTTTGGGTGTTATGGAATAGGTTAAAATACGTTTTTTGTGTGGGAAAACAGACTTGCAAAGAAAGCCTTTAATGAAGACCAGGCTGTAGATAGAGCTTCTTGGTCAATACTTTCCCGTGCAACTTATTAATTTACAACAAAACAAACACTATGCTTAGATATTTCCACAAATCTAACCTTGCAAAACTGCTTGCTATTTTTTCTGTATATATAATTTCTCGCAATTTATCTTTTATAATCATTAACTACTGTTTTACCCTTATAAAAGTTCATGGCACATTATTAGGGCACCTAATAACAGAACAATGTGGCAATGCAATGTTTACACTAATCCTGTAACAATAATTGCAAAATCCCATTTCAGTTTGCATTTCGTTCATTAAAACAAATATTATGTTCCATCATGTAAAAGAATTACAATTTAATGCAAGGGTTTCTAAACCTGATGTGCATTTCGCTAAACTATTGCTTGAGCAGTTTGGCGGGCCTAATGGAGAACTAAAAGCCGCAATGCAATATTTTGTACAGGCATTTGGCTGCAGGAAAGCAGCACCAGACAAATACGATATGCTGATGGATATTGCAACAGAGGAATTTAGCCATCTTGAAATTGTTGGCGCAACTATTCAAATGTTGTTGACAGGCGTAAATGGTGAATTGAAAAATGCTGCCGACGAATCTGACTTAACTAAAATGCTAGACGGGAAAGCTACCAAAGAGAATTACATACATGAAGCAATGATAAACCCACAGTTTTTTATTGTGAGTGGCGGAACACCTACCCTTACAGACAGTGTTGGCAATCCTTGGAGCGCTACATATATTATGGGCATGGGAGATTTGACTGCCGACCTGCGTTTGAATATTGGTGCAGAAACAAGCGCAAAAATGGTTTATGAAAACCTAATGAAATTTACAGACGATATATATGTAAAGGAGTCTTTGCGTTATTTAATGACTAGAGAAGTTGCTCACTTGCAAATGTTCCAGTCGGCTTTAGATAGCATAAAGCCAAACTTCCCCCCAGGCATATTGCAGAGTGATCCCAAATTTAGCAACAAGTATTTCAATATGTCTAAAGGTGAGGATTTTAAAGGCGCTTGGAACGAAGGCAAAAGCCCCTTGCTGGGGGAAGAATGGAAATTCATTGACGACCCACTGCAACATATCCAAGACACAAATGGTTTGCTTGATGAAAAAGCCGAGGGAACTAACCGTACAGAGAAGTCGGTACAAGCAGCTAACCAAAAATTAAGCGCAAAACGCAAATCACAAATTGATGAAGCAAATGCAGCAAGCGAGGGCATTATGAGTTGGTAGGTACATGATGATGAACAAAAACATAGTGCCGGCAGAAACTATCACATGCCAATAATACTGAGGCAAATTAAGGGGATATTAAAAAGTAGAAAGAAAAACATTATAATTTTTTTTATCATTAATTAAACAATAAATCGGAAAAAATGGAAGACAATCAGAATTTTAAAGCACAAGAAATGAATGTGGCTTACCCTATGGTTACGGGGATGTTTGCAAACCGTGAACAAACGGAAAATGCCTATAACATGCTGCATGAAAAAGGTTACACAAAAGACGACATTAACGTGATAATGTCCGATGAAACGCGTACAACCCACTATTCTCAAGCTGGGGACGAAACAGAACTGGGAAGTAAAGCAGCCGAAGGGGCAGGCACAGGTTCTGCTATTGGGGGAACTATTGGGGCCATTGCTGGGGTGGTTGCAGCTATAGGCACCAGCCTTTTGATACCTGGTCTTGGATTGGTAATTGCTGGGCCTATTGCTGCCGGGTTAGCTGGTGCAGGCGCAGGCGGCATTACTGGAGGCGTAATTGGTGGGTTAATAGGCTCTGGCATACCAGAAGAAAGAGCTAAGATATATGAGTCGGGTATAAAAGATGGCAATGTAGTATTAGGGGTGCACCCACATAGTGAAGAAGATGCCGAGTATTTTGAAAAAAATTGGAAAACTGAACAGCCAGTAATCTAACATCCCTGTTCTTTTAACCTTTTATTGCTACAATATAGAGCCTTTTTTATAACAACCTACATTATTGAAAATTAAAAACAAGCAACTGATATTAAAGCAATGTTCTTTTCTGTGATGCTAAGTTCATGTTGTGTATTAGCAACGGTTTTTTAAAACCATAGTTGGTGTTTTAATTTAGATAGTTACTGTATTTGTAGCAATGAGAGGTGGTAAAAAATAAAACTTAGTCATTATTAAAAAAAGTAAAATGCAAGAAAAAGCAATCCTTGAGCCTACACAAGGACAACAGAAAAAAGTAAGCAACAAAAGTCCAATGCAATCCTCGCAACTCATGAAATTATTTGAAGATGAGTTGAAAGATATTTATTGGGCAGAAAAAGCTTTGACAAAAGCTATCCCCAAAATGATAAAAAATGCCACATCAGAAGCATTGATAGAAGCATTGACCAGCCATTTAGCTGAAACGGTAGCACATGTAGCCCGTGTAGAGCAAGTATTTACAACATTTGGCAAAAAAGCCGAGGCCGTGAGATGTGAAGCCATGACTGGCTTGATAAAAGAAGCAGAAGAAATAATGGAAGAATGTGAAACAGGTGCCATGTGCGATGCAGGCATCATTTCTGCAGGGCAAAAAGTAGAGCATTATGAAATTGCTACTTATGGCACCCTACGCCAATTTGCAGAAATATTGGGTTTGGCAGAAGCAGTAACTTTGCTCGAAACAACACTGAAGGAAGAAAAAGCCGCAGATGCAAAATTAACAGAGGTTGCTGTATCTGCAATAAATGTGGAAGCGGCAGGCATGTAAAGAAGTGATTATTTTTGTCCTTTTATCGTGAAGTGCAGTAAATTATATTTGCTGCACTTTGCTATTTGTTATCCAGGGTAAACGCATCAAAATTCATTTTGCTCGAATCTTCGAGTTTGACACCAGTCCTGGCATAAGCCACCTTATTTTATCCGGTCAGCCGCAGGCTAATTGAAAAAAATGAGCAGCATATTTTTTTCAAAGGATAAAATAGAGTGGCGTTGCCAGGACGAAGCCCGCCGGCTACGAGGCAAAAGGACTGAAAAGAGGTATTTTTGAATAAAATAGGCAATTAGGGGCAGATTAAATTTTGATGCGTTTGCCCTGATTTGTCATCTTGGCAACGGGTGCATAAAAGTTTTTCTCAGTATTCAGAACCTTTATGGGGTTTTGAATACTATCAAGGTTAGCAAACACAACATCCAAGCGAAAAACTTTTATGCACCCTGGGCAAACCACATTATCAAATAAGAAGTACATTAATATTGGATTGGACGCCATGATAACCGCGCAAACAAGAATGAAGTTAGTTGTTGCTACTATTTTTTTCCACCACATAGTTCACATAGTTTTAAGCGAGCAAGAGAAAGAAAAAATGTTTTTGTACTTATTTTCGATAACCCCTGCAAGATATTAAGTGCTCATAGCACTATATTTCTCCTTTTTTCTTCTTCTTGCTATGTGGGTTATGCGGCTATATCGTTAGTGAAACAGTTAGTTTAGTAACGTTTAACCCACATTTTTTATATCAAATATTACATTAGGCCGCCTATACCCTACTTTTGACAGCATTATTACCCACATGAAGCAACAATTATTTATAGCCTTTGAAGGCATAGACGGCAGCGGTAAAAGCACACAAGTAAAATTATTAGCCGAAAAACTGAGGCAAGAAGGCCATAAGGTATATAGCACTTTCGAACCTACCGACAACCCCATAGGCAGCTTGATCAGGAATATTTTTAAAGGCCGCATGACCGCAGACCATAAAACCATTGCCGCCCTGAATGTAGCAGACCGCCTAGATCATTTGTACAATGATGTAAATGGCATTATCAAAAAACTGGAAGAAGGCTATACGGTAATTACAGACCGCTATTATTTTTCTTCCTATGCATACCACGGCGTGCATGTGGACATAGACTGGGTAATTGCTGCCAATGCCATGAGTGCAGCAGCTTTAAAGCCAGCTATCCATATTTTTATAGACGTGCCGCCTGCCCTATCCATGGAACGGCTGAACAGTACCCGCGGCACAATAGACCTTTACGAAACGCTGGACAACCTAGAACAAGTACGGGCAAAATTCATGGAAGCTTTTGAAAAATTGAAAGCAACAGAAAATATCGTTTTTATAGATGGCAACCAAACCATTGCAGCCATTGCAAAAGATGTTTGGGAAAATGTGTCGGACATAGCTAAGTAATAAATTCAATCCAAATCCATCACTTTCTATATAATTTTCAGAAACTTCGCCGCTTGCTCCTTATTTTGCAGTTTATTTCGGCAATAGTGCCAATAAATATAACATAGTGATACACCCGTAAATGTTGTAACCATAAGTCCGCTTGTCTTACGACGTACTAATTATGACTTACCACTTATGACTTTAAAACATAAAATATGACGATTCCTGCAAACAAGAAAGAACAGCTATTTGCGAAACTGAAAGAAGCAAATACTGCTTTCCAAAACATTTACCCCGGCGATAGGCCAGACCGCCAGCCAGTGCATACCCTATATGGCGGTGCAAATTTGTTTAAAGCTGACGCAGCACAGAAAATGGGCTTGCGTTCACTAGAGATATTGAATACCTACGCCCCAGATTTTGTAACCTTTGGCAAAGTTTTCCTTTTGGATGGCATGGAAAAAATAGATGCAAGTTTATCACCAGCTGCGGTGCAATCAGCTTATGAAGCATTAAGCCCAGAAGAACAGCACAAGCACCCAGCTCGTTTGAGCTATGAGGTATATAAAAAAGTAAAAGCAAAGCTAGCTAAGGAAGCCATTGAAGATTTCAGGATAGATTTTGAAGATGGCTATGGCAATCGTAGCAACGAGGAAGAAGATGCTACCGCGGTGGAAGCAGCGACAGAAGTGGCAAAAGGAATGGCCAACAAAACCTTGCCGCCTTTTATTGGAATCCGCATAAAACCCTTTACAGAAGAAATGAAAGAAAGGGGTTTGCGTACCTTAGATATTTTTGTAAGCACGTTGGTAAAAGAAACCAGTGGTAAATTACCTGACAATTTTGTGGTGATGCTGCCAAAAGTTACCATCCCCGAGCAGGTAACTACGCTAATCGACTTATTTGAGATACTGGAAGAAGAACTAAACCTACCAGCCGGAACGCTGAAAATGGAAATGATGGTGGAAACTACCCAAGCCGTGATGGACGAAAAAGGCACTAACCCGTTGTTCCGCTTTATCAAGGCGAGCAGGGGCAGGTGCATTGCCACGCATTTTGGCACTTACGACTACACGGCTTCTTGCAGCATCACTGCTAAATACCAAGAAATGGATCACCCCGTGTGCGATTTTGCCCACCACATGACTAAGGTTGCGCTAGCACATACAGGCATCTGGTTGTCTGACGGGGCAACCAACACCATGCCTATTGGCCCACACCGTGGGGAGTTGACAGCGGCACAACACCAAGAAAACACGGAAGTGGTACACCGTGCCTGGAAAAAAGGCTATGAACATATCCGCCACTCGTTGTGGAATGGTTTTTACCAAGGCTGGGACTTGAATCCAGCCCAGTTCCCGATGCGTTATGCGGCGGTATTTGCATTCTTCTTGGAAAGCTATGATGAAGCGGTTGACCGGTTAAAAACTTTCGTGGAAAAAGCGGCAAGGGCTACATTGATTGGCGATGTGTTTGACGATGCAGCCACAGGGCAGGGCTTGTTGAATTATTTCCTTCGTGCCTTGAACAGTGGTGCCATTACCGAGGAAGAAGTTTTGAAGACAGGGCTTACGCTAGACGAAATCCGTGGCCGCTCTTTCAAAAAAATATTGGAAAACAGGAAACCTGTGTAATCTATTGTTTTGTGTTTTAAGTTTTGAGTAAAGGAAAACAACAAACCTTTACTATGTCAATTTTAAAACATAAAACCAGTTTAATCTATTGTTTTGAGTTGCAAGTTTTAAGTTTTGAGTTAAGGAAAACAACAAACCTTTACTACGGCAATTTTAAAACATAAAACTCAAAACATAAAACTCAAAACAATCTCCCTTGTCCACTTGGCAGTTCATACACAAATACCTTGCACAGCAGCAGCCTGTGCTATTGTTGTATGTGCTATCTAGCGAGGGAAGCTCGCCAGGCAGGCAAGGGTTTAATATGGCGGTTGCCAGCGACGGGCTGTTTGACGGCACTATTGGCGGTGGCATCATGGAATTTAAGCTGGTAGAAAAAGCAAAAATGTTGCTGGCGCAAGGCAAGCAAGAAGTTTTGTTGATGTGGCAGTACCACGACAAAACCCACAGCGACCAATCGGGGATGATTTGCTCTGGCAACCAGCTAAATGCTTTTATACCCCTTTCAATAAAAGATTTACCTGCGGTAGAAGCCATATTATTATCCCTAAAAAATGGCACACAGCAAGTAATAACATTATCCCCGCAAGGCTTAGCACTTGGAACAGATAATAGCACCCTTCTCCCATCCTTGCAGCTTCAATCAGAAAGCAATTGGTTGTACAGGGAATGTATTAATAAAGAATCAGTCATACATATTATTGGGGGTGGGCATGTGGGGCTGGCATTGTCTGAAATGATGGCTTTCCTTGGGTTTTATGTAATTATCTATGATAGCAGGGCAGATTTGACCACGCTTGAACAAAATACTTTTGCCAAAGAAAAACGAATAGTGGACTATGCCTGCATTGGAAATATATTCAACGATAAACAAAATGATTATGTAGCCATTATGACTGTTGGCTACCGTACAGATAAAATAGTTTTGCAGCAGTTGCTGGGCAAAACCTTCGCTTACATTGGCTTGATGGGCAGTCAAAACAAAATAAAAACCTTACTAGCAGAGCTGCTAGCAGAAGGCTATAGCAAAGAAAGCCTAAGTCATATTTTCACCCCCATCGGGCTAAATATTTATAGCCGTACCACAAGGGAAATAGCGGTAAGCATAGCAGCAGAAATTATCAGGGAAAAGAATAAGGGTTTACCAACGGGGAGGAAGTGATTATTTTGAATGACGAATTTTGAATTAAGTAAGTGTAACTCTCGCCACAAAGGCACGAAAACACGAAGAAGCACAAAGAAAAGAAGGTTAAATGTTATTGTATAACATCATTTTTCTTCTTTTCCCTTTTTTTCTTTTTCTCTTAAAACTTTATGCCTCTTTGTGTCTTCGTGCCTTCGTGGGAGATTAAACAAACTTGCAGCTGAGTAGAATTAATCAAGGTTTGGCTTTGAAAGTTGCGCTTCTGCTTTGTGTATTTCCCTGATATATTGATCTTTTAGGGAATCGTAAAATGAATGGCGGCCAACCATATTGGAAACCAAGTTAGCACATAGAGCGGTAAGCATGATATAAAAAATAATATTGTGGCTGTTGGTCATTTCCAACACAAGGATAGAACAAGTAAAGGGGCTTCTGGTAACGCCTGTGAGGCAGCCAGTCATTCCGCACAGAATAATTAAATTGGTTTCTGTAACCGACAAATGCATCCAGCCAGCCAATACCGCACCTATGCTTGCGCCCAAGCTAAGTGCTGGTGCAAAAATGCCGCCTGCTGCACCATTTGAGAATGATACAATCGGCCCAATCATGCGCAGCAGGGGTATATACCAATCTAAATGCTTGTCGTTTGTAAATAAGGTAGCAACCATTATCTCCTTGCCAGAACCAAATGTTTTGCTGCTAATTAAAACCCCAAGCATTGCAACAATTAACCCACAAACTATAGCGTACAAATATTTTTGGTATTCTTTTTTTAAGGATGCTTTCTTTTTAAAAACAAACAGTAATATAGTACCCATGCTGCTGCCAACAATACCAGCAAAAAAAGCTACTGGCAGTATCAATAAAATGATAGATGGGGGTATGCGATCTAATGGAGGATAGCCCAAGTATAAGTATGGTCCCAAGAAAGTTAAGGCGGTAAGCCCAGCTATAATAACCCCCGTAAGCAAGGCAGACTTAAAAAAACTAAAATGCGTTTTGGTAAGTTCTTCTATTGCAAAAACAATACCGCCTAGTGGTGTATTAAAAGCAGATGCAAGCCCAGCAGCAGCACCAGTTACAATCATGTTGCGTTTTGATATTTTGGGGTACCAGGCTGGTAGCCAGTCATTTATCTGCTTGAAAATAGACGCTGAAATTTGTATAGTAGGGCCTTCCCTGCCAACAACCCCACCGCCAAAAACCATTATCAGGCTTGAAATAATTTTCACTATTGCTACCCGCAAACTAAGCAATACGCTTACATTATAACTATGTTTCGGGTTCGATAGTTCCAGTGCTGCGCTTACTTGGGGTATGCCACTACCACGGGAATATGGTGCATATTGCTTTACAACCCACCAAGCCAATAAAAAACATGCTGGCGTAACCAAAAAAAACAACCAGCTTGCCCTATGAAAAAGATAAGCAGTGCCAGACTCTGCAAATGCAAATAATTTGGCATAGCCAACTGCAACAACACCTGTTGCAAATGCGCCTACCCAAAAAGGCAAAGCATTCAGCAGGTTTTCTTTAAACTTACGGTTGTCAATGGCATCGTATTTTTCCTTTAGCTTTCGCTTGATTGCTTGTAGTACATTCATCCTATAAATTGCAGGTGAAAAAAGATTTTCTGGAAAAGGATATATGGTGAAAGGATTTTGAAATAGCATCTAGGCCAAGCCCCATATATTATCAAAGCCTGTCTATAATCCTATGTCAAATGTAGGTTCAATCATTTGCAAGCTACTGCCATTTTTATAGCAGCTGCCAAATAAAAATTATAAGGGGTGGAAAGAAGCATTGGTGTATCACCATTCGGGTGCAATTTTGTGCATTTTGGCACAAAGAGATAAGAAGCCTCAAAGTTATTATGAGAATAAGAAATTGAAAGGCTAATTCTTTCTTGGGGTGCATAAAAGTCCTCCACATGCAACTGGTGTTTAGCTAAAAACAACCAATTAATATAAAAAATTAGTTCTATTCGTGCATTAGTGGCTAATTGGTTATATAGGAGTTTTTTCGCTTGGGCTGCCTTTTTTACTTTGTCCTGAAACATCCCCTAATTTATAAAAACCTTACCTTTGATGCATATATGCACCTGATACAAAGCATTTACAAATGATAGTTTCCAGGCAGCAGTATCGTAGTTCTTTTTTTCCTAATATTAAAATAGTAGTTTTTAAAAATTAGGGCATTATAATTCCTTATCAATAAATTATCACTTTATTATCATGAAACTATTATTCTACTATCACTTTGGTATCACTTTACGATAGTAAAATTATTATAAATGATAGTTTTTTTTCTACTAAAAATCAGCTAATTTTATTGATAATCAATGGTCTACAAAAAAATAAAAGATTTTAAAAAAAAATCAGAAGCGGCAAAAAGACCTAAAATTGGCAAAACTGAAACTATTTTAATAAAAAAACCAGCGAAAATAATAGTATAAAAATTGCATAAGTGTTCTCCTTTTGCACTCCCACTTCTTGCTCCCTCTCCCGTGGGAGAGTTTGTTGCGTTCTTTCTGGGTAAGTGAGGCCATTTGAGTTTCCGTGCCTTTACAGCGAAAAAAACTTACTTTTTGGTAGCCAATACTTGCATTTTATTGTTTACCATGTCATTGTTAAATACCTGTATCATTTTTTTCAGGTTTGCTTCACGCAGTTTTAAACTATCGGCTAGTGCAGCATTTTCAATCAGATTGTTCTTGCAAGCAGTATCGGCTTTCCAGTTATATAAGCCCACCCCTCTCTCTCCATTAAACTGATAATCCCAAGAGTTATCTATATATTGATAAATACCCCCGCTGTAATTAATGGAGAAATGCTCGTATTGGTTGTTGAGCAGGTCCTTGCCAAAAGAAAAATAAGGTTTTGAATAATTTAAAATATGCAATGCCGTGGGCAAAATATCTATTTGATTGGCCACAGTTTTGTCCACTTTTTTCAAAGAACCGTCTGGTCTGTAAAAAGCAATAGGTATCCGGTAGTCTTCTAAAACAGTGCTTTTTTCTTTTGCAATCTTGCCAACTGTATGGTCTGCCGTTATTATAAAAAGCGTGTTTTTGTACCAAGGCTGCTTGCTGGCATTTTCAAAAAAGCGTTGCAATGCAAGGTCAAAATATTGCACGCAAGGCAGCATAGGGTGGCTATTGTCGGTAAAAATGGTTTTGTATTTTTCCGGGATGGTGAATGGGTGGTGGGTGTTCAAGGTAAAAATGGCCGACATAAACGGCTGCTGGGTAGCAGACATGGTATTTGCTGCATATTGCAGGAAAGGTTCGTCCCATATACCCCAGTCGCCGTCAAAATCTTTTTCGTTATTGTATTCCCTACGGCCATAATAATGGTCAAACCCTGCTAGTTTGCTATAAAAATCAAAACCCATCGTGCCATTGCTTCCCCCATGAAAAAAGGCCGAAGTATAGCCTTCCTTGTGCAAAATGCTTGCAAAAGAAGTGATGCTATTGGTAGAATAGGGCGAAAAAATAAAAGGTTCGTCTTGCCAAGAAGGGATAGACGAAAGAACAGCAGGTATGCCTTGTATCGATTCCCTTGCATTGGCAAAGCCATTTTCAAACACTAGGCTTTCCCCAAGCAAGGAATCAAGGAAGGGTGTTTTGCCCCGCCCTTTAAAAAAGCTGACATATTTTTTTGAAAGCCCTTCCACAATAATCACCACCACATTTTGTTTTGTAAATGAGCCTATTTTTTCTGGCTGATGAATGCCTGTATAGTAGCTTGGCAATTCATTTTCGGGGAAATAATCAAGAACAGGCAGGTTCTTCTTGTCCAGGGTATTAATTACAGAAAAAGGGGCATTGAGAAGTATGGGGATATTATCTACCTCCGCCATTTCCGAGGCATGGGTAATGCTTAGTGGGTACACCTGCAAGCCACCCCTAATAGCAATAATGGCCAACCCTGCACTGAGCAAAAACACCAGTATAGAATATATGTAGTTTTTTATGCTTGGCAAAACCCTGTCTGTGGCCAGCACAGCTTCTTTGTAGGTTTTAATCAAGAATACAACAATAAAAAAAAGGAACAAGGCCAAATACCAAAATTGCCGCAGGAAGGTTGGCAACAAGCGGAAAAAATCGGTCCCTTTAGAGCCAGTTATATAGCGGAAAGCATCAAACTGCATCCTTTTATGCACAAAAGGGAAATAAGCAACGTCAACTAAATTAATTGCTAAGAAAATGCTATTGGTAACAATAAAAAGATACTTCAGGAATTTTTGATAGTATTGGTTTAGCACAAAAGGTGCTGGTACCAACAACATCACGATAAACAAAGAATTGGTAATGGTGATGGTCGAAATATCAAACCGTAGTCCAAATACCATTAAAATAAATGTATGAAAAGGGGAATTGAGGTTAAAGTCAGACCTGTTGGCATATACAAAAAGCAACCTAATGAGGAAGTATAAAAAAAGCAGTATTGCTATTTGATATACTATGCGGGCAACAAGGCTCTTTATCCTATACATATGCTACTAAAACAGCAGCATTTTTGCCATCAAAAGAACTACTTTCAAACGCTTGCTACCAAATGCAAATATATGTGCTGTTATAATTTATGGGTAAATATTTGCCCACTTTTCCAATTTACCCACCTCAATTACATCAGATGTTTATAAACTCATGATTACTAATATTAAAATATTTATATAAACAACTTATCTTGCTGCCTTTTAAGGGCCGCAATAAATATGAATACGATTGATCTCTTTATAGCTAGCTTACAAACCTTGTTTGTGGAAAAAACTGATGCGGCTGTGGCAGCAAGCAGCAAAGCATATCTAAAAGGGCAGTTTGGCTTTATAGGCATGAGGACACAAGACAGGCGTGCGCTTACCAAGATGCTGCTTCAAGAAAAAGCCCTGCCCAACCTAGAAGCTGTTACCACGATAGTACAAACGCTTTGGCAAATGCCCGAGCGGGAATATCACCATGCTGCCATACAAATTCTGGCTCATTATAAAAAATACTGGCGGCCGAATACCCTGTCATTAATGGAGCAATGCCTCACCACTCATAGCTGGTGGGACTCGGTTGACAATCTAAACGCAGAATGTATAAGTGAGTATTTCAGGCTTTTTCCTGCCGCACTTGGCACTACCACCTACTGGAACAAGCACGACAATATGTGGCTGCAACGCAGTAGCCTAATTTTTCAAAAAGCATACAAACAACGTACGGACACAGATTTACTGGCCCAGCACATACTGTACCTTGCAGCAAGCAAGGAATTTTTTATCCAAAAAGCTATTGGGTGGGCATTAAGGGAATATAGTAAAACCAACCCCGACTGGGTTACAGATTTTGTAGCTAGCAACCCATTGCCTGCATTGAGCAAAAGGGAAGCTATGCGTAGGATAGGGTGGTGATAATATATCAATTAGCTTATTTTTACATTTCAATAAACACTCCCCAAATGAACAAACAGGTTGCTTTTGCCACATTAATTGCTCTTTTATTGCTATGCAACTTTTGCCAAGCCCAAACAATAGGTACAGATGATATAGCAGCCCTAAAAAAAATCACTCCAGATGGGCAGCAAATTTTTAATGTAAACAAGCCAGATTATACAACAAGCCCATACACAGGTATGGGGAGGCAGCATTGGAAAGATGCTGCCTTGTATTTACTTGATGGGGCATTTAGCTATATTAAAAAAACAGATGACCCCATGAAATTCCCAAAGCAGGAGGGCAAAAGCTACCCTAGGGATGCAGGCATGGTGCCTACGGAAAAACTGGAAGGCCTTTGCAGGACTTTGTTTATTGCTGCCCCCTTGCTAAAAGAAACCCCTTCCCTTGTAATCAGGGGAATTAAAGTAGCTGATTATTACCGTTACCAAATATCAAAACTGGTTGATTCTACTAGTGTTTCTTTCATAAAGCCCCGCCCACAAAATGGCGGCACTAACCAAAACCTTGTAGAGTTTGGTGCTTTGAGCGTTGCACTTTTTGCTATCCCCGAAATTATCTGGGATCCTATGCCGCAGAATAAAAAAGATGCGTTGGCGGCTACCATGCTTAGCTATGGTGATGGACCCACGGTACCCTCTAACTGGAAGTTCTTCAATACATTTATCCTTAGTTTTTACAAAAGCAAAGGATACCCGGTAAATGAAAAATTGCTAGAAGAATACTTGGAGAAAATAACACAGGATTACAGGGGCGAAGGCTGGTACAATGATAACCCAGCTTACGATTATTACAGCATGTGGGCATTCCAAATGTATGGCACAATATGGTCCGAGTATTTTGGTAAGAAATATTACCCTAAGTATGCTGCAAAGTTCCTATCTAATTTTAAAGAGGTAAAAAACAATTATCCCTATATGTTTAGCCGCGATGGCGAAATGATTATGTGGGGAAGGAGCATCAGCTACCGTATTGGAGCTACTATCCCTTTTCCATTGATGGGGATGGTGCAAGACACTGCCACCAATTATGGCTGGATGCGCCGCATAGCATCGGGGGTAATGTTACAGTTCCTCCAAAACCCAGCCTTGATAAAAAACAATATACCCACCCTTGGCTTTTATGGCCCATTTGAACCAGCCGTGCAAAGCTATAGCTGCCGGGGAAGTGTATTTTGGATGGGTAAAGCGTTCCTAGGCCTGCTTGTGCCTGCAGACAACCCCTACTGGCTTGCAAAAGAAAACGAGGGCCCGTGGTTGGATACATTTTCGGCGAACAAGGTGTATAATAAATTTATAAAGCCTACCGCCATCCTTATGACTGATTATCCCAATATTGGAGCTGCTGAAATAAGGGCTTGGTGCCATGTACCCATGATAGGTGCAGGAGAAGGGTATAGAGGCACTGAAAACTATAACAGGCTGAGTTATAACAGTGCCTTTCCATGGCAAGCAGATGGGCAAGCAGGTGAAGTAGCCATGAATTATGTTTTTAAAAACAAAGAAGCCAAGTGGGAACCATTGCGCTTATATACATTCAAAAAGTTTGAAGATGGGGTTTATTATCGGGATGCCGAGCTGGAAACCAATAAAAATATAAACCTGCAACTAGCAGAGATAACATTGCCCAATGGCATTTTAAGGGTAGATAAAAACACAAGCACTGATACGGCACAAGTTCGTATAGGGCATTATGCCTTGCCTAAATTAAAAGATAGCATCATTCAAAAATGCACATACGTAAAAGGGCATAAAGTTTGTATTATAGACAATGGGAAGTACCAATTGGGAATGGTTGCGCTTAGTGGCTGGGACAAGTTGGAAATACTAGATACCAAAGGCCTAAACCCGGTTAGCGATTCTAGCAAAATCATCAATGCTACAGCCACTTTTACCAAAGATGCCCACAACCTTGTTTATGCCACATTGATGCTCTGGAAAAAAAGTGGGGAAGCATGGACAGACAAGGAGTTATGCCCTATTAGCAAATTATCTTATTCTGAAAAGGACAAGGCTGTTACTGTGTTATTTAGCAATGGGGAGAAAAAAGTAGTTAAGTATTGAAACACATAGCAACAGGTGACAAATGTGGAGTTGTGTGTTATTTGTGTAAATAAGCTATTTATAAATGGCCAATATCCCTTTCAAATCATCCAGCGTATTGATTTCTTCAACCTTTTTATCCTTTCGCCACCGGTTCATACGGGGAAATCGCAGGGCAACGCCACTTTTATGGCGGTTGCTTGCGGCAATGCCTTCAAAAGCAATTTCAAAAACCAACTGGGGTTTTACGGTACGTACAGGGCCAAATTTTTCTATTGAATTATTTTTTACAAAAGCATCCACTTCGTTAAATTCTTTATCGGTCAATCCGCTATAGGCTTTGGCAAAAGTTACTAATTTATCGCCGTCTTTTACGGCAAATGTATAATCTGTATATAAGTTGCTCCTGCGGCCATGGCCTTTTTGTGCGTAAATCAATACTGCATCAATTACCATCGGTTCTATTTTCCATTTCCACCAGTCGCCCACTTTTCTACCTACCTGATATATGGACGATTTTCTTTTCAGCATCAATCCTTCGCTGCCAATATCCCTGCTTTGGATGCGTGTTGCTGCCAACTGCTCCCAGGATTCAAATTGGATTATGGGGGAGAGGTGGAAGCCGTTAACAGTTAACGGTGAACGATCAATTGTAAACCCCTCTAAAACCTCCCTTCTCTCCACCAAAGGCTTCCCTCTAAAATCTTCCCCATTATATTCTAATACATCATACGCAATAAACCCTACGGGTGCTTCTTGCAATTGCTTTTTGGTGATGTTTTTTCTGCCAATCCTTGTTTGCAGCAAAGCAAAAGGAAGTGCAGTAAAAGGATGGCTATTGTTGGGCTCGTTGCTCAAGCAAATAATTTCGCCATCCAGTACTACGCCGTTGGGTAATAAATCTTTAAAAACCTTGTATTCAGGAAATTTATCCGTCATCAGTTCTTCGCCACGACTCCAGACAAATAGTTGGTTGTCTCGTTTAATCAATTGCCCACGGATGCCATCCCATTTCCATTCTGCTTGCCACTCATTCATATCGCCAAGCGATGAAACTTCACCCTCTACAGGATACGCCAAGTAAAAAGGGTAAGGTTTGCTATGGTCAATAATCGCATTGTTTTCGTTCAGTAAATCTGTATAGGAAGTCGTTGCCGGGTTCCAGTTGCCGCATATTTTATGTGCAATGGTACTGGCAGGTATGCTTACGGTTTTTGCGAGCGCATTTACCATCATTTTTTGCGACACACCAATGCGGAAACCGCCTGTGATTAACTTGTTGAACACAAAACGCTCCTGCTGCCCCATTTGCATCCATGTGTCAATAATAAATGCTTTTTTTACCTGTTCCTCCGCTTTTTCTAATATAATAAATTCCTGCAAATAAATGTCTAGCCCCTGCGTATTCGCTTTTAAAGAATTAGCCGCAGGCAATAACAAAGCAATTGTTTCGCCCAAATCGCCCACAGTATGGTAACATTCTTCAAAGAGCCACATGGGCAAGCCTGTAATTTCTACACACCAGGTTTGCAATAGGGTGGAGGATACAATTCTTTTTGGCCTTCGACCACTGAAAATGGCAATTACCCAAACTTTGTCGGCATCCGATGCCGTGGAAAAATAGGCTTGCAATGCATCCAGCTTCACATTGTTTTTGGTGGAGGTGCCCAATATATAAATCAGCGTTGCAAAAGCCGCAAACCCATTGTTTGCCACAATGGCTTCTTCACTGTAGTGTAATTCTTTATCTATTGTTTTTGGTACCTCATTCTCCATAATCGTCATTATTTACGACTGTTTCTTCTATAGGCACTGGTACAAATCCACCTTTTACAGTAGCCGCAGCAATACCGTTTTCATTCAAGTATCGGGCAAAAGCCGCCTCGAAGCCATGTGTTACATACACTTTTTCTGCGCCTGTAGCTTTTACAGCTTGCAGCAAACCATTCCAGTCCGCATGGTCGCTAAGAGCAAAGCCTGCATCTACATTTTGCCTTCGTGAGTTGCCCCTTACCTGCATCCATCCGCTGCAAACTGCCACCCTGTAGGGGTTGAATTTCTTCATCCACTGCGTGCCATCTGCACTTGGTGGCGCAATAATCACTGCGTTTTTCAGCTCAGTCTTTGTGGTTTCGGGTGTTACCCTTTTTACGGTTGGCAAATCAATACCCGCTGCCAGTAATGCAACATGACTGTTCCAGATAGCCCCATGTACAAAAATATTATCTGTTACAGCCGCCGCCGCTTGTAAAACCCTTTGCGCCTTGCCCAAACTATAGGCAATTAAAACAGATTGGTGTTCCTCTGCCTGGTTTGCCAATATCCAATCCTGTATTTCTTTATAAATCACTGCCTGCGGTTTCCATTGATAAATGGGCAAACCAAACGTGCTTTCCGTAATAAAATTATGGCAGGGTACAGGCTCAAAAGCCCCGCTTAAGCCATCGTTTTCTGTTTTGTAATCGCCGCTGGCCACCCAGATTTCACCCTTATATTCAATCCGCACTTGTGAGGAGCCAATAATATGCCCAGCAGGGTGCAAGGATATTTTTGCCCCATTGATATAAACAGGTTCGCCCCAACCGATACTTTGGTAATTGTTATCGCCGAGGCGCAATTGCAGCAAAGGCTTGGTGAGGTGGTGGCACAGATAATGCTTGCTGCCCATGCGTGCATGGTCGCTATGGGCATGGGTGATAATAGCCCTGTCCACAGGCCAGGAAGGGTCAATATAAAAGTCGCCTTGCGGGCAGTAAAAGCCTTTGCGGGTAAATTGTATCAGGCTTTCCTGCGGCATGTCCGCCAACGGGTCGTCCGGCATTTGTGCTGTATCCATTGGCGTTTTTTTATTAAATACAAATGAGGCTGGGCTTGGTTCGAGGTTTAGGTAGTTTTTTCGCCATATTGCTACATAGGCCATATAGTTTTAAGCGAATTAAAGGTTACTACTCAGGTATTTTTCACCACATAGGCACATAGTACACATAGATATAAGCGAGGAAAAAAGGAAGGAAACATAGTTGTTCGCTACTTTTTCTTTATTCTTTAAACGTTTATAAGGGCTAGAAACATAGGAAAACCTCCATGTTTTCTCTCTTTTTTCTTTTTCTTGCCTATGTGTCCTATGTGCCTATGTGGTGAGTAGAAACAAATGGTTTTTTTCATCTTTTTTCATGATTTATTTTTTTCAAAACCTGTCTTTTTTCCTTTAACTCATTGATATTCAGTTATTTATATTTTTTTAGCCTCGTTTTTTATGATAATTTAAGTGAATTTTATGATAGTTTATTGATAGTAAAATGATAGTTTATTGATAATGGAATAATAATTTATTGATAAGAAACAGATAAGATTTTGATGGTGAATTATCATTTTCCCAAGCTAAATACTCCGATATGGGAGGAAAGGCCAAGATGCCCTAACTTCTCTTTTACTGTAAAGTTGGCATGGATAGGTATAAAGCCCAAAATAAAAATCCTATATGGGGGAAATATGCCCCCATGAACATCCAAAATTTCCCCCATATAGGATACTTGTTGAGCAGCAAACAGCAAGGCATTGACTTAGATTATTTCCTGATTCTGCCAAATTGCGAACAACAAAAAAACGAACTTTTGAAATGCACCCCTATATTCCCTATCAAATACCCAGGTAATGTTTCCGAAATAACTTTCCCCATTTTGGTTAATTTCCAACAGAATATTTAACCACAAAGAACGCAAAGATTTTACGCAAAGAAGCACAAAGAGAGCCATTTTTAAGGCAAAACGTTTTACTTTAAGAACAGAAAGGACATTGCAATTAGGCTTATAAAATGCAAAAGTCCTTATTCGGAAATGGGGAAAGTTATTTTAAACGCATTACAAGGGCTAAAAGAACTATGTTTCCTTTTTTTTCTTTTTCTTGCCTATGTGTCCTATGTGCCTATATGGTAAATAATAACAATTCAAAACGAAAAATAAAATTTGGCAGTAACAAAAAATATTATTTACTTTGTTTTTCAAAGCACTTTTAAAATGAATGAAAGCACAACCCAACAGCACGAGCTGGCACATATAAAACAGATGATGGAACGCAGCAGCAGGTTTATAAGCCTAAGCGGGTGGAGCGGCATATCGGCTGGCACTTGTGCTTTGGTTGGGGCTTACTTTGCCCACAGTGCCATTTTAAAAGGCAATAGGCATGAGTCTATTAGCCAACCACTTGATATTTTGGGGCTTGCTAGCAATAGCTTGGTACAAATTGAGGTGTTTACATTCATAGGGGCATTTACTAGTGCCTTTTTCTTCACTTGGTTAAGGAGCAGGAAAACCAATAACTCCTTGTGGGGAAGCACTTCTAAAAGGCTTTTTGTAAATGTAGCCGTGCCAATGGTGGCAGGGGGCTTCTTTTTATTGAAAATGATAGAGATGGGCAGTTTTGCATTGATAGCACCAGGATGCCTTATTTTTTATGGGCTGGCATTGATCAATGCTTCCAAATACACTTTGGGCGAAGTAAAATACCTTGGCTACTTACAATTATTATTGGGTATTGCAAATCTTTGGTTTATTGGGCAAGGCTTGTTTTTCTGGTCAGTTGGCTTTGGTGCTTTGCATATTGTTTATGGCATTGTTATGTGGAGGAAGTATGAGCGATAGTCATAAGTGGTAAGTCATAAGTAATAAGTTGTAAGTCGTCAGTCGTAAGGCATAAGGCATAAGGCATAAGTCGTCAGTAAATAATAGTTAATAATCTGTATCTAAATAGTTCATAAAACACAGTTCGTAAATGAACCCGATATTGCATTTGAATAAAGTTTTTGACAACCGCATCCGGCTGGGCATCATGAGTGCCTTGATGGTGAACGATGCCATAAACTTTAACGACTTGAAGGAACTGTTGCAGATAACCGATGGCAACCTTGCCAGCCACATAAAAGGTTTGGAGGAAAGTGCCTACCTGAAAGTGCAGAAGGGGTTTATTGGCCGCAAAACCAATACCACTTATGCCATCACCCCAGAGGGTGAGCGTGCCTTTAAGCAGCATATAGCCGCCCTTGAGCAAATGATTAATTCCACTAAATAATTTTTTTTGTACATATACTTTGAAATTCAAAGCACTTTTAGTTATGAAATTAAGAAATACACCTGAAGCATTAGCAGCAGAAATATGGGCATTAACAAATGCAGTATTAACTACAAGCTATTTTATTTACTTTTCATTTACTAATAAACTTTCAGGGATGGGGGACGCCATATTATTTATTGAACCTTGTTTATTTATTTTAACTACCCCAGTATTATTTGTGTTACTAATTAGTGTCCCACTCATTAAAAAGCATACCACCTCCTTTTTTAAAAAAATTACATTGTTGGTTGCAACCTGCTTGCTATGTATACTTCCTTATAGCTATTGTATTGCCTCTGAAAGCCTATTGGATGACAAACCCAAATTTTTGTGGTCTTATTTTATTATAGCTAACATCATTCTTTTTGCTTGTGCACTTTTATCAATGGCTATACTGTATAGAAAAATATATGCCCAATTTAAAAATTTCAATTAGCCTGAATTGGAAAAACTTACGCCTCATTATTTCATCATCTAAACAATAGTTTTATGGCTCCTCTTCTTCTTTTGATTTCTATGCTTCCCGTTTTTCACGCAGTCGATTTTTTGGTTTTCCTTTCTAAAGGCAAAAGGATGCTTGGCCAAGATTTGGCACAGGTTTTTGAAATTATATCGGCGGCAGGGTTGCCAGTGTTTTTTTTAATGATGGATGAAAAATCAAACGACTGCTGCGGGGATAGTGCCAGTTTTGCGCCAGAGCATGTGCTAACCATTTATGTAGCCGTAGGCATTTGCTTGGCTGCCTTTATTTATTCAAGCTGCAAGCAAAACATCAAAAGCCCAATACTAGAAACAGTTACAAATGCGCTATTGCTTTTTGGTTTTATGCTGAATATTTTTGTAGCTATCCAAGTATCATTTCCCTTTATCCTTTTGGGCAACCTGCCTGTTGGCTTACTTTTTTTGCTGCAGCTTATCAAAAATCATAAGCAATTCCTAGCATTGCACGAAAACTCTACAGTAATATTCGCAAACCAGTTTGAAAAAAATGCTTGGAAAATACTAACACTGAACCCTTTTATTAAAATGCCCTTGCTGCTTGTCCTTTGCATACCCATACTCACCATTATAGCTTGCTTATTGTTGCTGTTTGGCCAAAAGCCCGATTCTATTGTAAAAGCATTTACAGATACTTACAAGCATGGGTTTTCACAATTAGACCATTTGTGCGACAATGTTGCCTGTGGAGGACACTTCTTGTGTTCTGTGGCTGCAAATGGCCATACCAAAGTGGTGAAACCCATACGCTATGGTGAACGAGGGGGCAACAAAATAATATGCAACAGGCAGTTGCAGGTGTCGAATGCTTTTGAGGAACTAATAGAAGAAAAAATGCCCAAGGCACACCGCCTTATCAGGCACAACTATAACAGGGTGGGCAACATGATACACAAGCATTACCACTTTTTCAACAACAAATATGTGTCAGACTTCATTTTTATATTGATGAAGCCATTGGAGCTGCTATTCCTGTTAACGCTTTATACGTTTGACCAAAAACCAGAGAACAGGATTGCCAAGCAATACTTGAACAGAATGGACAAAGTGGCACTAAGCGGCATTTGATAACCATATTTAGGCGTATTCAATACGCCCCTACCCTATTCAATAACAATTAAAATGTAGATTTATGAAAACGTCGCAACAATGGACAGATTATTTCAAGGCCAACAGCCAGCAACACAGGATTGACTGGCATTTGCTGCCTACCATTACCCAAAATGAATTGAAGCAAATACTACCTTCATTGAAGGCATGGCAACTGGGCGAAACCTCGGAGGCCAAAAACCTTATAAGGGCAAGCAAGAAATATGCGGAACAAATAAACGACCCACACTATGTGCCTGCCGTATTGTTGTTTATTAAAGAAGAACAAAAGCATGGCAACAACCTTGGCAAATACTTGGATGCAATAGGCGAGGAAAGAATACAGAAAGACTGGGGCGACACCTTGTTTAGGAAAGTAAGGGGCTGGAACACCAACATGGAATGGTGGACACTTGCCGTAATAACAGTGGAATGCACCGCGCAGATTTTTTACCAATGCCTGAAAGATGCCACCCACTGCACCCTGCTGAAACAAATTTGCACGGACATATTGATTGATGAAGCCCCACATATACAATTCCAAAAGGAGCGGCTGGAAATTATTTTCACCGCAAAGGCCAGTTGGCAGCAACGGCTTACCTTGTATTTCTACCAATTATTCTTTTGGGCAACCAGTTTGCTGGTTTGGTATGGGCATAGCAAACTATTTAAAGCTGGTAATGTGGGCTTCCGAAAATACTGCACAAAGATGAACTGCAAATATTACAAAACCATTGGCAGGCTAAAAGAAAGCCTGTATGGCAGTAACCATAAAGGGAAGATGGCAGAATTGGCTACTGGATAGTTCTAATATAAGCCTAAAAAACAATTAATATAATAGGCTTTACAAAAGTAAAATGTCGCAACTAACTAATATCAATTTTACTTCAGCTTTTATAGGGTTCTGAACCCTATAAAAGCATTACAATCAGGTATAAGAAGCTACATGTTTTTTACAAATTAAAAGACACTCTTTCATTAACTCAAAACATAAAACCCAAAACAAATCACTAATCCAACTTCAACACCGCCAAAAAAGCTTCCTGCGGCACTTCTACATTGCCAATCTGGCGCATACGTTTTTTACCTTCTTTTTGTTTTTCCAATAGTTTACGCTTACGGCTAATGTCCCCACCATAACATTTCGCAGTTACGTCCTTACGCATGGCACTGATATTTTCACGGGCTATTACCTTAGCTCCGATGGCAGCTTGTATGGCAATTTGGAACTGTTGTTTTGTCAACAGTTCTTTCAATTTTTCGCAGAGCTTACGGCCAAAATCGGCAGAACGGCTGCGGTGTATCAAGGCACTTAGGGCATCTACTTTTTCATTGTTGAGTAGAATATCCATTTTTACAATGTCGGCATCACGCATACCAATTGGGGTATAATCGAAAGAAGCGTACCCACGGGTTTGGCTCTTTAATTTATCGTAGAAATCGAATACAATCTCCGTCAAAGGCAATTCAAATGTTAGCTCTACCCTTGTAGGGGTAAGGTAGGTTTGGTTCAGCAATATGCCCCTTTTGCCCAAGCAAAGCGTCATAATATTGCCAATATAATCGGGCGAAGAAATGATTTGCGCCCTGATATATGGTTCTTCAATATGCTCAATCTTGGTAGGCTCTGGCATTTCGGCCGGGTTGTTTACTGCAATCACATCACCTTTAGAGGTATAAGCAACAAAACCCACATTCGGCACCGTTGTAATAACCGTTTGGTTAAACTCACGTTCCAAACGCTCCTGTATAATTTCCATGTGCAGCAAGCCAAGGAAGCCGCAACGGAAACCAAAACCTAGGGCTTGTGATGTTTCTAGTTCGTAGGTAAGTGAGGCATCGTTCAATTGTAGTTTTTCCATACAATCACGCAATTCCTCAAACGCATCTGTTTCTACCGGGAATATACCTGCAAATACCATTGGTTTTACTTCCTTGAAGCCATCAATCAATTCGCCAGGGTTGTTGGCCAAGGTAATGGTATCACCCACTTTTACTTCTTTAGCATTTTTGATACCGGTGATAATATAGCCCACATCCCCTGCTTTCACTTCCTCTTTCGGGGTCATGGTCAGTTTGAGGACGCCTACTTCATCTGCATTGTAATCCATGCCAGAAGCGATAAAACGGATTTTATCATTTTTCTTTAAAACACCATTTAGGATACGGTAGTAAATAATGATGCCCCTGAAACTATTGTATACACTATCAAATATCAATGCTTGCAAAGGTGCATCGTAGCTACCTTTTGGTGCAGGGATACGTTTTACAATAGCTTCTAATATTTCTTCTATGCCAATTCCGCTTTTGCCACTGGCCAATAATATTTCTTCTACTTTGCAGCCAATCAAATCTATAATTTGGTCTTGCACTTCGGGTATCATTGCCCCATCCATATCAATTTTATTGATAACAGGGATAATTTCCAAGTTGTTTTCTATAGCCAAATACAGGTTACTGATTGTTTGTGCCTGGATGCCTTGACTGGCATCAACCAATAGCAGTGCGCCTTCGCAAGCTGCCAAGGCACGGCTTACTTCATAGCTAAAGTCAACGTGGCCAGGTGTATCAATCAAATTGAATATATATACCTCCCCATTGGATGGGTAGCTTATTTGTATGGCGTGGCTTTTAATGGTGATGCCTTTTTCACGTTCCAAGTCCATGTCATCCAGTACCTGGTTCATCATGTCGCGTTCGCCAATGGTTTTGGTATGTTCCAGTAAACGGTCAGCCAATGTGCTTTTGCCGTGGTCGATATGCGCAATGATGCAAAAATTCCTGATATTCTTCATAACTTCGGCAAATATAACGCCTTTTGCCACAAACAGTTTTTCTTTGCCACAAAGGCACGAAGGCTCAAAGAAGCACAAAGAATATGCAAGATTTTTTCACGTAGGGGCAGGGTTTACCCCTGCCCTAGATTATACAAGGTTATTTTACCTAGCCACCTTCCTGATTTTATTGTTAAAGAAAAACGGGGTGCATAACAAAAGGGCATAATATATCATGTGCGATAGGGCAACCGTAAGGGTTTGCCCCTACTGCAACGCAAACGTACAACTTACAACGTACAACTCGGTCTCTTTATGAAATTATACTACTGGCAGCAAGCACTCCCTTTTCAATATCCTTTTACTATTTCCAATGGACGTACAAAAACGCACCAGCCTACGTTGATAGTGGCATTGCAAATAGGCAATTATGTGGGTTTTGGCGAAGCCCCTGCCATCACTTACTACAATATAACTGTAGAGGAAATGATTGACGATATTGAAATGAAAAAAAACTTCATTGAAAAATTTGCTTTGACAGAACCCGAGCGTTACTGGCATTACTTGCATCATTTAATACCCCACAACCCTTTTTTGGTTTGTGCATTGGACATGGCTTGCTGGGATTTGTTTGGGCAGATGAAGGGCAAGTTATTGTATGAGTTGTGGGATAAAACGTGGGAAAACACACCTATTACAGATTATACCATTGGTATAGACAGTATCGATAAAATGGTTGCCAAAATGCAAGCAAAGCCATGGCCTGTTTACAAAATAAAACTAGGAACGGAAGAAGATATAGCCATAGTGGAAGCTTTACGCAAACATACAGATGCGCCTTTTAGGATAGATGCCAATGCTGCCTGGACTTTGGAGGAGGCCTTGCAAAAGATACCTGTTTTAAAAACATTAGGGGTTGAGCTGATAGAACAGCCTTTGGCAAAAGACAATTGGGAAGGGATGAAGGTTTTATATGAGCAATCCCCTCTCCCACTTTTTGCGGATGAAAGTTGTGTTTTTGAACAAGATGTTGCCAAATGCGTAGGGTATTTCCACGGTATTAATATTAAGCTAACCAAATGCAGTGGCATTACGCCTGCTATTAGAATGATAGACAATGCGAAATCTCTTGGGCTGAAAGTGATGATGGGCTGTATGAATGAAAGTTCAATTGGCTCTGCGGCCATTGCTAACTTTTTGCCACAACTGGATTTTGTGGATATGGATGGCCCGCTATTGCTTTCCTCAGATTTGGCAGAAGGATTGGTTTATGATGACGGGCAAGTAACTATAAAAGGCAAAGCAGGTTTAGGCATAAGGGCTACTTTTCTATAATAATTGAACCTTTATAGGGTTTTGAACCTATAAAGGTTATAAAAATACCGAATAGATTAAGAGATAAAAAATGACAGCAGAACGCCAACAAAAAATAGAACAAGTATTAAGCCACCGCCAGGCAAACCTTACCGTGGTGCTGGAAGACGTACAGGACCCAAGGAACATCACAGCGGTCATGCGCACCTGCGATGGCGTAGGCATACAAGACATATACATTATCAATACCAACCTGCCACAAATAAGGAAATTCAAGTTCAAGAGTGGCAGCAGTGCCGCAAAATGGGTAACCATCCACCAGTTTACAAATGTGGCAGATTGTTTTGCAGAGCTGCGGGGTAAGTTTTCTACTATTTTAACAACGCATTTATCGTCCGATGCCGTTAACTTGTACGCCATTGATTTTACCGAAAGCGTAGCCCTTGTTTTTGGCAATGAGCAAAACGGCATCAGCGAGGAAATGAAGGCATTGGCCGACGGCAATTTCGTTATCCCGCAAGTGGGCATGGTGCAAAGCCTGAACATTTCCGTGGCCTGTGCTGTAAGTGTTTACGAAGCCTACCGTCAAAAGAAACAGGCGGGGCATTACGACCAGCCGGGCTTGCCTGAAGGCAGGCTAGGCGCGATGAGGGAAGAATGGGGTAAAGCTTAGTTATGAATGATGAATTATAAATTATGAATTAATACACATGAAAAAGATTATCGTACTCCAATTTGCATTTCTATTTGCAGGCAGTTTTAGTTTTTCACAAACCATTCAAAAAGTAAAAATTACCGATGTGCTGCACATTGCCGACACTTCCACCAGCCCATTGATTATTAATTTCTGGGCCACTTGGTGCAGGCCTTGCGTGCAGGAGCTGCCTTGGTTCGAGAAAAAAGTACCTAACTACAAAGACAAAGGCGTAAAGCTATTGTTGGTAAGCCTTGACTATGAGGATGATTATCCTAAGGGCATAGCCGATTTTATAAAAAAGAACGGCTATACCTCTAAAGTGGCATGGCTGAACGAAACAGACCCGAATTATTTTTGCTTGATGGTTGACAAAAGCTGGCAAGGCACCATACCTGCCACCCTGATGGTAAACAATGCCAAGCATTACCGCCAGTTCTATCCACAGCAATTGCCCGAAGGCCAGTTGAAAATGGCCTTGGATAAATTGGTGGAATAATCTTTTGACTAAAGCCAATAAATTGAATGGTATTTTCTGAATGGGGTAAAACCCATTCTTATTAATAAATCCACCCATTTTAGGTTGCCCTTCATTTGTTGGATTGACCTCATTTTCTAAATGGGGGATTATTGAATTGCCACTAGATTTATGTGGGGGCAATTCAAATATAATTTTGGCTTTAGCCAAATTTATTTTCCACATACAAATTGTCTGATTTGCTTTATAATCCCCTTTTATTTTTTCATAACTGTTATATGCTTTACAATGCTCTTTCCCCCACTAAGGAGGAAATTTTGGATACTCATTGGGGAATATTTCTCCCATATTCGCCTTCCAACATCAAATATGTATTTGTTGCGAATCATTATTTTTACAGCCTCATACAACAAAAATTCCACATTCATCATTCCTAAAAATGCTCACGCCCCATCAACAAGAACAATACAACCGCCAAATACGCCTGCAAGGCTTCGGCGAAACTGGGCAGTTGCGGCTGTTGAATGCCAAAGTACTGGTGATAGGTGCGGGTGGTTTGGGCTGCCCGGTGTTGCAATACCTTGCAGCAGCGGGCGTAGGCACCATTGGTATTGTGGATGATGATATGGTTTCCTTGTCCAACCTCCACCGACAAATACTGTATGGTGTAGCAGATATAGGGAAACCCAAAGTAACCATAGTTGCCCAAAAACTAGCCCAATTAAACCCATCAATTACCATCATTCAATACCAACGACGGTTGACCAATCAAATTGCTTGGGAAATAGTGCAGGGGTTTGACGTGGTGGTTGACGGGTCAGACAATTTTGCTACCCGCTATTTGGTAAACGATATATGTGTTTTGCAAAACAAGCCATTGGTGTATGGCAGTATTTACCAGTACGAAGGGCAAGTAGCTGTTTTTAATGTGGGCGAAAACAGTATAAATTACAGGGATATTTTCCCTAACCAACCCAATGCAGGCGAAGTGCCCAATTGTGCGGATATTGGCGTAATAGGCGTACTGCCCGGCATCATAGGCAGTATGATGGCCAATGAAACCACCAAGCTGGTTACAGGTATTGGCAAACAATTGAATGGCATTTTACTATCTTATAATTCATTGGATAATGCCGTTTATGAACTACAGATACCACACAATTTAGCTGCGCAAGAATTGATTCCTGCCAATAGGGCTGCTTTTGAAATGATGGATTATGAGGAAACTTGCGACACCTCACCCCAACCCCGCCCCCAAAGAAAGGGGCAAGTACTTGAAAGCCTATTCAATGAAATAGATGCAGATGGGTTTACAGCATTGCTTACTATGCCTAGTGTTTCCATCATAGATGTACGGGAATTAGGCGAAACACCTATTATTGACGAGTTTGAGCATACTCAACTACCTTTGAGTATATTAAATAAAGATGCTCAACTACCCTATGAGGATACGCTTGTTATCGTTTGTCAATCGGGCATTAGGAGTAGGAAAGCGGCAAGTTTGCTTGCTGCCATTTATCCCAACACAAAAAAAATATACAGCCTCAAAGGCGGCATTATATCATGGAAAAAACAACAACAGAAAAAAATATAAAGCCCCGCAAACCCAAAAACATATTTGTGGAAGGGGCTATCAGCCCAACATTCATAGCAGATTCCATTGCCAAGCACAGTACCCAACATGCTATTGGGGGGCATAGCATTTTCCTTGGGCAGGTACGCAACGATGTAATAAACGGTCAGGAAGTGGTGGCTATTGAATATACCACCTACACAGAAATGGCATTAGATAAAATGCACGTGATAAGGGAAGCTATTTTTGCCAAATACCCACTCACTTGCTTGCATGTGTATCATAGTTTAGGAAAAGTAAAGTCTGGTGAAATCTGCTTATTTGTATTTACCTCTGCCAAACACCGCAAAGAAGCTATTGATGCTTGCGAAGAATTGGTAGAACGTATTAAAGCCGAACTGCCTGTTTGGGGGAAGGAGGTATTTGCCTCGGAGGAGTTTGTATGGAAAATAAATAGTCCGAACCAGGATTTATAGGATTAGACAGATTAAAGGGATATTGAAACATGGTAAACATTACTCATAAAATAAGTACTTTAAGAATAGCTACGGCACAGGCAATTGTGCTGGTATCGTCTCAAGCAACCATTGATGCCATCCAAAACAGGCAGGTGCCAAAGGGTGATGTATTTGAATTTTCGCGTGCGGCGGGGTTGCTGGCGGTAAAAAAAACGAGTGATGTAATACCAGATTGCCATCCTTTGCCTATTGAATTTACGGCTATTAGGCACAGGATTGAAGGCTTGCAGGTAATAATAGAAGTGGAAGTGCATACCATTTACAAAACAGGCGTGGAAGTAGAAGCAATGCACGGAGCATCTGTTACGGCATTAACCATCTATGATATGCTGAAACCGATAGATAAGGGTGTAGAAATAAGCACCATTAAGCTACTATCGAAAGAAGGGGGCAAATCTGGCTATGCCAATAAATTTAAAACAGACCTGCGAGTGGCTGTTATTGTTTGTTCAGATACTGTTTCGGCAGGTAGTAAAAAAGATGCTGCTGGCAAAGCGGTGATTGAGAAACTAGGCGCAATTGGCTTAGCAACTGAATTGTATGAGATTATCCCTGATGAGGAAGCTATCATCCAAAAGAAAGCATTGGCACTAGTAGATGCAGGATACCAATTGGTGTTGTTTACAGGAGGCACTGGCTTGTCTCCAAGGGATGTGACACCAGAAGCTATACAACCACTCATTAGCCGCGAAATACCTGGCATTATGGAAGCAGCACGCAACTATGGGCAGCAGCGTATGCCTTATGCCATGCTATCTAGGGGTGTTGCTGGTTTTATTAACAATACATTGGTTATAACACTCCCAGGCTCTACCCGTGGGGCAATGGAAACCATGGATGCTTTGTTCCCTTACATATTGCATGTGTTTAAAGTTGCCGAAGGTATGCGGCATGATTAAAGCTAATAAGCACAAAGCTTATTCTGCTATTTTGATTACTACATTGTGCGGTGCTAATGCTTGTCCGCCAAAATAAGGGTATAAGCGGTAGCCCATTGCTTGTTGGGTTTTTGCAGTTCTTGGCATTGATGTGATTTTGCCATTTAATGTAAAAAGGTAGCTTTTACTTATTGTATCAACTTGTATTCGGCAGTTAATATCCTTATTGATTGATACAGTATCCAATTCCTGTATGGTCCTTATACTATCGTTATAGGTATAACCATAAATGCGTAAAGCATTTTGGGCCCATGCCCAGCCAAACCTAGCACTGTAGGCATGGTGCGATGCTTGGTTATCTGAAAACCCGTATAACTTATTTACATCAGTTTGCCGTGGGATGTTATAAATAGCCGTGCTATCAAACCTTGCAATAAATTTTAAATCGCTGGTAGTTATTAAAACAAAATGTGTAGAGTCGTAACCTGTGGCATACTGCTGCCCTTTTAAAATAGTATAAGTTGTAAATGGTATCGTGTCAACAATAGGTGGCGCAACTATTGAATCATTTTTTTTGGAACAGCCAATAAAAAATACCGATAATGCAAGCAAGAAGCAATTTAAATATTTCATGGCCATATCTTTTGCTTATTAATAACGGTATAAAGCTACAACAGGTTGCCTAAGAAGGCAATAGAAATAAACTAGGGTAGTAAATATTGCCACAAAGGCTCGAAAGCTCAAAGCAGCACTACGAAAGAAGGAGAAAACATTGCATTTTTGCCTAAAGTTCTGGCCTTGCCCATTGGTGCTTTTTTGCATTTTGGCACCTTTGTGGCAAAGTATTATGTGCTATTCAAAATCTTTATACAACAAATATTTCTTCCTTATTTGCTTAAAAGCCTTCAATTTAGGCTGCCAGCTTTGCCTTATCTCGGCTTCTGTTTTACCTGCTTTTATTTGCTCCATCAACAGACTGTTGCCAGCTAGCTTGTTAAAGAAAAACTCAAAAGGGCTGTCGCTTAAAGGGGCAATGAAAAAACTATCTTTCTCTGGGAATAGCTGCCATGCGTTTAACAAGTATTTCAGTTGAAGTTGCTTATTGGCTTGGTGTACAATATCTATGTCATGCACATCCCAGCCATGGCAAAGCTTGTCTTTTTGCTTGGGTTCTTTAGCCCCCAAACGGACAGTAGGCGTGAATGTAAACAAAGTATCTGGCAAAGACGGGTGGCCAAAAATACAAAACGGGTGGTCAGTACCTCTGCCTTCGCTTAGCACAGTCCCTTCAAACAAACAGGTAGTTGGGTACCAATACACTGAAGCCATGTCTGGCAAATTGGGCGAAGGCCTTATGGGCAACACATATTTTGTGGCATGGGTATAGTTTTTACATGGTATTACCGTAAGTTTGAAATTATGGTGCTCTTCTTCAAAGCCGAGCAACTCACCTAAGGAGGTCTGGTGGTCTTCTTTGTGGATGTATTTCCAATCCAGCATCTTTTCTCCGAGCAGCATCTTGGCATATTCGCCAATGGTCATGCCATAAACAATGGGTATTGGCTGCATCCCCACAAAACTTTTATAATCCATTTCAAGCACGGGGCCATCTATATAAAAGCCGTTAGGGTTAGGGCGGTCGAGAATAATTAATGGTTTATCGTACTGTATGGCACTTTCTATAAACCCTTGAAGCGAGGAAATAAAGGTATAAAAACGTACACCTACGTCTTGTATATCGAACAACAATATGTCTATATCTTTTAAATCTACTGCCGTGGGCTTGTACCTTTTGCCATACAAAGAAATTACTGGAATGCCTGTTGGCTTGTCAATATAGCTGTCCACCTTTTCCCCGGCATCTGCCACGCCCCTGAAGCCATGCTCCGGGGCAAATATTTTTACTATATTAATACCCAGTTGCTGCAAGCTGTCTATTAAATGCGTTTGAAAGATAGTAGTAGTCTGGTTGGCAAACACAGCTACCCGTTTCCCTTTTAGCAATGGCAAATAGGCGTATGTTTGGTAAGCCCCGGGCAAAATAGGGGCAATATGCTGTGGAGGCCTTTGTGCAAAAGCCGCAAAATTAGCGATGCAATAAATGAAAGCAACAACTAATCTCATTTTATATTTATAAGAAATCGATTTGCGAAAATAAGTTGCACGGAGGCCTTTATTGCAGAGGTTTGTTATCATAAGCATCAAGTAAATCATTTAATCAGCTGTATAAAAGAGGGTTCTGGGATGGAAAGTAAATAAATTAATTGTGCCGTGTGCATTAGCCTTGTATTTTCGTTGCCATTATTTTTAATTATTTACACAAAAAGCAAGCAATGCAAGTAAAAAAAGGTGATACAATAAAGGTACATTACCATGGCACATTAGCCGATGGGTCTATTTTTGACTCGTCAAATGGCAGAGACCCATTGGAGTTTGAAGTGGGTGGGGGCATGGTGATTGAAGGGTTTGACAATGGCGTGGTGGGCATGGCTATTGGCGACAAAAAGACGGTGCAAATACCAGCAGAACAGGCTTATGGCCCTGTGAACGATGACATGGTAATGGAATTTCCTATTGACCGTTTCCCACCGGATTTGGTGCCAGAGGTAGGTATGCAGCTAAACATGAGCAACAACCAAGGCGAGCAATTCCCAGTACAGATTGTAGAAGTAAGGGACGAGTCGGTATTGCTGGATGCAAACCATCCTTTGGCTGGCAAAGACTTGATATTCGATTTGGAACTGGTAGAGATAACACCAAAATCGTTGATTATAACTGCTTAGTACTTGTTTTAGGTTTTAAGTTTTGAGTTTTAAGTTTCCTAGGCAAACAAATAACTCAAAACTTAAAACACAAAACTTAAAACAAACCTCTCACTTACGACTTTTCAAATACATCCTTTCCACTTTTTCCCTTGCCCAAGGCGTTTTCCGCAAGAAAGTAAGGCTCGATTTTATACTTGGGTTATCGTTGAAACACTTGATATTTACACGACTACCCATTTCTTCCCAACCATATTGTACTACCAAATGATTAAGTATGGCTTCTAGCGTAATGCCGTGCAAGGGGTTGTTTACTTGTGGGTTATTGTCCATTTGATTTAAATTACACCGTATATTTTTCAAATATAAATGATTTAGGAAGCATTAATAAAAATGTCATTGAGCTGGAAATTAGTGTGAAAGCCAAGTAACCAAGTCCTTCATTACCTGCTCGTTTATTTGATGCCCCATATTATACTCATCGTAACTTAAATGGACACCCAAATTTTCCAAGAAAAATTTTGCATCCCTGGCATTATGGATAGGCAGTGGATTCACGTAAACGCATAGCCAGCAAAAATCCTACTCATCAAATTTATCTAAAATACAAGTCCAGAAAGCCATCAAAAAAATGTGTAGTTTTTGTTGCGGAAATTATGTTTAGAATGTACTATTTCAACATTCCTATTGCTACCCTTCGGGCAAATGCCAATTTTTGGACAGGCTCCTTGTTTTTTTATAAGTCGTATTGTTGCTGAAAATGTTTGAATTTTAATCAACCTATTTTAGGACGCGACAAAGTGCTTGTGTTTGAAGTAGTTGAGGCTTGCAATAGATTTCAACTGCAAAATCCGGGTTTAAGTAAGAAGAACACGATAAAAAGAAGCCCCACTATTCTATATAGCGAGGCTTTGCAAATAATTATCAATAATTAATTATCAATTACTCAACTTTCGTTATTTTAATCATATTTGTTGGCACATGCAGGTGTACAGGCAAGCTACCGGTGTTTACCACCATGTCATTTGAATGGACCAATCCTTTTTCTTTCAATATTTCAATTTGCTCGTCTATCATGGTATCAATGGTAGATTCGCTATCGTAATAAAAAGCACGCACGCCCCAGCTAAGGCTCAATTGGTTTACCAAAGATTTTTCTTTTGTAAATATATACAAAGGAGATTTAGGACGGTAGCTGCTTAGTATAAAGGCAGTTTTACCGCTTTGTGTCATGCCTATCAAGCCTTTTGCCTTGATGTCTGCCGCTAGTTTGCAAGCATTGTAGCAAATAGCGTCGCTATAAAACGAAGGGGAATGTTCTTGTGGTTTCAAATCATCCTCACGGTTGTAGCGGTATTCTTTTTCCTCCACTTCACCAATTATCTTGCGCATTGTTTCAACAACCAATGCAGGGTGCTGGCCAGCAGCCGTTTCGCCGCTAAGCATCACCGCATCTGCACCTTCTAGCACAGCGTTTGCTACGTCTGTAATCTCGCTGCGGTTTGGTTTTACCCTGTCTATCATGCTTTCCATCATTTGCGTGGCTACGATTACGGGCTTTGCACGGTGGATACATTTCCTAATCAATTCCCTTTGTATCAATGGTATTTTTTCTACTGGCAATTCTACACCCAAGTCGCCCCTGGCTACCATAATGGCATCGCTTTCCACAATAATATCCCTGATATTTACCAGAGCTTCAGGCTTTTCTATCTTGGCAATAATCTTTGTTTTGCTTTTCTTTTCGTCTAGTTTGCTTCGGAGTATAACAATATCTTTCACGCTTCGAACAAAGCTAAGGGCTACCCAGTCGCATTTTTGCTCAATGATAAATTCAAGGTCAATCAAGTCTTTTTCAGTCAATGCTGGCAAGGAAATTTTGGTATCAGGTAGGTTGAGGCCTTTTTTTGAAGACAGAATACCACCAAGGGTAACCACCACCCTTACGTCTTTTTCCTTGGTAATGTCTATTACCCTTACTTCAATTTTGCCATCATCTATCATGATGATGTTACCTACACGCACGTCGCCAGCAAGATTAGGGTACGAAACATATATTTTTTCCATTGTGCCAACACATTTCTCATTGGTAAATGTAAGTATGTCGCCAATCTTTAAATCCAGTGCATTGTTTTCAATTTCACCAACACGTAGTTTAGGTCCTTGCAAATCGCCTAGGATTGAAATATTGCAACCGTGGTTTTCGTTGATGGTGCGTATATGCGTGATTATCTGTGCTTTATCCTCGTGCGAGCCGTGAGAAAAATTTAATCGGAACACATTTACCCCAGCTTTTACAAGTGCAAGCAATTGATCGTAGCTATCGCAGGCCGGTCCCACAGTTGCAACTATTTTAGTGCGTTGCGCAACACCTTTATTGATAACCAGTTCCTCTTTTTTTACTATTTGAACATTTTTAGCCATGACAATATAATTTTATCGTTAAATTTTTTGAATAAAAAAGCCAACTAAACCAATTTAGCTGGCTAATATTTTTACTATTTTCATCCACTCCTGCCCTATCTTTTGTTTTTCTTTTACTGCTTTGCCTAATGGCGTATAGTGCATTTTGTTGTTAACAACACCTACCATCACATTGTTCCTGCCCACTAGCAAACTCTCCACTGCATAATAACCCATGTGGCTAGCTATTAAACGGTCGCTACACGTAGGCGACCCGCCACGTTGTATATGGCCTAATATGCAAACCCTTGTATCTGCGGTAGGTATACGCTGGCGTATAATTTTGGCTATTTCTTCTGCCCCACCAAATTTATCGCCTTCGGCTACTACAACCAAGTTCACCAATTTTTTACGCCTTTCTTTTTCGGTTAAAGAGGTTATCAGAGCTTCTATATCCGTTTCTGTTTCGGGTATCAATATGTTTTCTGCCCCTGTGGCAATGCCACTGTGCAGGGCAATATAACCAGCATCGCGCCCCATTACCTCTACTATAAACAGGCGATCATGGGCATCCATGGTATCCCTTATTTTATCAATTGCCTCCACTGCTGTGTTTACTGCCGTATCAAACCCAATGGTTACATCGCTGCCAGCAATATCCTTGTCAATGGTGCCAGGAAGCCCTATACAAGGTATATCATACTCTGCACTAAATTTCTGTGCCCCTTTAAAACTACCATCGCCACCAATAATCACTAGGCCATCTATACCATGCCTTTTTAAGTTTTCGTAAGCAATAGCCCTGCCTTCTGGTTCATAAAACTCCTTGCAGCGGGCTGTTTTTAAAAATGTACCGCCACGCTGGATAATATTAGCAACATCACGGTTGTGCAAGCGGCGTATGTCGTTGTCCAGCATTCCTGAGTATCCCCTTACTATACCAAAAACTTCCAGCCCGTAATAATTACCCGTCCGCACGACTGCCCTAATTGCCGCGTTCATGCCCGGCGAATCCCCCCCCGAAGTTAGCACGCCAATTTTTGAAATTTTTTTCTTATCCATTTTATAAATAAAAACGTTTAGTGTGGAGCGTGTCCGATGAACGAAGTGTCAAATGTAAGTAATTGGGGTAAAGTAACAATATATCTTCTGCAAGTCAATAGTATATTAATACTATTTTTTTTAACTAAAAATAGCAACTTTGCTTGCTTCAAAGTAATAATCATCATATTGCGGGAATGGTTGCATTTTGGCATCAAGATTAAAAATACATTATGAAAGTACTGGTTACAGGCAGCAATGGCTTTTTAGGGCAACACCTTACCGATTACTTTGCCCAAAAAGGGTTATCTGTTTCAGCTATAAGTAGGGGGCAGAACCAAAATAACCTTACTGAAAAGCTTAATTTTTTAAGTTTAGATTTAACACATAAAGAAGCCGTAATAGCTGCAATAGCTACTATAAAACCCGATGTAATTGTACATAATGCCGCCATGAGCAAGCCTGATGACTGCCACAACAACCAAGCATTATGCATTGAACAAAACTTAATGGCGACCAGTTATTTGCTGGAAGCTGCTGAAGCTACTAGGCCATATTTTTTATATGTATCAACTGATTTTATTTATGGAGAAGATGGACCTCACAGTGAAGATGCAGTGCCCAACCCGCTTAATTTTTATGGGGAAAGCAAGCTAATGGCAGAAGAACTGGTAAAAAAAAGCGGCTTGCTTTATGGCATTATGCGGCCTGTTTTCATCTATGGCCCTTCTTATGGGACTATGAAGCCTACATTTTTGCATTGGGTAAAAAACAATTTAGCACAACAAAAGCAAATAAAAGTAGTAACTGACCAACAGAGGACACCAACTTACGTATATGATATTTGCAAAGGGGTATATGCCATGATTATGCAAAAAATAAACACTGATATAAACCTTGCGGGGAAAGACATTTTATCGCCTTATGAGATGGCTATAATGGTTGCAGAAACCTTGCAATTAGACAAAAACTTAATAGAACCCGTAACATCGGACACATTTCCAGAAATTGTGAAAAGGGCGAAACGTTCAGGGCTAACAATAGGCAAGGCAAGAGAATTGCTGGGCTATGAACCCATTAGCTTTGAAGAAGGCGTAAAAATCACGTTTGATTATTAAAAAGAATAAGCAAATTGTTGGCAAATGAGTAATAAACTTTGGAAGAAAATATCAAATGGGTCAATATATTCCTAACAGGTATCTTTTTAAATAATCAAAAATTTGTACACTAAATTAAAGGAAATTACTTGATTTAGTCGAAGAGGGATGGGCTCATACTGAAAACCCATCCCTTTATCAACTCTACCATGTCCCCAAACTTCCAAGTAAGGTAATCGGCATAAGTATATTGGCGACTAAAATCCAGTTGGTCAATATTTGTAATCATGCCTATACATTTAATGTTTATGTAAATATAGTGAAGCCTATTAATATTCTCCTACTGTGGGTGCATAAAAGTTTTTCGCTTTATAGTAAAAAAATCACCGTAACACAACCCTGCTCCCATCCGGCCTCACTTATCCTGAAAGACCGGAACAAACTTACCCACGGGAGAGGGAGCAAGAAGATGGAGTGCAAAACGAGAACACTTATACAATTTTTATACTATTATTTTTACTGTTTTTTTATTAAAATAGTTTCAGTTTTTCCATTTTGGGTCTTTTTTACACTTTTGCCGTTTTTCAAAAATCGCTTTCGCTCATTTAAACCATTGATTATCAACAATATCTGAAAAAAAATTGTGAGTGATTCGTGCGTGTTTTGTGCGTACTTTTTGAGTGATTTGTGCGTATTTTGTGAGTGACTTGTGAGAAAAAGTGAGTGATTTGTGGGTGATAAACGCAACACCCAATTTTAGCACTACAACTATTTTAATATTAGCAAAAAAAGAACTACGATACTTCTGCCTGGAAACTAGCTTTGTAAATGCTTTGTATCAAGTGCATTTATAGTATAAAGATAAGCTTTTTTTTATTAGGCCCTGTTTTTGGACAAATCAAAAAAAGGCAACCCAAGCGAAAAACTTTTATGCACCCCCTACTGTTGGCTTTTCGCCAAATATTTTTAAGACTTCCTTTCCTGTTAATACCGCTAAGCATATACATTACCATTATGCACTTCACAAAATATAAACTTATTCACTCAAGCCATTAGTGTTTCTTTGTGGCTTTCTGCCTTTTGGTAATTCCGCACAACACCACAAAAAAAAGCCTGCTTGATATTACCAAACAGGCTTTTTTTTCTATTTTATTGAATAACTATTTCTTCTTGGTTTCAATCAGAGTTGCTTTAACTTTCAGTATCGCCCTTCTGTTCAATGCCCTGCCCTCTGGGTTATCCTTTCCATTAATAGTTTCAGGTGCCACAGGCTCCCTTGAACCAGCATATTTAAGTTTCACTCTTGAGTCGCTTACACCCTTTTGTATCATGTAATCGTAGCAAGCCAACGCACGCTGTCTACTAATCCTGTCTTTTACTTCAATCGTTCCTTTAGAATCGCTATAACCGCTAATATCCAGTGATATGGCAATACTTGGGTATATCCTCAACTTGGCATACAATTCATCCAATTTTTCAGCAGCCTGTGGTTTAATGTCTGTTTTATTAAAGTCAAAATAAATAATGGAAGAATCACTTACATTTATTTTGTTTATTTCTACTGCCACCAAATTAGGGTCTGTAATTTCAGTTACAGGTTTTTCATCCTTTTTGTTATTGACATCTTTATTATCCTTATCCTCTTTATTTTCAGCATCAGGCTTCCATTTTTCCATACAGTAAGTAATCGTATAAACAGTGTCATTTTCCAACGACTCAACTACTGGCGTAAAATGGACGTCCTTGTCAAAGTAATCTTTCTTTTCAAATAGCAACGCATTGATGGAATCGTTTAAATCTACCGTAAATTGTCCCGATTTTGTGGTGCTTACTATTATGTTTTTGCTAGTGTCAAACCCGTTGAGCACGTTTACATAAGTTTTGCCAAGTGGTTTTTTGGTATCGCAATCTATCACTGTTGCTTCTAAACGCCTTTTATAATTTATCTTCTTAGCTTTGTCTAGGCACAATTCCACTAAATAGGTAGTATCAGCATATAGTTCAGGGTCGAACCTAAAACTTTGCCTCCTTTCATTGTACCCTTTCTTTTTAATGGTTAGCCCAGATACTTCGTCAGTAAGGTCAACCAAAAAAAGACCATTGTTGCCAGTGCTGATTTTCTTGCTTTTGGTACTGTCGTACATATTGTTGATGGTAATAACCGCACTGCCCAAAGCAGCACCAGTTTTGCAATCAGACACCAAGCCATCCACCTTTTGCCTGAAAATCTTTTTGGGTAAACGCTCAATGGCAAATATTTCCAAGCAGCATTGTGAAGCCCTGTCAGAACTTACATACGCTTTCTTTAAAAGTGTATCTTGAGAGGCACTAAAGAAATAACTATCATCTTTAACCGAATTAATCGGCTTGCCCATGTTCAAGGGTGTTTGCAAATTGGTAATATCGCCACTAGACGTAAAAAGGTCAAAACCGCCCATGCCTACCCTGCCATTGGTAGAGAATACCAACGTTTTGCTATTACTATGGTAAAATGGTGCTTTGTCATCTTCTTTAGAGTTGATAGCTGCAAGGTTAAACGGCTCTCCAATAGCCCCCGACGCATCATCAATAGGCGCAGCCCATATATCGTATTTGCCAATGCCATCTGGCCTATCCGAGGCATACAATAAGTATTTGCCGTCTTGTGTTACGAAAGGCTGATTACTATTGTAGCCTGGCTTGTTTATTTTGTCTTCCAACTTTACAGGTTCATCCCAAGTGCTGTCATTCTTTTTCTTGCTTACATAAATGGCAGAATTTGCTTTTTCGTTCTCACTCTCCCACCTTGTAAAATACAATGTATTTCTAGAAGGTGCAAAACTAGGCGTGCCTTCATTGGAAGCAGTGCGGGAAGGAAATTTCACGATTGAGGATTTGCCGCTTATCGAGTCGTTTTTATTAATTGCATTGTAAAATAAATGGTTTACATGGTTGTTTTTCTTGCTATACTTATTCACTGTATCTACAATACGGGCAGAAGTAAAAATCAATGTGTCATTCATTACCACAGGTGCATAAGCTCCTTCCGTCTGGTTAATATCGCCTTTCAGCTTGTGCAGGGCAAACGCTGGCGGTTTGCGAGTTTCTGTTTGCTGGGTAATATAGTAAATATTGTTTAATTCAGTATTGGCAAGGTCTATCCATGGCTGGTTGCCTTCATTGTCTTTTATAAACTTTTTAAAGTCTTTTTCTGCATCTTTATAATAGCCTAGTGCGCGGAGGCACATGGCATGCCACAAGCGGGTTTGGGGAAACTTGTTAGTCTTGGAAACAAGTACTTTTGCATACCATTTTTGTGCCGTGCTATAGTCGTTTAGCATCCTGTAGCTCTGCCCTAAATTGTAAAAAACACCCAATGCGTTTGGCTTTGTAATCCTTACATCGCTAAATTCTAGCAAGGATTTCTTTTTGTTGTTGCTGTAGGGCGCGAAAGTAGCCGGGGCTTCCCTCATGCCTAAGTAAATTTCGTAGTTCAAGGTAGCATTGTAGTAAGACCCATTTGCAAAATAAGCATCCCCCTTCTTTAGCGAAGAGGACGATTGCCCAAAAGCATGTGCTTGGAAAACAAAAACAATACCTATAATAATTATCCGCTTCAACATTAATAATCTTTTATGCAATTAAGTAAATAATCCTTTGTTCTTACCCCTCCCTTTGAAGAGGAGTTGGGGTGTGAGGTCTAACTTTTACTACCTATTAAAACCTAGGGCATTTAAAGTAGCCTTTGTCTGTTCCTTTTTTATTGGAATACATCAAAGAAAACTCATAGCTGCTTGCCTTTTGTGCACCTGTGCCAAGGTTGGAAGCATTTATATCATAGCTAAAACCAACAATCAAATTATTGAAATTCAACCCTAAATAAGGATAAAAAGCATCCTTTAGCCTGTAGTTCGCCCCTAGCATCACATCTACTTCCTCAATAGCCGAATACTGCACATAACCACCTAGCATCAACTCCGTGGAACCGTCTTGTTTCATGAACACAGCATTGGGTACCACGCTTGCCCTATCAGAAAGGATTATCCTTGCACCACCATGCAAAGCATAGCGCACCGGAATTTTTGAATCGGCACTTGAAGGAAAAAAATTGTCTTTTGGTTGGGTGATATGCGCTGCCGAGAAACCACCAAAAAAATTTACTTGCTTGTCAGGGTCGGCATCGTAATAAGCCACGCCTGTGCTCATGTCAAAAACACTGGCAGACTTAGTAGGAAGGTTCTCGGGGTTTGCATCCGGATTAAATCCCAAAGAAGCCTTATATTGCCCACCTCCACGCAATTTAGCAAAATCAAAACGCCTATTAATAATACCGCCTTGCAAGGCAAAAGATATTACTTTTAGCCCATCCCTGCCAAACCTAATACCAGAATAAGAAATAGACCCACCACCATTAAAATATTTATACCCAGCATCCCCAGCAGATTCCTGCAGCAGGTTTACCCCAAAGTTGATATTCTTGTTGGTTACCATGTCTGCCGACACACCTATAGTGGAAAAAGCATTGGTAATACCACTCCATTGGTTCCTGTTGATGACACCTACCCTATAATCCCCATTGATAGACCCCGTCAAAGCTGGGTTCAACCATAAGGGGTGCATGTAATACTGCGAAAAATGCGGGTCTATCTGTGCCTTTGCCGTCACAGCAGTACCCATCAGCACTATCAATAAAATTTTCTTCATCGCTTTCATCGTTCTTTAACGTATTAAATTTACTGCTCCTTTTTTAGTTACCACTTCGCCACTTATTGTTGTGATGTTGGCCACATATACATATACCCCTACTGGCTGTGGTTTTCCTTTATAAGTACCATCCCAGCCTTTAGCAGCAATAGGGCCAACTCCTTTATAGGAAACATTCTCCTCATACATCAATTGCCCCCACTGGCTAAATATTTTCAAGTCAACCCTATCGATATTTACACCAAAAACCTTAAATGTTTGGTTCGCTACAGTGGTGCTACCAGGATACAGGAAGTTTGGCACATAAGTGTCGTTTAACGAATCCAGTATAATGATAGCTATTTGCTCAGAACTAGAACAACCACCAGCGGTAACTTTGTAGGTAATAACGTCTTTACCAACCCTCACGCCTGTTGCCACGCCATCCTGCTCTACGGTGGATACACCATTACCAGAACTTGTCCAAACCCCATTTGGCGGAGTACTGGAGAGGTTCAGCGTCAAGCCTATATGCTGCGTGCTGTCTGTGTTCTTGGTAATAGGATTATACAAAGTAATAGGAGCAACAGATGGTAGCCCTACCACGGTTAATGCAGACGAGTCGGAATTGATACACGCATTAAGGTCTGTATAAGTATAGTAAACCTTCGTGGCTCCTTTAGTAAGGCCGCTTACCAAACCACTTGTTCCGTTAATAGTTGCAAAAGTGGTATTCCCAATAGTCCATGCACCACTTGCTGGCGAGGCGGTACGGGTTATTGTGCCACCAACGCAAACACTATCTGGCTTAGCATCTATCGCCACAGTTGGCAACGCATTTACGGTTATTGTTTTTGGTTTTATGGTATGGCAATTACCTACGGGGTTTGTTACCGTGTAGTTTATTGTTGCCGTTCCTGCTGCAATACCTGTTACTTTACCATTTGCATCTACAGTCGCTATGCTGGTTGGTATGCTTGTCCAAACACCGCCTATACTATCGTCAGTCAATACAATGTTACTGTTAACACATACGCTTGAAGCACCTTGTATTTCAGCTACAATTGGTGACCCAACATTGATTACATGCCATTTTATAGTAACGCCACAAGTCGGATCATTAAGCGTATAATATACTGTATCTACTCCATTAGCGGCAACACCAGTAACTACACCAGTTTTTGAATCTACATTTGCGATAGTTCCTTTTGAAAATGTTGACCATGTGCCTCCAGGAGTAGCATCTGTAAACGTAGTTACACCTAATCCATTACCGCAAATATTTGAAATACCTACAATTTCTGCCGCAGTATTGGTATTTACCTGTATAGCAAAAGCAGTAGTGGTATCGCATCCATTTAGTGTATAAGTATAGAGGATATTTGTATTGCCTTGTGCAACACCACTGATTGTACCATCATTGGCTAGTGTTGGCGTAGCTATAGCAGCGTTGGCACTACCCCAAACACCGTCAGCAGTTGCATCTGCCAATTTAATAGTTGAACTTGTACAAACTTGGCTAGCCCCAGTTATTTTAGCTACGTTTGGTATTGGGTTTACGCTAAGAATGGTGTCTGCTTTCTGCACGCAGCCTTTGGCATCTGTAACGGTGTAGCTAATAATGGCTGTTTTGTTGGCTACAAGGCCTGAAACCACGCCTCCATTAACAGGGGCTGAACTTGGGTCGCTACTTGTCCATACCCCTCCTATTGTAGCATCTGCCAGTATGGTAGTCCTGCCAAGGCAAGCAATTGGCGTACCCGTAATTCGTGCAACCACAGGCAATGGGTTTACGGTGATTGCTTTTATTATCGTATTACTACAGCCAGTAACAATATTTGTAACCGTATAACTAATGGTATCTACACCCGCAGTCACAGCTGTCACCACGCCCGTAGGGCTAATGGTACCAATAGCATTATTATAGCTGCTCCATGTGCCGCCCTTAGTGGCAGTGGTATAAGCGGTTTTGCTGAATATACAAACAGAGTCCGGCCCGGTAATGGCTGCTATAACTGGCAGTGCACTCACTGTAATTGTTACACTATTCCCTATTGGGGCACCTTGGCAACCATTAGTAGGAAGATAAAGAATACTTACAGGCGTAGAGGTAGCCTGTACACCATAAATAGTACTAGAATCGCCTGTTGCACTTGTACCAAAATTAGCATAGGCAGTATTCGTACTAATCCATTTCACAGACGTGGCACCCTTTGTATCATTTGTAAACTTGGTTGTATCGTTTACGCATATAGGATTCCTGTAATGATAGGCCCCGATAATTGGTGGGCCAATAAACAACTGTTTTGCGGTATAGATTATGCCGCAATTATTAGCAAGCGCATAAGTAATGGTTACATAACCGTTTTTCTTTAAGCTTGCTGCTGCTGTTACAACACCCGTTGCATCCACGGTAGCAAAACTGGAATCACTGGTAGACCAAGTTCCTCCTGCAACAGGATGCGTTAATGTAATATTATCACCATTACAAACTATAGAATCTCCAGCAATTGGTTGCACCGGTATAGCAAATTCCACCGATAATATAAAAGTAGTAGTAGTATCCCCACAGTTATTGGAAACCTTGTACTTGATGGTGGTAGTCCCAACCGATACGCCCGTGGCTATTCCAGTGTTGGAATCAATAGTTGCTATGCTTGGGTTGTCGCTTGTCCATTTACCCCCAGGAGTACTATTGCCCAAAGGATCTTGGGCTTTAGTACAAACTATATTGTTTCCAGTGATTGGTCCCACAACAGGCTTGCCCACGGTAAACAAGAACGGAGTGGAAGAGGCAGTGCCGCAACTATTGGTAACACTATCGGTAATAGTAGTAACACCAAAACCCACCGCAGTTACCAGCCCTGTTGCAGGGTCTATGCTTGCAACAGCTGGGTTGCTACTGTACCATGTGCCGTTAGGGGTAACATTAGTAAGTGTGGTAGTATCCCCAAAGGTGCAAAGTGCTGTTTTGCCAGCTATATCTGCCACAGTAGGCGGGCCCACATGCAGGTTGAAAGGGCGTACAGTAGTGCCACAATCGTTGCCTATAGAATCTTTAATAACCACATCGCCGTTGGCAATGCCCATTACTAGCCCATTAATGTCCACGGTAGCAATGGCTGGGTTGCTGCTAACCCATATCTCTAAGCCATTGGTAAGTGGCGTGGCCAAGGCTAACTGTATAGTTTGGCCAACGCAGATGGTATGCTGCCCAGTAACCGTATCCACATCCGATGGAGTTACTTGAATGGTTAAACTCACTGTTTTAAAGCAACCTGTTACAGGATTGGTTACAGTATATAGCAAATTGCCACTTACTGTAGCGGTAGGGTCTTGTTGTATCACGCCCAATATTTTGCCGCTTGCTTGGTCAAGCACTTTTAGCACCGTAGGATCAGAAACGCCCCATATACCGTCCGGCGTAGGGTCTGTATATAACTTAAAGGCGCCTTGGCAAACACTTGGGTCGCCAGAAATAGGCTGCACATCTGGCACGGGGTTTACCTTGAAATGGATGGTATCGCTGTTTGCATCCGAAGGCACCACGCATGGGGCAGTGCTGTGCAGCACCACATACAGGGCATCCCCGTCGTTCACTGGGTTGACATTGGGGTCTATGGTAAACGTAGGCGTAGATATGCCAGAAGCAATTAGATTATTATTTAAGTACACATCAAAAGTAGGCAAAGGCTGGCCAGTAGGTGGTGGCCCACCATTAATGAAAGTAGGGGAAATGATGATATTTGTTCCTGCACACACCGTGTCTATCGCTGGCAACAAGCTTACCGAAGGCGCAACATTTGGCGTGATAACAATAGGTATGGTTACCGATGCCGTTTTAGGCGTGGCACAGGCCACGCTGCTGGTAAGTACAAAGGTAACACTGTCGTTGTTTTTCAAACCCGTGTAAATATACTGTGCGCTATCTGCTGGGTTGGTAACGTCAACATTGTTCAAGTACCATTTTTTTGTTGGGTGCGTGCCAGGGTTTGTATTGCTAATATTTGTAAATTGAACCGGAGCCGTGCTGTTTTGGCAAATCAGCGGACTTATTGGGTCTATTGTTGCACTAGGTGCTGGTAATGGGTCAAATATTTTCAAATTCATTGAATCATACGCATCACGTGGTATGGCACAAATAAATGTTGTATTGGTAAGCCGTACGCCGATGGTATCAGCCGATGTAAGCGTTGCATAGTTGGTATAGCTAGGCAAAGTATCGTTAGGCAGTACGGTATGGTTAAAGTACCATTGGTACTTAGGCGCGGTTCCGGAACTAATGGAATCGGTTACAGCGTTGAACTGTATGGTATCCTTGAATCCTAGGTTTGTAGGGCACAAGCCATCTTGTGTAGGCACTATCTTTACCACTGGTATTATAGATTGCGTTATATTCATCGTCAGCACATTGCTCAATGCCGATGAAGTATCATAGGGGCAGCTATTGTATTTTTTCATCAACAATACTGCCTGTACTTGGTCGCCCGTACTGAATGTTTGTGGGCCATAATTATATTTTTTTATGGTAATGTCCCCGTCTTTGAAAATATTGTCGGCAAAGAGGGTATCACTCACTACCCCACCAATCAGCCTTGTCCACCGCAAGGTGTAAGTGGCAGATGTGTCGCCAATAGTATTCGGGGTTACTTTCAGCAAGAAAGAATCGCTAGCCGCAGAGCAGATGGCCGTGTCGCCAGAAATAAAAATGGTTGGCGGGGCAATGGAGTCGAGGATGGTTAAAATTATCTTGGTGCTTATCTTATTATTGGCACCAAGACATGAAACACTACTATTCAACATGTTAATGAGGGTATCCTTGTTTTTTAAACCACAGGCTATATATACACTATCAGTAGAAACCAATGTATAATCGGCATCGTTTATACCCCTTTTATACCAGTAATATTTATCTGTTATACTATGCTCATTTGGCACTGCTGAAAACTTAATACAAGTCGTGTCTTTACAAAAAGTCATGTAAATAGTAGAACTATCCCTAACCAAAACAGTGTCTTTTAGCTTTAGCCCAAAAGTATCCACCAAAGGCTTTGGTGTAGAATCTAGCATTATAGCCATTTTAAGCGAGTCTGGTATTGGGTATAATTTTTTGCCAATAAAATAAGTATTAGTAACGCTATCAGGTATATCTGCCCTAAATCCAGTACTGTCAGGTTGTCCCCTCCTATGCCCAATCACGCACTTTGCACTTGTTGTTAACAATACCGTTATAGTATCATTTTGTTTTGAATATTGTGTTGTTTGTTTGGTTGTATTCAATATTGTATCTGTACCAACAATCAAAGAATCAGTTAACCCATTAATACGCCATTGGTAATGGAGTGACGAGTCAACAAAGCCACCAGGCTGAGAGGCCGTATAAACAATATTTTCGGGGCAAACTGGGGTTACAGTGAACTTTTCATCAGTTGTAATACCTACATTTAGCGCATATCTTGCATCTTTTTGAATGGTTTTTCTCCAAGTATCTATAGGATCTTTGAACGAAGCAGGGCTTTCATTACCATTTGCTGAGCCTTGTTTCCAATTAGCAATATTGCTTGTCCAAAATGCGGTATCCCCATTATAAGTAGGTGAAATTATCTTAGTTAAAGTACAATACTGCCCTGCCGTTAAAATTAAATTAGCAGGTGTTTGTAATATTGAATCGCGAGGCGGCACGTCGCTGGGGAGTCCAGTTATAGAATCGGTAGGCACATTTTCCAACCAACTAATCGGTATAACGTATAGGTTAGGAATTATTTTACCAGTACTGTCATCCACAACGCTCGGTGGAATACTGCCATTTTTACTTTTATCGTTATAAATAAGGATAACAGAGCCATACAGGATAGAATCCCAAATTGGAGTGTTTGGGAAACGGTATTTGCCAGAAGCAATGCCTGGCAAGCCATTGCCATATTTTGTTAACCCATTATGGTCATATACTACAAAATGACTGATATTGGCAATGCTATCCCCGCCTAGTGCCTCACTACAGGTTTTTTGGCCATAAATAAATAATTTAATATATTCTTTCTCCGGGTCGCCACCTCGTGAAAACTCGGTAGTAATTACCTTGTATTTTAATGTAGTTTGGGCATTAGCTGACATGCAAACCATAACCAACAGCAGCAAAAGTATATTCTTTACCATAATCAATGTTCATTGAAACTATCTACGAAAGTATCAATAAATTTGATTACTGCCACGGGTTTGTTAATAAAAAGCAGCCTTTCATGCAAAAAAAAGCACTGCACACCGATTATTGGGCAATTATGCAATATTAAAAATGAATTAAAAAGACTTTGTGCTCATTTTAGGACATGGTTCTTGGCCTAAGGTTTAATCTTTCAACACATAAAATACACGCATTACTTGCTCACGATTATATAAATAACCATCGTAATCAGCCAAGAAATAGTTATAACATAAAAAAGTATGGTGGTGGGGTTGTGCATTTTTTTAAACTTCAACCAGCGTTCCTGCCGCTCGTCGCGCATGGCATACTTGCCATAGTAGTTTAAAAAATTCCTAAAGGCGTAGCTAGGCCGCTGCGGCTTATACCAAAATAAAATAAGCAACTTTAAAATGCCGAGGCTTAGGGCTATAAAAAGCCCATACGATTTTATTAATACAAATAGTTCGTCAATCATAGCAGGAGTAACTCAGATGGTTTATAAGTCGTAAAGATAATATTCCAGAAACATCTAAAAAATGATTTAAGTACATTTTAATGAAAAAAGGCTTCTCAAACTGTTTTTATTTCAAATTACTAGTACATTTTCATTTACTTTATGCAAATAAGACAATTTTTTTGCTAAAAAACGCAAACTAATTTTACTTTTTTTAAAATAAAAAACATATGAGCGGAAAAATTACTATATCAATGGCAATACATTACGTTAATTGAAGCGAATGGCTTAGACACAAAGTTTCCCAGAGACATTCCGCAAAGGGGTACAAACAAAAGGTAAAACGCTCCACTCCACTGCACCTTTTTCTTCTTTTTCTTAAACCTTTGTGCTTCTTTGTGCTTTCGCATCTTTGTGGCGAGTAACTAATCATCAAACCGCACTTTGGTTTTGGGCACCATTTTCAACTTGTGCAGCAAAATTTGCTTTAGCTGTATTTTTACTATCTGCCCCATGGTCTTGGCCCTTAAAAATGTTTTTTGGTTAAAATGAGCCGCCAGCTCCTGGGCAAGCCTACCTATCTTTTCCGGCTTAGAAATGGTGTCGTGGCACATAATATCTATAAGTTCCTTCATCCTGTACAGTGCCGATGCCATCCTGAATACCACTTTTGTGCGCTCCTCTGCCTGGTACTGCACAATGGACTCCTTATTCAGCATCTTAGCCACCACTTCTACAAAGGGAAAGTTGTCTTTAAAAAACTGTGGCAGATAAAGGTTTTTTCTGCCCTCGTAGCTTTGCTGGTCAAAGTCTATTGCGCGGATAACGTATTGGATATTTTCAATGTCTGGGGTAATGTCCACTACAAAATTATAACTGCGCATGTCGCCTAGCAGCCGCATGAAACAGCCCTCGTTAAACTTCACAAATTCCTTGGCAAACCGCACCTGGTTGGTATCGGGGTGGTGCAGGTAATTTTTAATAAACTCATCGCCGGGTATGCCTGTTATATGTTCCTCAATAAGGGTTTGCTTGTTGGTAAAATAAGTCATCCTGTTTGGCGACAACAAATGCTCCAGCTCCAGGCCATATACCCTGCTAGCATCTGCCCGTTTTATATAGTAGTGGTCGTAATTGTCGTTGTATTTGTTTACGATCCTAATCCTGAAAGGCTGGCTGTTGCCAAAAATGCAAAAATCAATGCGTGCCACGTCTAGGTGGTTCACAAAGCTAAAATCGCCCTCGGTTTTCAAGATGGCATACACTTTTATAAGCCCATCCCGAAGATAGTTCCACTCCCTCATATCGTAAGACACGGTTTCCCAATAGGCATCCTTGCCTGTCTTGTCTTTCAAGGGTATGCTGTAGGTAAACCTTTGGAGTTCCTCGTATTGTATAGGCAACGATACCTCCCTGCCATATTTTACAAGGTATTTGCGCAGGTCATCTTTAATCGGGTAAATGGGTTTTTTCCTACTTGGCTTGCTTTCTTCGTTTATTTCTGCATCCATTATCGTATCATTTTAAACGCTTGCCTTGCCCTTGAACAAGCACTCCTCAAAGTTTTTTGTAAAGTACGCAATATTCTTATTTTCCGCCTAAATTTAAAAATAACATAATAATTTGGCTAATTCTTTTTTGAGGTGCTGGTTAACGGCAACTTATCATTTCATGCAAACTTGATTGGGGTAAATCAAAAACTTATTGCCCATTTTCAAGGGCATTGCCCACTTGGCTTGACCAGCTTTTGGAAACCAAATTGAATTTTGAGGCCTTTGTACACCATAACTCATTGAAATACAGTATTTTATGTTTTTTACAAGTGAGTGATTTGTGAGTGATTAGTGAGTGATTTATGAGTGATTTATGAGTGATTTATGAGTGATTTATGAGTGATTTATGAGTGATTTATGAGTGATTTATGAGTGATTTATGAGTGATTTTCGCGAAAAAAGTCGGTACCTTTTCGGAGTTTTTTGAGTATATATGTAAACTATCATGCCGTTTTTTTTATATTAAAAATAAGTTCTATGGGGTAGTCAGCTAAGGTTAGACCAACCACACGGATTGTGCTAATGAAAAGAAGGAGCCATATATTACAAAGTTGGTATTGATTTTGGATTTGTGTAAAAGGACAATCCTATATGGGGGAAAATTTGGTTACTCATGGGGGCATATTTCCCCCATATAGGATTTTTATTTTGGGCTATATACCTTATTCTTGCCAATTTTACATTAAAGGAGCAACTAGGGGCATCTTGGCCTTGCCTCCCGCATCGGATATTAGTTAGCTTAGGAAAATGATAATCCACCATCAAAATCTTATCAGTTTCTTATCAATAAATTATCATTCTATTATAATAAAACTATTATTCCATTATCAATACAGTATCATAAAATTCACTTAAATTATCATAAAAAATGAGGCTAAAAAAACATAAACTACTGAATACCAACGATTTACAAGAAATAAAGGAAGTAGCAAAAAAAAATAACCCACCGAAAAACAAAAAAAAAAACCATTTCAAACCCGGCTTTGAAAAAAATTAACCCATAGTATAGATAGAGCCTTATTGCTAAAAATGAGAGATTAGGCATATAATCATTTATTCGTTCCCATAAAATTTTGTGCTTCTTTGTGCCTTAGTGTCTTTGTGGCTAACTTTATCTTCTTAGTCGGTTAGTGGCTAACCTATCCATTTGTGTTATCGTGTATTTATGGAGAAAAATAACAACAATTTTTAATGCTTTTTTAAGTACCAAAGAAATAAATTCATTAATATTGCTAAAATATAAAAATTGCTATCTAGCACTTGATATCTACAAATTTTTCAATGAAAAAGACAATAATCACGCTTTTTGTTATCGCAAGCCTGTTTTCAATGCCAAAAATATCCTTTGCTTGGGGCGCAAGGGGGCATAGGCTAGTTGCAGAAATAGCCTTCCACTATCTTGACGACAGTACAAAAGACATAGTAAAACATTATTTGCGTAAAACAAGTATTGAGGATGCGGCAACCTGGATGGATGAAAACAAGTCCAATAGCTATTACGATTTCATGCGGAGCTGGCATTATGTTGATATTGATAGAGATAGCGTGTATCATGTAAGCTCAGAAAAAAACCTATTGACTGTTTTAAACAGCGTAATTGCATCTTTAAAGCACAGGGAAAACCTGAGTGATTCCAAGATTAAGGAGTATATAATGATGGCTTTCCATTTAATAGGCGATTTGCACCAGCCGCTCCATACTGGCTATACAGAGGACAAAGGCGGAAATACAGTTCAGGTAACAGCACCGGCCTACGCTGGCAACCTGCATGGCTTTTGGGATACTGATATTATTGAGTCGCAGAATATTACATTGGACGATTGCATAAAAATGTATGACAGTTTTACGCCTGTGGAAATAAAAAGGATACAACGCATCAATGTGCTAAGCTGGATGAACGAATCACGCTCGTACTTGGATAGGGTTTACGACTTTAAAGATGGAACAATACCCCAATCGTATGTTGACGCTAACGCCCCCCTGGTGAAAAAGCAATTGCTCATTGCCGGGCTAAGGCTGGCAAGCGTATTGAAAGAAGTTTTTAAAACAGTCCCTGCCCCTGTTCAGTAACATGTTTTTTCGCCACTAAGGCACGAAGACTCGAAATGGTATAAAGGAAAAGATAATTTAAAAGTTGTAGAACCACGTAAGAGTAAGTTCAACCAACTGCCGAGAATAGCGACCACGGGTTGCACCTACTGCTACTATTGTTTAATCCTTTTAGGCTTTTAAACAAATTCATCAGTACCTCAAAAAGAATTAGCTCTATTATTTAAGTACCCTTTAAAATATCTTGTCTTTGTGCTTCTCCGTGTCTTTGTGCCTTTATAGCAAAAACTATTCCACATCCGTCCTGAAAGGGCTGGCTGGCAAGCCTTCCTTGTTGAATAAATTGCCAAAAGCATTGTTTACAAATGCGTATCTTGCTGCCTTAGGTTGTTTTACATCATCGCTATACACCACTACTTTATCACCTTGTATGCTGGCTTTGGCAGGAACAAATGTTTTGCCATCCGATGAAATGGTAAACCCTATTAAATCCCCATCTTTAGCTACCAAGCCACCGCCCTTGTGCGTGAAGCTAATTTCTATTTTGCCATCTTTTTTTGTATAGCCTTCATACACTGGGCCAGAATACTCCAGTTTCTTTTCATTGTAGGCAATTGCCCTTGCAGCTAGCGCAAGCCGCTCTCCCACAGGCCTTTTATTTGTTGGGTGTATGTCGATGGAGTCGCCACAGTCAAGTGTTACCACCATTGCCGTGTTGGGTGTTTTTTGTAGGGCAATCAATTGTGCTTCCCTTAGCTCGGGCGTGTTTGTCCTGAACGGTGCTATTTGCACAAACAAAAAAGGGAAATTGCCAATAGCCCACCTGCTGCGCCAGTCGGTTATCATGGTCGAAAACAAGGTTTGGTATTGCTTTGACCTTGAAACGTTCGACTCGCCTTGGTACCAGATTACGCCTTTGATAGCATAAGGTATCAATGGGTTAATCATGGCATTGAACAAACCGCCACAATCCCCCGATTTCACAGGGTCTATCGGGGCTGCTGGCTTGCGGGGCAAAGGCTTGCTGCTTTGCCTTGCTGCTGCCGTGTCTGCCGCCCATTTTGCCAATATAGTGGCTTCATTATCATTGTATTTTTGCAGTGCTGCTGGGTAATCTATTATTGATTTGTCGTATCGTTCTACCAATGTTTTCAGTTCAGGGTTGGCTTCCAGGGCATCACGGCTAGCCCACTTTTCAGCTGACGTTCCACCCCATGAGGAATGGATAAGCCCAATAGGCACTTTCAGGTTTTTATAAAGGGTGCTGCCAAAAAAATAGCCTACTGCCGAAAAATTTTTTACAGTGCCAGTGTCGCAAACTACCCACTTGCTTATTACATTTGGCAAAGGGGTGGTCGATGCAACGTGGCTCAATGCAAATTCCCTTATTTCAGGATAGTTGGCATCCGCAGCTTCTGCCAACCAATTCAATATGGGCTTTTGCCCTCCTCTTAGGCCCAATTGCCTTTCCATGTTGCTTTGCCCGCTGCATATCCATACCTCGCCCACTAGTATATTCACCAGTTTTACTGTATTATTCCCTTGAATAGTCATTTCATAAGGGCCGCCAGCTTTTAAAGGCTTTAATTTCAACATCCATTGCCCCTGTGCCGCCACCGTGCTTACGGTTTGCCCGGCAAAGGTTACTGTTACTTTTTCGCCATCATCGGCAATGCCCCAAACTGGCACCGCCACGCCACGCTGCAGCACAGCATTATCACAAAACAAACCATTGGGTACTACGTTTGCATACAACGAGGATACCCATAACCCGATAAACAATAAAAAAAGAGGTTTCATTTTATTCATATAGCTGTTTTTTGGCAAATATATTTTAAACTGGCAAATCAAAAATACTATTAGACTCCCCTTAGCCAAAAGACTATTGGTTTAAAAGAAGGTTTAAAACTAAAAAGCAAATAGTACACAAAAGAACAGGCCGCCCCAAAAATTGGAGTAGCCTGTGTAAGCAAGAAAATTTATACTTGATTTTAAAGCTGTAATTACCTGCCCGTTACTACTATTTTGCCAGCAGTGTATTCAGCACTGCCAGCATCTTTTACACTTACAATATATATACCTGCCGCTACTTTTAGGCCTTTGTTATTGCAGCCATTCCATATAGCATTTGTGCCTGTGGCTACGGCTTGGTAATAACGCTTGCCTTGCAAGTTTGAAATGGATATTGTTGTGCCATTTTGCAACCCACTTATGGTAAACGTTCCTGCATAATTTGCAGGGGAAGGGTTGGGATAAATAGAAACTTGCTTGCTGCCATTAATGCCCAAGGCAATTACTTGCGAGTAAGTTTTGCTGCCATTTTCATTAGCAACAATACGGTAATATACGCTGCCATTAATATTTTCAGCAGCTTGCCATTGGTAAGTAGCTACCACGCTGCCAGTTTTTTTTGCTGTTACATTTCCTGCTATTAAAAAATTTATACCATCATTGGAACGTTCTATTTGGTAGCTATTGGCCTGCAGGTTTGTTTCGTCTGCCTGCCAAACCAACGTTGTAGTTCCATTGGTGTTATTGCCCCTAGCGCTCACAAATTTCACGGGCGTAACTATTGGCAAAGTGGCCAGCCAAATAGTGGCGTTCATAATCAGTCTTTGGTGATTGCCCGAAACATCGCCCGTATAGCCAGTATATAATGTAGAAGATGGGTTGCCCGTGCCATCGTCAAAGGGCGAGCTGTCGCCAATAGCAACTACCCTTCCTTTGCCGTAGCGTGCGTAGGCACAAAGGACATTACTATTTCCCGAGGTGCCTGATTTATAAATAACTGCTTTTACGGTTTGGTTAGCCGACGGGGAAATAGTCAGGGATGTGCCGCTGCTCCATTTTACAGTTGTTACGTTACCCATAGGCCCGTGCAACAGGGTATCGTTGGCTGGCAGGGCAGCCAAATTTGAGAATGTTCCTGAAAAAGAGGCAGAGTCAAAATATATGCCAAAAGGGTTGGCCTGCAAGCTGTTGTTTTTTATAAAATCGTCCCAGATAGCCCTTGCATCCCAACCGTCGCTATTCCTGTCTGCGCCTGCATGGTCAGAAATCATAAACAATCCGCCACCGTTTTTGATGAACTCCATCATGGCCGTTTTTTCGGCAACAGTAAACTGTATATTGGGTTCGCATACTGCAAAAACAGTATAATTGCTTAGGTCTTGCACATTAGTGGCATCGCCATAGGTTATTTTGCCTGTATAGGGTAGCGTTTCTACTGTGTATCCTTTGTTTACGCAATCAATACCCCAGCTAGATAATGCACCTGTCCAGTAGGTTTCAGGAGTACTGGCAGTGATGGTGCTTTGAGCAGGCGTGGGTATTCTTTGGGGGTTGGAGTGTGTGCCGCCTGTCTTAGGGCCTGGGCTCCAGTTGATGTTGTGCAAATCTGCATCTATCACCCAGTCGGCAGTATTGCCAGCAGACTCAGCTTTTGTTGCATCAAACAATATCTTAGCCTGCCCAAAAGAGCCACTAGTGATTAGGATAAAAAAAGCAACAAAAGAATAGAACTGGCGCATAAACGGTGAAAATTTTTTAAAAAAATAGAGGGTTTACTTAAAATTTATCAATGAAAGCCATGATTACTAAAAAAACTGGCTGCGAAGCTAAGACACACGATTATTCATTGTGCTGCCTAAGGATATTTTAATTGTTAAAGTATATGTATTAACGCTTTTGTTGCCACAAATGCACGAATGCCCAATAATATTTTATTCCTGCCTATTCGTGCATTCTTGGCAAATTGATTGGAAAATTTATTTTCAATGCGGGAATTTTAGTTCCGTAATAAAATTTTGCTTTTTTACCTTTTCCCCTATTTTTGCGGCATGAAAAAAATTACGGCACTATATCATCATTACCATCAATTGCCCAAGGGTAAGCAATAAGATATTGTGTTGCGCAGGAACATATATAGCTACAGGCTTACTACATATAGCAGTAAGCCTGTTTTTATTTTATGCCCTATAAATAAACTAAAAAACTTAAACATAAATAATGAGTAATATTGAAAACACCCCTTACAACAATGGGGGCAAATTGAAATTAGCCATCCAAAAAAGCGGGCGGCTGCACGACGATAGCATCAAACTATTAAAAGAATGCGGGATAGACATTAGCAATGGCGTGAACAAATTAAAAGCAGATGCCAGTAACTACCCGTTGGAAGTGTTTTTTTTGAGGGACGATGATATACCACAATATGTGGAAGACGGCGTGGCCGATATTGGCTTTGTAGGCGAAAACGTAGTGTTTGAAAAAAATAAAAAGGTAGATGAGGCAGAAAAACTGGGCTTTGGCAAATGCCGCTTGAGCATTGCCATAGGCCGCAACGATGAATATACCGATGCTACTTACCTGCAAGGCAAAAAAATAGCCACCTCCTACCCTGTTATCCTGCAAAGTTTCCTAGACAAAAACAATATAAAAGCTGAGATACACGAAATTAGCGGCAGCGTGGAAATAGCACCCGGTATAGGGCTGGCCGAAGCCATCTGCGACTTGGTTAGTAGCGGCTCAACCTTATTTATGAATGGGTTGAAGGAGGTAGAAGTTATCCTGAAATCAGAAGCGATACTTATCAAGAACAAAAACTTGGATGCCATTCAGCAGCAATTGCTTGACAAGCTCATTTTCCGCATACAATCGGTAAAAAAGGCAAAGAACAACAAATATGTGTTGCTGAATGCGCCCAATGAAAACCTTGACAAAATCATCCAGCTATTACCCGGCATGAAAAGCCCAACCGTTTTGCCATTGGCCACAGAAGGGTGGAGCAGCGTGCACAGCGTGATAAAAGAAAGCGACTTCTGGGATATAATTGAACAGTTGAAAACCTTGGGGGCACAGGGCATTTTGGTAGTACCTATTGAGAAAATGATTCTGTAGGCTATTTTGAATTAGGGATACAAATTCGTGTAATTCGCTAAAATTCGTGTTTTAAAAAGAAGATATGCTTCAAATAATTGATTTACGGGATGCTAGCACAACAAGCGGCAAAAACATAAAACGCCCTGCCATCGACAATAGTTTTTTGCAGCAAAAAGTAAAAGCTGTTTTGGATGATGTAAAATTGTCTGGCGATGAAGCTGTGGTTAAATATACTGCCCAGTTTGACGGAGTATCCTTGCCCAATTTCGTAGTTTCGGCACAAGAAATGGAAGAAGCCAATTCTTTATTGGGAACCGATTTAAAACAAGCCATCCTGCAAGCGGCAAGCAACATCAAGTTGTTCCACCAAAAACAGCTTAGCCCCGTGGAAATAGTAGAAACCACCCCCGGCATACAATGCTGGCGCAAAAGCGTAGGCATAGAAAAAGTGGGCTTGTACATTCCAGGCGGCTCTGCCCCCCTATTTTCAACTATTTTAATGCTGGGCCTACCTGCCCAACTGGCGGGCTGCAAAGAAATAATATTATGCTCCCCCCCAAATAAGGAAGGAAAGCTGCACCCAGCCATATTGTTTGCTGCGTCAGTTGCAGGCATCACTAAAGTTTACAAAATCGGTGGTGTGCAAGCCATTGGGGCGATGGCCTATGGTACTGCATCCGTGCCACAGGTATATAAAATTTTTGGCCCTGGCAATCAATATGTAACCTGTGCCAAGCAAATGATACAGCAGGAAGGCATTGCCATAGACATGCCCGCAGGACCCAGCGAAGTATGCGTATTGGCAGATGAAACAGCAAACCCTGCTTTTGTAGCGGCTGACCTGCTTAGCCAAGCCGAGCATGGCCCAGACAGCCAAGTGGTGCTGGTAACAACAAATGAACTAGTTGCCCAAAATGTAATGGCAGAACTAGAAAAACAAGTGGCTTTATTGCCTAGGGCAACAATTGCACTAAAAGCCCTGCAAAACAGTAAAGCAATTATTGTAAGCGACATAGCAGCGGCAATAGATTTAGTAAATGAATATGCCGCAGAGCATTTAATTATTAGTTGTGCCGATGCAGCCGCCATAGGCGAAAAGATAATAAACGCAGGGTCTATATTCCTAGGGAATTACTCGCCCGAGAGCGTAGGTGACTATGCTAGCGGCACCAACCATACCCTGCCCACCAATGGTTTTGCCAAGGCATACAGCGGCGTAAGCGTGGATAGCTTTGTAAAGAAAATAACCTTCCAGCAATTGACCAAAGAGGGCTTGCAGCACATAGCCAATACTGTTGAATTGATGGCCATAGCGGAAGGGCTAGATGCACATGCGAACGCAGTGGCTATCAGGCTGGCTTGATTTACTTTTTTTGCCACATAATAAAAAGGTCAAAATAGATTATTACTTAGATGTAATTTTGGTTAACCTGCTATGAAGGCACAAACACACAAACTTGCACCTGAGTAGTAACGAAATGTACAATTTTTTTCTTTGCTTAATTCCTTCGTGCTACTTTGAGCCTTCGTGCCTTTGTGGCAAAAAAAATATTAATCTTTCCACAAAAAAGGGAAAAGGATAATGGCTAGGGCAATAATCAATACATCCAAGCCAGCTAGGGAATATACCAGTTGCAGCCAGCCTTCCATTACCACATCGCTGAAAGCTGGGACAGATATTTTCATCAGTAGCAATATTTGTGGTATGATAATAGGGAAGCCCATGATGGCCATTAAAGCGGCAGATTGTTGCGCCCTTGCTGCAATGGCTGCTAAGAAAGTAAACACCAAGCTAAGGCTTGCACCGCCCAGCAAAGTGATGCCAATAAAAGTACCCATATTGTTTACTGGGTTTCCCAGCAACAGGGCAAACAAAGCAAGGCATATACTGCTCATCACCAGCATGAGCAGTAGGTTGAATATTAATTTTGCAATAATAAAATCAGTAGCCCCTGCAATTGAATAAAAATACAGCATCCTGCCCCTGCTTTCCTGCAAAAAGCTTTTGGCAACAGCATTGATGCAAATAAACAATTGGGTTATCCAGAATAAGCCGTTCCAAACCTGCTGTTCGGGCTGCCCCATAGACAAATAAATAACAAAAGTGGTAGAAGCAACATATAGCAATATGCCATATAAGGTGTATTGTTGCCTTGTTTCCAGCAGTATGTCTTTTTTAACCAGCGTTGCTATGGGATGTTTGCGAATATCCATGATATTTGGCAAAGGTAGGTGTTAGTCGTAAGTAGTAAGTCGTTAGTCGTCAGTGATACGAAGTAAAGAAATACTTTGAAGTTATTGTTCAACAATCATTAAACGCCGATAGCACGACATACTGGTTAATGGGGGTGCATAAAAGTTTTTCGCTTAGTTGCCGTTTTTTATTGGGCAGCTTGATTTGGTAACTTTCCAAAAGTTGCCAAATCTGACATATAAAAGCGAAAAACTTTTATGCACCCAAGTTTTTCGCTTTGTGGCGATATTCCTTAATCTTTAAAAACCTTATCTTTGTGCCAGAAATGCCCTTGCTAAAAACCTAGGTTAAACACATTTTACAAGCTATCAACTAGTATTTGCATCAATGTTCTTTTTTTATTAATATTAAGATAGTTTTAGCTTAAAAAATTAGCCTTGTATCGATGGCTGTAAAATACGCAAAAAATACGCACAAAATGAGCATGAAATACGCAAAAAGTAGGCACGAATCACTCAAAAAATATGCACAAAATAGGCACAAAATACGCATTAAAATTTGCCGTTATTGTTGATAATCAATGATTTAAAGGCGTGGGGACGTTTTTTCAAAAAATCGCAAATAGAAAAAAAACCGAAAATTGTCAAAACTGAAACTATTTTAATAAAAAACCCAAAAAAAGTAATAGTCTAGAAATTTTATAAGTGTCCTCGTTTTGCATCCCATCTTCTTGCCCCTGGGGGTGTTTGTTCCGGCTTTTTGGGATAAGTGGCGGGCAGGGTTATAGTAGGGTATTTTTTCACTAAAAAGCGAAAAACTTTTATGCACCCGTTAATGGCCTTGAGCATATAAAACGAATAAATTTACAAGATTTCGATTAAACCTTCACAAATGCTTAATGCATACTTTGAATACCCGACACTAAAACAATTGAATAATACAATGAAAACAATCGCCTTCTCTACAAATATTTTGTGCGTGCTGCTCTTGCTCAGCACAGCCGCAAAAGCCCAGATTATCAATGTTGACAAAACAGATACCCTGCCTTATAGCAACAAAGCAAAGTGGGACGGCAACATTGCCGCTGGCATAGAAATAGACAAGCAAAACAGCACCCTGTACGATGCTACCAACTTGCTCGACTTGTCAATGCAAAAAAAGAAAATATTATATATCTTATCTGCCAGCGACAGATTCACCTACAATGGCCCGCAGGATTTCCTGAATACTGGGTTTGCCCACTTTCGCTTACGCTACAACTACAAGGCAAAATTGCACCCAGAAAGTTTTGTACAGTACCAGTGGGACGCAAAGATTGGCATCCGCCACCGCTTTGTGGCTGGCGAAAACCTGCGGTACAATTTGTTGCACCACAAACAATGGGAAATAACCATTGCCACAGGGCTAATGTATGAAAATGAAGTATGGAATTATGCAGGGGTAGATACCAGCAAGCTGCCAGCCATAACAACGGATGTTGCCACCCATGTAATAAAAAGCAACAACTATTTAAAATTAGAGGGCAATCTATCTCCCAATAGCTCTTTAAAACTAGCAGTTTTTTACCAGGCTTTGTTTGGCTCATTTTTCCAGCCACGTATTTGCACAGTAGGTAGTTTTTCTGTAGATGCCACTAAGCACTTTGGCATCAGCCTTACTTATTCAGGCATTTATGATAGTAAACCCATTGTGCCTATTACCAAGTTTTATTATACGCTTAGTAATAGCATTGTTTATAAGTTATAGTTCTTTTCCCTTATTATAACACCTCCTGCACCTTGGTTCATAGCTTTCTTTTTCCCCTACCAATACCTGCCCTTCTTGTGCCGTTTTCCGGTACGATATGTTGGCAATATTGCCACACTGCACGCAAATAGCATGTAACTTGGTAATATAATCTGCAATGGCAAGCAAATTGGGCATTGCGCCAAAGGGTTTTCCCTTATAGTCCATGTCTAGCCCCGCCACTATTACCCTTATGCCTTTGGCGGCAAGAGATTGGCAAACGTTCACAATTTCAGGGTCAAAAAATTGCGCTTCGTCTATGCCCACCACATCCACGTCATTCGCCATTAGCAAAATAGTTTGTGAATTATCTATGGGTGTAGAATGTATGGCGTTGGCATCGTGGCTTACCACATGTACATCGTCATACCGTGTGTCTATTGATGGCTTGAATATCTCTACTTTTAGGTTTGCAATCTTCACCCGCTTTAGCCTGCGTATCAATTCTTCCGTTTTTCCACTGAACATGCTGCCGCAAATTACCTCTATCCAACCAACCTTTTCTCCACTTAAATTGGGCTCAATAAACATTTGTAAAATATTTCGTCTAAAAATTCGTTATTATAATAGCACTCATGCAAAAAAAGCGAAAAGTATCTACATATCATGGAAAGAGTAAGCCTTCTTATCAACAAATTACAGCAACTACAGCAAGAAAATGCTGGCACAGATATTTTACTTGCTATCTCGCAAATGCTTGTGGCAGAGCTACAAGCGGAACAGCAACACCCTAGTGAGACATCAAAAGTGTCTGTTATTATGCCGAAACGGAACTTTATTGTTTCGGCAGTGGAAACAACTGCCGAGCCTGTTATGGCAGTAGCAGAAGCCCCTGCATGGACAGCACCCGTTTTGCCAATAGCCATAGTGGAAGAGCCAAAACCAGAAGTGGTGGCAATAGTAGAGCCAATTGCTGAGGAAGTTGTTGTTGAAGAAGCAATTAACGAGGAAGAAACACTATATCAAGAAGAAGTACAAGTGCCTGAAACAATAGCCAAGGAAGAAAAAAATGAAGAAATATTGCTAGAGGCAATACAAATAGAAGAACCAGAAGAATTGCAAGAATTAGTTGCCGAGGTAAGCCAGCCAGAAATTACAGAAACGCCTAGGGAAGAATATGTTTTGGTAATGCCAGCTGAGGAAGTACAGGAAGTAGAAGAAGTGAAAGAAATAGAAATAGTTGAAGAAATAGCTTCTGTTGAAGAAAAAGAAGCAACACCGCCATCGTCTATCATGGAAAATGCCCCCGGCAATTTCTTTTATGAAAACTATGCCCAGCACATACCAACCCTGCCGCATTTTGAAGCAGTGCACAAGCCTGCTACGCATGAAACACTTGTGCTTGCAGAGGAAAAAGACATCAACTCCTCTTTCAAGGAAGGCAAGGTAGAAGTGGCTCACCTGCTGGAAAACACCCCTATCAAAGACCTAAGGAAGGCCATCAGCATCAACGACAGGTATTTGTTTATCAACGAATTGTTCCGTGGCGACGAAACCATGTTCGACCGCAGCATTAAAACAATCCAGAATTACACCATTTTGCCAGAAGCCACTTTTTGGATACAAAGGGAACTGAAAGTAAAACTAGGCTGGCCATCAAAGAGTGAAGTGGTAGAATTGTTCGACCAGTTGGTAAAAAGGAGGTTTTCATAAAGTGGTAAGTCATAAGTATTAAATACGAGTAAAAGTATTTCCTAAGAAATACTTACCACTTATGACTCACCACTCACAAACTCCACTATCCTCTCCGTGGCACCTGCTTTTTGGGCAACAAAATCCTTTGCGGCAGTGGCGGCTTGCTGGTAAAATGTTGGATTATTAAACAAATCATCAAATACCTTTTCCAGCTCCAAGGCATTTTCTACGCTGAATGCTGCGCCATTATCCACCAGCCCTATGGCTTCTATGTATTTGCTGTATTCTGGGCCAAATAACACAGGTTTGCCATATACGGCAGCTTCTAGGGCATTGTGTATGCCATCCTCGCCAAAACCGCCCCCAATAAAAGCAATGGTTGCATAATGATACAGCTTGCTCAACATGCCCATGGTATTAATCAATAACACATTTGACGGTTGACCGTTGACAGTTGACCATTGACCGATAACATTCAACGGTGAACCGTATAGCGCAACACATTCGTCAATCCTACTTTGCTGAATATCGTGCGGGGCGATGATAAATTTTATTTCAGGGTGGGCTACTATATAATGGTGCAGCACTTTATCGTCTTCCAGCCATGTGCTGCCCGCTACTATCACTTTTTGGCTATTGCCAATAAATGCCTCAATGGCTGGTATGGGTTGAAATTGCTGCGCAATGGCAAGCACCCTGTCAAAACGGGTGTCACCGCTTATGGTTACATTTTTTTCAATACCAATGCTTTTAAGCAAACTGGCAGATGCCTCATCCTGTACAAAAAAATGGTTAAAGCACAACAACATCCCTCTATTAAAGCTGCCGTACCATTTAAAAAAAGGCTGGCCTGCCCTAAAAATCCCCGAAACCAGTAAAAGGGGTATTTGCCTGTTCTTGGCTTGCTGCAAATAATAATACCAAAACTCATATTTTACAAACAGTATCAGCTTGGGTTTTACAATATCAAAAAATTGTTTTGCATTGGCTGCGCTATCCATGGGCAGGTAAAACACCCAGTCTGCAATGCTGTCATGCTTACGCACTTCGTAACCCGATGGGGAAAAAAAAGTAACCAATATTTTAGACGCAGGGTACTTTATTTTTAGTTGTTCTATTACAGGCTTGCCCTGTTCAAACTCTCCCAAGGAGGAGCAATGCACCCAAACAACAGTGGCAGTATTGCCTTCAAAAGCCTGCCGCAAGCGTTCAAAAATATTTTCCCTGCCCTTAACCCATAGCCTTGCTTTTTCATTTTGATAGCCCAGCAGCCGTGCTGCTAGTGGGTACAGGTAAATAAATATTTGGTAAAAAAATTTCATCGTAATTGTTGTTGGAATAATAAAGACCTCACCCCAGCCCTCTCCAAAAGAGAGGGAGCCAGCCGCTGATAAAATTCAAATGCCTAATATAAATTGAATTTCTTCATGCCTTAGAGCATTTGTGGCATGGAAAAAAAACTACTTGTTCAAAATTACCCTGAAAGTAGTGCCTTTTCCTATCTCACTTTGCAACACATAAATCTGCCCTTTGTGGTATTGTTCTATAATCCGTTTGCTTAGCGTTAACCCCAGCCCCCAGCCACGCTGCTTGGTAGAAAACCCGGGGTTAAATACTTTGCCAACATTCGCACTATTTATCCCCTTGCCCGTATCGCTTATATCAATAATAATTTGTGCAGCGGCATCTTTAATATTGATGGAAATATTCCCCTTGCCTTCCATGGCATCCAAACCATTTTTAAGCAGGTTTTCAATTACCCAATCAAACAATGGCGGACAAACCATGGATGGAATAAATGTTTCACCAAAGGTATTTAATTCAAAGTTCACCTTTACTCCTGCCCTCTTTTTAATATAGTCCACCATGTTCCCCACTAGTTCTATAATGTTTTTTTCTTCCAGTATGGGCTTGCTGCCTATTTTGCCAAAGCGGTCGGTAATCAGCAGCAGCCTGTTGATGTCTTTTTCTATTTCAGGGGTTATTTTCTCGTTGCCTTCTATTTCTTTCATCATTTCCAGCCAGCCTTGCAGGCTGCTTACTGGTGTGCCCAACTGGTGCGCAGTTTCCTTTGCCAGCCCAGCCCACACTTGGTTTTGCTTGCTGTTGTAGTTGGCTCTTTGTGCCAGTAGTATTATGATAATAAAAAAGAAAACAATTACCAACTGCACCATTGGGTAATACTTCACTTGTTTTAGCAAAGTACTGGGGCCATAGTAATATTTATTGGCAATGTATGGTTTTTGGCTAATGACCAGCACAATTGGCGGCGCATATTCTTTAAATTCAGCAAGGGTTTCAGAAAGGTAGTTCTTGTTGTTTTTTACGTCCAGCGTGTCTAGGTTCAGGTAGTTGTTGGAGATATTGTCTTTTTCATCCGTTTCAATGATTGGGATATTGATATTGTCGCTTGAAATCCTAGTGGCCAAATTTAGATTTGCCGTATCAGACGAGTTCAGGATGGTTTTTTGTGCTTCTACCCATATTGCCACGTTGCTATGTTCCTGCGACGCAATTTTTTTTGCCAGCGACTCAGAATAAAAAATAGTGCCTGTGGCAATAAGCACAGCAATCACACCAAGCAAGCTCCGCCAGTTTACCCATTTTTGAATCATTATGCTAAAGTAATGTTTTTTAAAACAAAGGGATTAAAGGAAGGCGGCTGGGTTGCATTTCAAATATTCGCTATTTATCCGCAACAATACATAATTGATGGTAATAGCCGTACCCTAATTCCCGACCTCGTCCCAGCCCTCTCCGAAAGGAGATGGAGCAAGAAGTAAGGAGAGGAATGCGAAGGCTTAAGCGAATATTTCAACTCGGTTATTTTTTGTTTTTTGGTGGTTTATTTTTTTTACTATTTTCCTTTTTTTCTGTAACTCATTGATATTCATCTATTTATGTTTTTTTAGCCTCATTTTTTATGATAATTTATGTGAATTTTATGATAGCATATTGATAACAAAATGATAGTTTATTGATAGGAAACTGATAATTTATTAATAAGAAACTGATAAGATTTTGATAGTGAATTATCATTTTCCCAAGCCAAGTACCATCCGATGGAGAGGAAAGGCCAAGATGCCCCTAGTTGCCAGAGCAAACGCATAAAAAATTTATTCAATGCCTAATTACCTTTTTTATCCTAAAATGCTTTTTTTTAGTCCTTTTGCCTCATAGCCGGCGGGCTTCGTCTTCGCAACGCCACTCTATTTTATCCTTTGAAAAAAATATGCTGCGCATTTTTTTCAATCAGCCTGCGGCTGACCTGATAAAATAAGGTGGCTTATGCCAAGACTGGTGTCAAACTCGAAGATTCGAGCAAAAGAATTTTGATGCGTTTACCCTGCCCTAGTTGCTCCTTTAATGTAAAATTCGCATGAAATATGTATATAGCCCAAAATAAAAATCCTATATGGGGGGAATATGCCCCTATGGGCATCCAAAATTTCCCCCATATAGGATTCTTGCTGAACCCAGATTTTGCCAATAGAAAACAAAAAAAAACGAAATTTTGAAATGCACCCGGCTGCTGTAAGGCTTTTATAAAAAATATTAAAAAAGAGTATATTCGGAGTTAAGTTGACGGTTCAACGTTAACAGACACGACTGATTATTCTTAAAATCACTATTCTTTAGCCTAATCAAAAACAGACCATTGGAAAAAATCCAACAGCCTGAAACAACTAACACACATTAAACCTAATTCTCTTTCTTTAATTTATGCTTGAACACTTTTTCAAACTTTTCTACTTTGGGCCTTATCACAAATGAGCAATACCCTTGCCCCGGGTGGTCGTTGTAATAATTTTGATGGTAATCCTCGGCGGGGTAATAGTTCTTGAAAGGCTCAATGGCGGTTACTATAGGCTTGGCATACGCATGGCTTGCATCCAAAGCTGCCTTGTAATGAATAGCCTTTTCTTTTTGCTCATCATTCAGGTAGAAAATTACGCTCCTGTACTGCGGGCCCACGTCATTGCCCTGCTGGTTCATGGTTGTGGGGTCATGGGTTTTCCAGAATACTTCCAGCAAATCTTCATAACTAACTTTTGCAGGGTCGTATTCTATTTTTGTTACTTCTGCATGGCCCGTATTTTTGTCGCATACCTGCTCATAAGTAGGGTTTTCTACATGCCCACCGCCATAGCCGCTGCGTACGCTTACCACGCCTTCTATTCGTTGGAAAAAAGCCTCGGTACACCAGAAGCAACCCTCGCCAAAGTAGGCGGTTGCTGTTTTTACATTGGGGTCTGTTTTTGTTTCGCTCATATCTTTTTTTGTTTGTTTTTGTGCGCAGGATGCCAGCACACACAATGCCATTATCCCGCTGAATAATAATTTTTGCATCATTGCTTTTTTGTTTGCCTTTTTAACCTTGCCATGAGGCAACGATTAAATAACAAAGGTGAAATGAATAAGTTGATATACAATTATTATGTACGGAAATATTGACATTTCCTTACAAAGGAAGTTTGAATTGGGATAAGATTGTTTTTAGAGGTTAGACTTCTCCTAGGGTCGAAGTGATGTCGGCTGATGAACGGGGAAGTTTGTCTGAACCTGGATTTATGGGATTAGATGGATTTATGGGATTTTTCCTGCAAGCGTGCCGCTTGTGACCTTCACTTTGTTCTTGATGCAGGGTAATCGGTAACTTCCCGAAAGTTTA